>CALMUT010000066.1 GCA_937872925.1 uncultured Myxococcales bacterium | reverse complement strand
CGCCGTTCCCCCTCGCTCCGGGGCCCCGACCCCGGTCGCTCTGCTCGTGTAGGTGACTGCTAAAGGGCTGACGCGTCGTCAACACCAACGCACGCGCTCACGCTCACACTCACGCACGCGCTCACACTCACGCTCACGCTCACGCTCACGCGGAAATCAGCGATTGGAACCCCGGTCGCCGCCGTACTGAGTCCTTTCTGCGCCAACTACCTCGCGGCCATGGTCGAGGCTGCAGCGCACATGAATTCGTTGCCAACCCCAGAGTGGGTAAACGCGCGGCTTTTCTCTCCGCCTCTTGACACTGGTCAGGGCGAAGCAAAAACTCGCCGGTGGAGGAGTGGCCGAGTGGTCTAAGGCAGCGGTTTTGAAAACCGCCGAGGGTGCAAGCCCTCCGAAGGTTCGAATCCTTTCTCCTCCGCCCCAAGGCTCAAACCGCGCGCCTTAGTTCTGCGTTTTCGGATCCGGCACCAGCACGCAGCCCCAGCCGTCGTAGTCGCCGGCGTTTTCGTCGGCTAGATCCGATAGCGTCATCACGACGTCGTGGATGTGGTTCAGGTTCACGGCGTCGTTGCGGTGCACGGACATGCCGAAGGGCAGCTCGTTGGTCTGATCGGGGTCGAGAGCTTCGATGCGGAAGCCGAGCTCGGCGGCGGCGCGGCCAAAGGCGTCTCGCGCGTCGGCATCGGCGAAGTGGACGAAGTGGTCGACTTCGCGTGGTGTGTCGAGCTGGTCCCCGGAGCCTTCCAGTTGCTGCACGACGCGGCGGTCCATGATCCACTGCCAGCGTTCGGCGTCGGGCATGAGGAACTCGTCGTAGTAGCCCCATTCGGCATCTGCCTGGCTGCCGATGCGGTAGCCGCGATCCGCGTCGGCGAGCGCTCGGACGACGACCTCCTCCAGGGCGGCTTCTTTGCCGGCGTCGCCGTAAAAGGTCAGTTGCCAATCGCCTTTGTTGCGGAGGCGCCCCACGTAGGTGAAGCCCGCGCCGGCGGCGCTTGCGGTGATGGCGTCCTCGAGGGCCCACAGCGCTTCCGCGTCTTCGGGGCCGCCCATGCCGTGGTCCGCCGGGTCGAGCATTTGCAGCCCCGCGTAGTACAGCGTGTCCAGGGGCGGGCGCTCTTGTTGGTATTGGAAGTTCAGGAAGACGGACGCTGGCGCATCATCGACGCGGCAGTAATAGAAGTCCCACTCTCCCGTGTCGTCAGCGTCCCCGTCTGCGTCGCTCATGGCTCGACTGTAAGCAATTTTTCGGTGTGGCAAAAACGCCGCGGCCCGGGGGACCCCGAGGTCAAGAATCGTCGGGAAAGCCGGCCACCAACGCTTCGAGGGCGCGTTGTCCGTCCTGAAAGACGTGCCAGCCGTCGCCCACCAGCACACACTGAACCGAGATGCGGCGCGCCAACCCGCGCACGCTGCGACGGGCCGCGACGGGATCGGCCAGTTTCGCATCGGGCAGCAGGTTCAAGGCGCCGCCGCGCTGAGCTCGGATCAGATCGCCGGTGATCAGCGTGGTGCCATCGAGGACGAGGCAGAGCTCCCCGGGGGTCTTCGACCCGTCCAGGAAATAGGCCACTAGTCCCGGCACCACCGTGTCGCCGTCGGCCAGCCAGCGATCGCAGCTGGAACCGAAGCTTGTTTGCTCTGCCGCGGGGCCGCAGAGATCTGCTTCGTAGCGCTGCTTCAACTCTTGCGCAGCGCGTAGGTGATCCGAGTTGGTGACCACGATGTGGCGGACCCCGCCGAGGCTGTCCAGGTGCTGCGCGTCGTGCGGGGAGAGCGGCAGGGGGTCGATCGCGACGTTGCCGTCGGCGCGTCGCCACAGCACCGAGTGAAAGTCGATGTTGCGCGACTCGTCGAAGAGCGACCACCCGAATAGGTCGTCGCGGTGCAGGGACTTCATGCCGCTATTTGGTGTCGCTGGTCGCGACGACGCATTGGTTGTTCTTACACGCTACCGGCGGCGGCACGACGCATTTGGGAATGGGGCACGGATTGTTGGTTGCCCACTTCGTGCAATGCGTCTTCCAATCGGCATCGCGCTTTTGATGCTCGACCTTGGTCATCGGCGTGTCGGGGCACACGGTGCAGTAGCAGTCTTTCTCACCGGTGATGACCGCCTTGTAGACACTCATTTGGCATTCGGTTGCGAGTTTGCAGCTGCCACCGGAAGTGCCGCCCGTGCCCGCGCCCCCGGTGCCGCTGCCCCCCGTGCCGGCGCCCCCGGTGCCCGCGCCGCCCGTGCCACCGCCGGCCGCGCCCCTGCCGGCCGTGCCGCCGGAGCCCGCGCTGCCGCTTGCGCCTGCGCTGCCGCCCGTACCAGCCGTTCCCGCGGTCCCGCCGCTGCCCGCGTTGCCGCCGGTGTTGCTGCCCGCAGTTCCGGCGTTGCCCGCAGTTCCGCCGGAGCTTGACCCGCCCGTAGACGTCGAACCCCCGGTGGCCTTCGTGCCTCCGGCGCCGGTGCTGGCGTCGTCTTCGGAGCCGCAGGAAAAAAGGAACAGCCCGAGGACTGTGGCGGAAAGAACAAGTCGGTTCATGAGAAAGCCCCTGTTTCAGGCGCTGCCGCGCCGCGGTCGAAAAAAACTAAGACAGCCAGGATAGCGCATTGTGGGCCCTGGGCCTCCACTGAACCGGGGCGCAGTGTTGTCAGCAGGTTGCGTGGCTTTCGGCCTTCGGCTAGGTTCGCCGCCCTTTCGAAGGAGGCCTTTGTGGCGCGCGTTACCGTTGAAGATTGCTTAGAGCACGAAGAGAACCGATTCGCGTTGGTGGTGTTGGCAGCACAGCGCACCCGTTCGCTGATGAAGGGCGCTCCAGCTCTGGTGAACGCGAAGAACAAGGCTGCCGTCGTGAGCCTGCGCGAGATCGCCAAGGGCCGCGTCTACTGGCACCGTCAGAGTGAAGAAGTCGTTCGCGAGTACATCGCGGAAGTGCAAGCTCTCGAACCGCAGTGAGCCCGCGCGCTCTGCGCCGCAAAAGTGCTGAGTCCGCACCCGCCCTGACCGCCGAGGATCTGGGTCAGGTGGGTGACCTAGGTGCGCTCGCGCACTACGCCGACCCGGCGTACTACGACCGTACCTACGCGAAGCGGACGGATGACGTCGCCTGGTACGTGGCCCTGGCCAAAAGCGTCGGAGGCCCCGTGCTGGAGCTGGGTGCCGGCAGTGGGCGCGTCACGCTTTCTCTGGCGCGTGCCGGCATCGACGTGACCGCGGTGGATCTATCGCGGCCGATGCTGCGCGCCCTGGAGGGCAAGCTGGAGGAGGAAGATGCCGCCCTCCGCCGCCGCGTTCGACTCAAGCACGCGGACTTTGCCAGCTTGGCGCTGCGCGGTCGCTTTCCCCTGGTGATCGCGCCCTTCAACGTGGTGCTGCATTTGTACACCTTGGAGGAAGTGCGGGGTTTCTTCCGGAGCGTGTCCAAACACTTGGAGCCCGGCGGTGTGCTGGCCTTCGACTTCTCCGTTCCGCAACCCGCTGACCTCTGCCTGGACCCGAATAAGCGCTACCATGCGCCTCGGTTTCGCCACCCGACGACGGGCAAACTGACGCGCTACGCGGAGCGTTTTGAATACGATCCGCTGCGGCAGCTGTTGGTGGTTTGGATGGAGTTCTACCCCGAGGACGGTAGTCCTGCTTGGACGGTTCTGCTGAACCACCGCCAGTTTTTCCCCCTTGAGATGCGGGGGTATTTGGAAGCCGCGGGCTTTGAAGCCATCGAGTACTTCGGAGACTTCGGCTCGGAGCCACCGACCCGCGAGGTGGATTCTATCGCCGTGACCTGCCGCGCGCCCCGCGGGAGAGCGCGGCCGAAAAGGCCGCGGTGAGGTCGGTGGTGGGTCGCGCTTGCCCTAGGCGCCCGGCGTACTTAGTTTGCTAGGAGATCATGGCCAGGGATTTCTACAAGGAACTCGGGGTGAACCGCGACGCGGGCGCCGAAGAGATCAAGAAGGCATACCGCAAGCTGGCGGCGGAGCTGCATCCCGACAAGAATCCTGGCGATGGCGCCAAGGAAGCGCGCTTCAAAGACGTCAATCGCGCTTACCAGGCGTTGAGCGACAAAGAGAAGCGCTCACGTTACGACGAGTTCGGCGAAGACGGACTGCGAGAAGGCTTCGACGTAGAGGCGGCGCGGGCGTACAAGCGCGCAGCGGGAGGTCGGGCGCGCTACAGCCGCGGCGGCAGTGTCGGCTTCGAGGATATCTTTGGCGCGGCGCAAAGCAGCGGCATCGGGGATCTATTTGGGGATCTCTTCGGCGGCCGGGGGCGGCGTGGTCCCGTCAAGGGCGCGGACGTGTCCAGCGACGTGACCGTGGACTTCATGAGCGCGATCCGCGGGGCGACTTTGCGCTTGCGGCTGCAAGACGGCGGCGAAGAGGTCACCGTGCGGGTGCCCGCGGGCGCCGGAGACGGCGATCGGGTTCGGGTCCCTGGCCATGGCGCGCCGAGTGGCACGGGAGGCCAGCCGGGAGACTTGATGTTGTCGATCCGCGTCTCGCCCCACCCGGTTTTCGATCGCGACGGCCTGGACTTGTACATGGATCTGCCGATCACGCCCGGCGAAGCCTATCGCGGTGCCAAGGTGCGAGTGCCCACCCCGGACGGCATGGTGTCCCTCACGGTGCCTCCTGCGGCGCAGAGCGGTCAGGTGGTGCGTCTGCGCGCTCGCGGCGTGAAGCGCGGCAAGAAGACAGGCGACCTGTACGTACGCTTCTTGGTGCGCATGCCCGAAGGACAAAGCAAGGAGATTGAAGCGGCCATCGAAACCCTCGATGCCGCCGTGGGTGACGACGTGCGCGCCGGCATCCGCGTTTGAGTGGGCGTGCCGGCGGTGCCCGCCTGGGATTTATCCGGCCTGAGGCGCCACGGGCTTGGCCTGCAGCGGGCGGCTACGCGGATCGGAAGTCGGAGCCGGCGCGTCGGGACGCAGACGGCCGTCGTCATCGAAGCGCTCGATTTCCACGGTTACCCGGCGGAGTGCGGCCTGCTTTTCGTGGAAAGGTCGGAACGCGGACTTGAAGCTGCCGACGATGATGCTCTTGATGTCTTTGAAGGGCAGGCCCATCTGCGTATGCGTCAGGTACAACTCCTTGGACACTGACGTATCCGTGATCAGCCGGTTGTCGGTGTTCACCGTCACGCGCAATCCCAGATCGAAGTACAGCTTGAGGGGATGACTGGCAAGATCCCGGACCGCGCCTGTTTGCACATTGCTGGAGGGGCAGCATTCCAGCGGGATGCGATGGTCGTTCACGTAATGAAGCAGGTCGCCGCTTTCGCGTAGCCGTACGCCGTGGCCGATGCGATGGGCGCCGCAGACGTGAATGGCCTGGGCCACGGACTCCGGTCCGTAGGCTTCCCCGGCGTGAATGGTGCAATTGATGTTGTTGTCCCGCACTAGCTGGAAAGCGAGTTTGTGGTGTTTGGCCGGGTTGTCGGCTTCGGCACCCGCGAGATCGAAGCCCACCACGCCCCGGCCTTTGTAAGCCACGGCCAACTCGGCCATTTCGTAGGACGACTCCGTGGAGATGTTGCGGATCCCGCAAATGATCACGTTCGCTTTGATGCCGTAGGTTTCACGTGCGCGGCGCAGGCCGTCGAGCACGGCTTCCACGACCTTCGTGAGCTTCAAGCCGCGTTGGGTGTGCAGCATGGGCGCGTAACGCACCTCCATGTAGCGCACGTTTTCCATGTGTGCGTCTTCCGCCAGCTCGAAGGCGATGCGCTCCAGACTTTCTTCGGTTTGCATCACTTTGAGGGTGATCTCGAAGCCGCGGAGATAGTCGACCAAGGAGCCGAAGATGCGACCGCAGCCAATGGCGTCGCGCAGTCCCTCGACGGTGTTGGCGGGCAGGTCGATGTTGCCCTCAGTAGCGAGCTCTAGAATGGTCTCCAGGCGCAAAGACCCGTCCAAGTGCACATGCAAGTCGGTCTTGGGGAGCGCTTGGAAGACTTCGAAGGGCACGTGGCCGTTTGCATCGAGGTGATCCGTGCGGTCTTGGTCTGCCATGGCCGAGCATAGCACAACTGGCGTGGTGACTAGCGCTTGGACGGGGCGTCGTCGTCGGGCTCGTCGTCGTCGGGCTCGTCGTCGTCGGGCTCGTCGTCGTCGGGCTCGTCGTCGCCGGGCTCGTCGCTGTCATCGTCGTCGTCGCCGTCGTCTTCGTCACGGGCCTGGCCTGTCACGCGCTGCTGGCTCGTCTTTTCGGTTCCCGTTCCCCCGCCTTGTACGCGCCCCGCGAAGGCCGCCGCCGCGGACAGCAGGAGCACACCGCCCACGAAAATCGGTCCGGGAACGCCGCTGCTGCCGTCGCCGCGGGCTGCGCGGTCGAAGGCTTCCCGGAACACTTCTTCGCCCTGGGCGCCGACGATCATGTCGTTGCCAACATAGGTGGTGGGCAGACCTTGAAAGCCAGAATCCCGGAGGATTTGCGCCTCTTTTCGAATCGCGGCTTCGGTGCTCGGGCTTGCGATACAGCGGTCGTATTTATCCGCGTCCAGTGCCATTTGCACGGCCAGCCGCCGGTTCAGGGGTGCGCTGAGTTCTTCGGTTTCGAAGAGCGCGTCCGCCATTTCTTCGCCCTTCCCTTGCTCTGCGGCGCAGACGTACGCCTTGGCCGCGTCCATGGCTTGGGCATGCCGTTCGAGGGGCATATTCATGCGCACGAAATTCACCTGGCCTGGGTAGTCCCGGGTGATGGCTTTCAGTTGGGGGTGCAGTAGGCGACAGAAAGGACACTGGAAGTCCGCGAACTCCACCACGTTGATCTTGCCTGGGACGTAGAAGGCTTGGATCCCTGGCGGCACGTTGGGCTTCGGGCGCACCTTGGGCCAGAGCAGCGGGGCACAAATGAAGATCGCGCCGAGGGCGATCCAGCTGAAGTTGCGCAGCGGCTCGACTCCGGTGTCGCCTTTTGCCGCAGCGCGAGCGTAGGCCAGAGCCGCGGCCGCTGCGCAGATCGCGGCGACGTCCACGACGACGCAGTACAGGCAGATGTGCCCGATGACGACCGCCTGGAGCAAGATCAACAGCACGGCGACGGCGCCGCCCGCAGTCGCGGTTGGTGTGAGCCAACGCTTCGCGGCTTTCGACGCGGAAAGGGACAACACGTAGAGCAGCCCGAAGCCGAGCAGACCGAGCAGCGGAACGGGGACACCGGCGACGAAACCAAAACCGCTCGCTCGTACTGAGGCACAGCCGGATCCCGGGCTACAGAACGCCGGGTTGAAGCTGGTGTAGTCGACCAAAAGCGCTGCGCTCGTCGCTAAGGCGATGAGCACGAACACGCGCAGCGCGATCAGTGAAGCCGTGGCGGGCACATCCGCATCTTAGTCGCGGCGAGCGCCGCGGTGCAAAGACGCGGATTCATTCGCTGTTTCATGGCGGACCCCCTTCTGGCCTCTCGGGTCCGGAGCCGTTTTGGGCTACAAGGCCTCATGCGACCCCTTCCTTCCCGTGCCGACATCGTCGGATGTTTGGCCGAAGCTGCGCGCCCGCTGCACGCCCGCGAAATCGCAAAACAGTGCGCCGTTATCGAGGGCTCATACTCGCGGCTTTTGGAGCTGCTCGATCAACTGAGCTTCGACGGGACCATCCGGCGCATGCCAGGCAATCGCTTCAAAGCGCAGCCGCGGGCCGACGGTGAAACCTGGGAGGGCGTCTTGAGCGTGAACCCACGGGGCTTCGGTTTCGTGACGGCAGTGGGCCAAGCGGATGTGTACGTGGCTGGCGACGGACTTGGAGGCGCGATGCACGGCGATCGAGTCCAAATCTCTGTGATCAGTCGCACGGGGCGTGGCGTAGAAGGACGCATTGAAGCGATCGTGCAGCGCCGGAACCCGCGGGTTGCAGGTTTGTTGCGTCGGCGCCGCAAGAGCAGCTGGCTCGAACCCGACGACAGCCGTGTGCGCGGCCCGGTCGTGCTCCAAGGAAAGCATGACGGCAATGACGGGGACGCTGCCGTTGTCACGATCACGCGCTTTCCGGAGCGTGCAGACGAAAACCCCGAAGGCGAGTTGGTAGCGGTCTTAGGGGTGCCCGGGGATCCGAACACCGAAGTCGCCAAGATCCTAGTCCGCGAACAGATCGAAGAGGACCACCCCGACGCCGCCGTGCGCGAGGCGGAGGCCCTGGCCGCGCGACTGCTCAAGTCACCCAGCGCGGGTCGCGTGGACCTGCGCAACGTGCCCCTGCCCACCATCGACCCGGAGGATGCGCGGGACCATGACGACGCGCTGTGGGTCGAAAAGACGGACGAGGGCTATCGGGTCTGGATCGCTATCGCCGACGTTTCCGAGTACGTCGAACCCGGCAGCGCGCTGGATGCCGAGGCGACTTCCCGCGGCTGCACGATCTATCTGCCGGATCGCGCAATCCCGATGTTGCCGGCTGCGCTGGCATCGGATGTGTGTTCGCTTCTGCCCGACGCGGAGCGTCTTTGCATGTGCGTCATTGCCGATATGGACAAGTCGGCGAACGTCACGCACTTCGAGATTGTCGAGGGCGTGATGCGGTCTCAAGCCATGCTGACCTACGGTGGTGTGGCGCGGGCACTGGGCTTCACCGAATTGCCCCAGCGGAGTGCTCCGGCAGAGGCGTTGAAGAAGGGACTCAAATGCCTCGATGACGTCGCGCGCAAGTTGCGCCGCAAGCGCATGAAGCGTGGCGCGCTGGATCTCGATTTGCCCGAACCGCGCGTGATCCTAGATCCCACGACGGGTGCGCCCGTTGGCGTGGAGCGCCGGGCGGAGGACCCCGGGATCAAACGCGCTTATCAGATGGTCGAAGAGCTCATGCTGCTGGCAAACGAGCTGGTGGCAGAGTGGCTCAGTAGCAAGCGTTCGCCCGCGGTGTACCGCGTGCATGCTCGTCCCGACGAAAAGAAGCTGGAACGACTGGCGGATATTGCAGAGCGACTCGGTGTCGCCGTGGACCTGGACGAGCTCGTCGACCCTCTCGGCGTGGGGCGGTTTCTCAAACAGATCGAGAAGCACCCACGCCGGCAGGTGCTGGAAATGCTGCTACTGCGCTCGTTGAAGCAAGCCGTTTACGACATCGTGAACGTCGGCCACTTTGGTTTGGCTTCCGACGCTTATCTCCACTTCACCTCGCCCATTCGTCGTTATCCCGACATTGAAGTCCACCGCGCCGTGAAGCGGCTCTTGCGGGGCGGCAAGCCGGATACTTCTCCGGCGGCGGTAGAAACCTTGCGCGCGTCAGCCACCCAATCGAGCGTGCGGGAGCGTGCGGCCATGGTCGTGGAACGTGAAGTCGTGGATCTGTACCGCGCGCTCTACATGCGCGATCGCATCGGCGATGTCCTGGAGGGCACGATTTCGGCACTGGTGGGCAGCGGCATGTTTGTCACCCTGAAGGACCCCTTCGTGGACGTGTTGGTGCGCTACGATGCCCTCGGGCCAGACCGCTATGAGCTCGACGACGACGAACTCTGCGTCGTTGGTCGTCGCAGCGGGGACACGATGCAGCTTGGAGATCCCATCGTGGTGGAAATCGAGGATGTTGCGATTCTGCGACGGCAGACCCACGGGCGGCGTGTCCCGCCCGAAAAGGTGATTCGGGCGGCGACCGATGCCGCGCGCGGCCCGCGCCAGGGGCGCAAGCCGAAACGCCGTGAGCCCGCAAGGGAACGCCCCGTGCGCGCGGAGCGGGGCGGCCGCAAACAGCCGACTGCGGCCCGGTCTCGGAAGGTGCGCGGCAAGGCCGGCGGCAAGTCGGGCGGCAAGAAGCGTCAGCGTTGAGCCACGGCGTCTTTGCCGGGAAAGGGGCTGGGGCGGGCACAGCGATTTTTGTGCCCGCGCCATCGGCCTGATTTCACTCGGGTTTATCCGTCGCACAGCATGGGCGAAGGCAAGCGGGCGCTGTGATAGTGTCCTGGGTCCGTGGCTCACGTCCAAAGCCGCTTCGGAAAATGAGCTCCGAACAAGATCCGACGGTCGTCGAAGGCCCCAATTCCGGGCCCCCCCGCAGCAGCACGCATGCCGTAAATGACGAGCTGATCGGGACGGTCCTGAACGATACCTATCGCATCGAACGCGTCGTGGGCGAGGGCGGCATGAGCCGTGTGTACGAGGCGCGCCACATGCGCATCGCGCACAAGCGCTACGCGCTGAAAGTGCTCAATGCGGACCTGTCCAGGAATACGGAGCTCGTCGAGCGCTTTCAGCGAGAAGCGGACGCTGTTGCGGCGCTCAAACACGAGTCGATTGTTGATGTTTTTGATGTCGGCGTCACCCCCGAGGGCGTGCCGTTCATGGTCTACGAGTTCTTGGACGGCCAAGACCTGGCGATACTGCTCGAGAGCGTGAAGCGCCTGGACGCGGTGATCGCGGTGCGTGTCGTGCGGCGCGTGGCGGCTGCGTTGGCCGCGGCCCACGAGCGCGGCGTGCTGCACCGGGACATGAAGCCCGAAAACGTATTTCTGCTCGGATCCATGGCGGACCCCGAGGTCAAGGTGATTGACTTCGGCTTGTCGCGCTTCGTCGATGGGTCGAAATCCACGGTGACCCGTGCAGGCGTGGTCATGGGCACCCCGTCTTATATGTCGCCGGAACAGGCCCGCGGCGAGCGCGGAGATCACCGCACGGATGTCTACGGCATCGGCGCGATTCTCTACACCGCGGTGACGGGTCGCCCTCCTTTTGAAGAGGAGTCCCCGCAGCAGACTATCTTGGCGGTGATGAGCCGGGAGCCCGAGCGCCCCAAGGTACTGGAACCGCGTGTTCCCGAAAGCGTCGAGCTTGTGATTCAGCGGGCCATGTCCCGAGAACCCGCACAGCGCTATCAGACTATGGTCGAGCTGCTGGCGGCGTTGACCACGTTGGAAGAGCAGCTGTCCGTCAACAAAGCGCTTCCTGCTATGCGCGGCACCCAGGCATCCATCGTGGCTCAGGATGTTGAGGACGATGTGCGCTGGGGGCGCGTGCGTTTGCTTTCGTTGCTCCTTGCTGCCGTCGGGGTGAGCGGCTCGATCGCCGCCCTAGCTGCGGTTGGGCTGGCCACTTCCGTGGCGCGGCGAGAGCTGACAAACACAGAACTGTTGCTCGCGTTGCTTGGGGTGATGGGCACTGCGCTCACACCAGTGGTGCTGTTGGCAGCCCGGGTCCGCCGCAAGATCTGGAACAACAGCGCGCGCGTACTGGACGCCGTCAGCGCGATCCGTTCGCCTTTGATTTCGGCGATTGTTGGCTACGGCTTGGTCATGCTGACCTTGCGCGCTGTGCGCTATGTCACCCGGGAAACTTGGCCGTCGGCTTGGGTGGGCTGGGACCTGGCGCTGTTTCTGATCGCTGCGGTTTGGGCCCTTGCAACCATCGTGCATCGGCGGCTTGGGCGACGCCCGGAGCGCTGGGCTCGCGTGCTTTCCGCTGTCGGTGTGCGCGCGTTTGCCATTGCGGTTACGGGTTCTGCTCTCGTGCTCGGCTTGCGCGCGATGAAGCCACTTCCCACCCTTGGGCTGAGCGACACGCTGCCCACTGCGGAACCGACTGCCGCGCCCTCTAGCTCTGCGCCGGCCGCGTCAGGAAGTGCTATCCCCGCAGCGAGCGCGACGGCCCCGGTGCAGCGCGATCTGGAGGGCGAAGTTGCCGAGGCCATGCGCAGCGGGTTGCCGGCCCTGCGAGCCCTTTCCCAGCGCTACCCCGACGAACCGCAAGTGCTGCGGGCTTGGGCGGTGCAGGCGGCTGCAGACGGCGCCGATGCCAAGGAAGCGCTCTTGGCTTTCGAGAAGCTCTTCGAAAAGGCACCGGCGCAAGCCTTCGACGATACCCTGCGGCCGCTGTTGATGAAGCTCGCCCACGGCAACGAATCCGAAGCGGTGCTGGACCTGTTGGCGAACAAGATGGAGTCCCGGGGTCCTGATCTACTATTCGAGCTGTATTTGAGTTCGCCACAGTTGCGGGAATCGGCCAAGAAGCGCTTGGAGAATGCGACTACGCGCCAACGCTTCACCGCAGGCTTGGCGGTGGCGTTTGATCTGCGCAATGCACCGAGTTGCGCCGCGCGGATCTCCCTGCTGACGCGGGCAAAGAACCAGGGGGACGATCGCGCGGTCGCGGCCCTGGCGCTCTACAGTACCGGTACAAAGAAGGGTTGTGGGCGCGGGAAGCGTCGCCCCTGCCCGCCCATGTGTGCGGCCGAAGCCAAAGCATTCCGCAAGACCATGGAGCAAATCCGCGAGCGCCTCGTCGCCGAGCAGAAGGCGCAAGAAAAAGCTAAGAAGTAGCCGACGCTTCTCGCCGAAGGCAGCTCAGCTGCACTCGGCACTGCAGTTGTCCGTCGGCATCCGGCGCTGGGAACGTCTGGCGGCAGAACGCCCTAGGGCAGGGGGATATTGTCAGCACCAAAGTAGGGCACCAGGGCTTTTGGAATGCTCACGGTCCCGTCGCTGCATTGGTTCTGCTCCAAGATGGCGACCAAGGTGCGGCCCACGGCGAGCGCCGAACCATTCAAGGTGGCGGCTAGTCGCGGTTTCGCCTTTGGCTCTGGCCGATAGCGGATCTTCGCGCGCCGCGCTTGGTAGTCGCCGAAGGACGAGCAGCTCGAGATCTCGCGGTAGGCTTTCTGCGATGGCAGCCACACTTCGATGTCGAAGGTCTTTTCAGCGCCAAAGCCAAGGTCGCCGGCGCACAGCTCCACAACCCGGTAGTGCAGCTCCAAGCGCTTGAGCACCTCTTCGGCGTGGCTACACAGCAGATCGAGCTGGGCCAGCGCCTGGCTGGGTTCGACGAAGCGAACGAGCTCGACCTTGTCGAACTGGTGCTGCCGAATCAGACCCCGCACGTCTTTGCCATAGGAGCCAGCTTCGCTACGAAAACACGGCGTATAGGCGGTGTAGGCACGCGGCAGCGTCGCGCCGTCCAAGATCTCGTCGCCGTGCAGGTTCGTCACAGGCACTTCCGCAGTCGGGATCAAATACAGGGCGGATGGGTCTTCGGGATCACTGCGTTGGGTCTTGAACAGGTCCGCTTCGAACTTCGGCAGCTGGCCGGTGCCCCGCAGCGCTTCGCCCCGCACCAAAAACGGGGGCAGGACCTCGGTGTAGCCGTGCTCTTTGGTATGCAGGTCGAGCATGAACCCGATGAGTGCTCGCGATAGACGCGCTCCCGCGCCCCACAAGACCGAGAAACGCGCACCGGAGAGCTTCGCAGCGCGTTCGAAATCGAGCACGCCCAGCGCTGCGCCGACGTCCCAGTGGGGCTTGGGTTCGAAGTCGTAACTCTTGGCTTCTCCGAAGGTTCGACGCACGACGTTGTCGGCTTCGGTCGTGCCGTCCGGCACGGACGGGTGCGGTAGGTTCGGCACGCCCAGCAGCAAATCTTCCACGGCCCGTTCGAGCTCAGCGAGCTCGGCCTCGTGTTTCTTCACTTCGTCTGAGAGCGTCTTGAGCTCGCCGCGACGCGCCTCGAACGCGGCCTTGTCAGGGCCCTTGGCGAGTTTGCCCATTTCCTGGCTGGCGTTGTTGCGCTCGGCCTGCAGCTTTTCCGTCGCGTGGATCAATACGCGGCGTTTGGAGAGCAGTCCTTCCGCTGGCTCGAGGGCGCGCGCGGCTTCCTCGGAGCGGCGCCTCAGGGCAGCTTTGGTTTCTTCTAGATGCTCGGCAACGTGGCGACCGTCCAACATGGTCGGCGTCTTAGCGTCACTTTTACCCTGCGTCGACCGGGACTGGGCGGGTCAGTAGCCGACGCCTACGCCCACACCCACGCTGACGCCGCTGCGCGGGCGCCGCAGCCAATCCCGCACCCAGAGCATGTGGGTCACCAGGGTGCAGGTCCGCTGCTGGGGCCCGTTGCAGCCGTGCCACACGCCGCGATCTTCCCGTTCGCCCTCTTCGTCGAAGTAGACGACTTGGCCGTTGGGCATGATAGCCAGCCAGGCTGCGGCGGACCCGGGCGGGGCTGCGTTGTTCATGCCAACCCGACCCAGCAGTCGGTTGTCGGTTCCAGCGACGTGACCGTCAGGCAGTAGGACCGCCAAAGGTTCGTAGTCCTCGTCGACGACTCGCCCCGCGCGGTCGATCACGAACAAGAGATCGCCGTCTTCAAGCACTTGGCCGTCCCTCGTGATCTCGATGGAGTCGTCGCCGGCGCGATCCCAGCGGGCCGGTGTAATCATCAAAGGCGCGCCGCCGGTTTCCCAGCGCACGGGCGGATTGGGTGTGCATCCCAACGCAAAGAGTGCGGCGGCCGCCAAGGCAATGCTCAAAGACCTCATGCGGGAGATCTTAGTCCGAAAACCGCGTCGGCGCAGGCGCGTGCTCCGAGGCGAAAGAACGACAGCTGTTGACATTTGAGGCGGGCGCGACGAAATGCCCAGGTATGAAAGCTCAAAGCTTGCTTGGCGCCGTGTTGCTTCCGCTTCTCGTTTCCTGCGGAGGCGGGGGAGGAGCCGCAAACGACGCCAGTGTGGCGAAAGCCAAGAAGCAGTCGCCCAAGGGTGCGCAGGTGTACCAGCGTGAGTGCGCCGGATGTCACGGCAATTCTGGCCAAGGCCTTGGTGGGACACCGGAGGTTCTCGGCGCGGCGGCGCTGCCGCTCAAAGGCGTTGGTGGCGACCACGGTCCGTTTCGCAACGCGCAGGACGTGTTTGACTACGTGAAGCGGGAAATGCCGTTGCCGAAGAGCAAAGCAGGGTCCTTGAGCGACGAGGACTGCTGGGCCGTCGTCGAATACATGCTCGCTGGCTCGGGTCGCGACGTCGGTCCAGGCCTCACCGCCGAAAACGCCGCTAGCGTCGTCGTCAACAAGTAGCCGCTTTCTTGGCCGCCTTCGGGGAGTGCGGCCACCATTTCGCGCGAAACGCGCCCATGACCTACCGACGACCCGCTTCCGAGTTCCCCAACGACAATCTCGACCTACACGACGGTGCGCTGTGGCGCTGCCGCAGCGTGACGGGGGCGTCCCGCGCCGTAGCGAGACCTAGAGCGTCGCGATCCCAACCAGAGGGTGAAACCGGTGCGGCTGTAGTCGCAGCGCATGGGCTGGCGACGCCGCCGCCCGCAGCGCCCTGCGAATCGCCGCGCGACACCGCCGAGCCGCCCACCCTGCTCAGTCCGATGGTGCTCGAGGCCGCGACTGCGTCGAGCCCTATCGAGTCGAAAGCTGAGGCGGAGCGCCCGGCAAGCGCAGCGAAGTCGGCGACTGTTCCGCCTCGCGTGTCCGCTTCGGAAGCCGGGCCCAGGCCCAAGCTTGCCAAGGCACCGCCCACAGCCCCAGCGCGCGAGCCGTCCGCAGCATTCGAAAACCTGCTCCGCACCCTCGCGGAGGTCGCCCTGGCGCGGGGCGCGACGCGTGCCGCCGCCGTGGTTGCAGATCTGCTGCGTACGGGTTCGGTCCAGGCGGACTTGCTGTCCCGAGATGCCATCGACGCTGGCATCTCCTCAGGGATCTTGGCCGAGCGCGGCGGGCGCATCGCGCTCTCGGATGCCACTTACGCGGTGGCTCGTGCGTGGCGTGTCGCTCTGGAGGACGACGGCGACCTCGCGAACATTGGCCACACCACCTTGGACGGATTCTGCTCCGAACTGCTTGCGGTCATCGCGGCCGACACGGCGTCGACGGATGCGATCCGGCGCGAGCTTCGTTCCCGGGGCATCGCCGCCTTTGGCCTGCTCGAAGTCGCGGCTTAGCGCCGTTCACGCAGCGGCTCAGGCCGTCACTTTTCGGCGCTGACGAGGTATTCGTAGAGTTCGCGCTTGCTGGTGCGTTTGCGCAACTGAGTGACCGAAACTCGCCGAAAACCGGCGCTCTTCAGCTGGGTCGCTAGGAGCTGCTCGACTGCGACAACCTCGTCGAAGAACTTCGAATTGCCGACCACATAGTGCACGGATCCACCGGGAGCGATGCGCGGAAACGCGCTAGCTAGGTGGGCCTGCATGTCGTCAAAGTAGCGCGCCACGTAGTTGGCGAGCACGGGGCTCTCGTCGTGGATGCGGCGCAGCGACCGCGAAAGTCCGCGGGGCATGCGGCGTCCAGATGGCTGCCATTCGTTCAAACGACTCGTTGCAATGCCCCAGGTGCCGCCGATGGCGCGCCAGTCAAGCTCACCGGCCTCTCGCCCGTCGCGGAGGTATCCCAGCCAGTACATATAGGGCCGCAGTTCGCGCACATAGCTCATGCGGTTGGCGTAGGGCGGGGACGTGATCAGCACGCCAATCGGCAGATTGCTCTTCACGGCGTCGAGCGCGCGCGCGTCACCCAGGCGCGCGTGTCGCTTTGAGGGACGCATGGGCTGCTGGCAGCTGCGATTCAGGCGCTCTGCCGCTTGCTGCAGCTCCGCGGAAACCCTTGGCAGAACGCCGGTTTGCTCCTTGAAGGACATGGATTGGTGCCCGAAGCTGGCCTTCGAACTCCGAATCAGCGCACGGCAGAAAGCGAGACGTGCGAGATCCTTCGCTCGCGGCGATGCGCTGCTGGTCGTGAGCTTGTGGAACGCGGCAGCCAACGCACGCAGCGTGGCCTCGTCCCACCAACGTTCGATCTTGTGCAGCGACGGAGTCCAGCGCCGGGTCTGGGGCGGACTGTCGGCGCCTCGCCCCATGTTGCGGATCAGGGTTTGAAACTCCGAGATGACTTTGGGGGAGTAGTGCGCGGTCTTGGCCTTGGCCAGCCAGACCAAGAACGGATTGACGTCCACGGTCAGGCAGTCGATCCCAGCTTCGGCGCAGGTGAGCATCGTGGTGCCGGTTCCGCAGAATGGATCGAGAACCGCGCGTCCGGGCTGCGCGTGTTTCTCGAGCAGCTCCCGCACCAAGTGCACGGAGTAGGCCGGCGTCAGGCGCAGCCAACCGTGACGGGACTCGCTGACGTTGCCATGGAACGTGAAGCGTTCGCGCGGGCGACTGGGGCTCAATCGGCCACCTCCGCCCGCCGCCCGAAAACGAATAGAACCGTCACGATCAATGCCGCGCATGCGGCGTAGGAAAGCCAAATCGGTGCGCCCAGTGCCACGGGCACGTAGCCGCCCAGCAATGCGATGCACATCACGACACAGGCGTACGGCAACTGGGTACCGACGTGATCGAGATGGTCCGAGCCCGCGGCGATGCTCGACATCAACGTGGTGTCGCTGATGGGCGAGCAGTGATCGCCGAAAATGGCGCCGTCGAGCACGCTGGCCACCGTGAGGATCAACAGCGGCATGCCGCCGAGCTCGTGGGCGATGGGCAGCGCGGTGGGGATCAGAATCGCCATCGTTCCCCAAGAAGTGCCGGTAGAAAACGCCACCGCGGCGGCTGCCAGGAACGTCACGGCGGGCACCGCAGCGTGGGGTAGGGACTTGCCCAGCGCCGCGATCACGACGGGACCCGTGCCGAGGTCCTTGCAGACTTGTGCCAATGCCCAGGCCAGAAGTAGCACGAATACGGCATAAACCCCGGCCCATGCGCCCTGGGCGAAGGCGCGGACGCCCTTTTTGAGTGCTAGGTCCTTGCGCAGAGCGGGCAGAACGATGGCGCATAGGGCGCCCAGCGCTGCAGCGATGAACAGCACCTGGGTGTTGTTTTCGCTGGCGCCAAGAGTTTCGCGCCAGAACGACACCGACAACGCGCGCGTGGGTTGCGCGGAGAGCGTGCCCGCGCCGCCGCCGTCCACCACCAGGCCGATCAACGTGGCCACGACGACCAGAGCGACAGGCGCGGCAGCATTCGACCAACGCGGAGACGGATGCGGAGTGTCTTCCTCCGCCTGCACCAGCGACGCGCTGCCCATGAGTGTCGCGCCGTCTCGGACGAGCTTGCCCTTGCTGAGTGCTCTGCGTTCGGCGCGCAGCATGGGGCCGAAGTCCCGGCCGGACCAGGCGTTGGCGAGCACGAACCCCAAGGTCAGGATGCAGTAGAAGCGCAGCGGCAAGCCTTCCAGCAGCAGCGCGTAGCCGTTGGTGGATAACGCCAGGCTCTTGCTGACATCGTCGAGCAGGCCCGTCTCGTAGCCCACCCAGGTGGAGATGATCACGATGCCTGCCACAGGCGCGGCCGTAGCGTCGATCAAGAAGGCCAGCTTTTCCCTAGAAATGCGTAGTTTGTCCGTGAGCGGGCGCATGGTGGGGCCGACCAGCATGCAGTTTGCGTAGTCATCGAAGAACACCAACAGGCCCATTGCCCAGGTGCTGACCTGCGCGCCGCGCCGCGTCTTCGCACGGCGCGCCACGGCCGCAACAATGCCTTCTGCGCCTCCGGACCTGGCTGCCGTTTGCACCATGCCCAAGAGCGCCAGGGTGAAGCCGATGATGTAGAGGTGGGCGCTGTCCGAGGCGTTGTCGACAACGTAGCTCGAAAATCCCGCGGACCAGACCTGCCCACCGTGACGCAATACCGCCCCAACAATCACTGCACTCGCCAAAGAGAACAGCAGGCGACGCGTGCTCAGCGCAGCACAGATGGCAACCACCGGAGGCACCAGCGCCTGGGGACCCGCGCTGAACCCGGACTCCAAACGCACGCTGGGTAGCTGCGGTAGAAACAGCACCGCGAGGATCGCAAGGACCGCCGCGCCGAGGGCTCCAGGTCGTTCCCGAAGGTTCTTCAGCACGGCCGTGGCGCTCAGTTCTTGAGCAGGCGGCGGATGCAGAACACGTTCACGGCGATGACCACGCCCCAGGTACTGAGCATGAATATCCAGCCGGCCGTTGTCATGACGCCTCCCCGGGGGCTTCGGTCTGCGAGTCGCCGCCGCTTTGCTTGTCTCGTTCGGCCTGCTCTTCCCGCTCGCGGCGCTGCCTCCAAATTACCCCGATCATCACGCACACCATACCAATCAATCCCAGGATCAGCCCGCGAGCCAACCAGATGTACGGCTTGGTATTGAGGCCCTCGACCAGAAGCGTGGCCTTCGTCGCGCGTTTCTCGCCCTTGACCGCGTAGTGGTAGCCCTCGAGCTCGAGCATGCGCTGCATGCTCTTCGCCGGCATTGCTGCTGTCAGAGTCGGGTCGCCTTCGAATCGGGCGACGCGCACGGTTCCGGCCGCGTCGATTTCCATGTGGACCCAGCCCTTCAGGTCCCTGCCCGCGACTTCGACGGCGCCGAGCAGGCTTTGTTTCAGCAGTCCGTACTCCCGGGCTTCGGCGCTATCGCCCTTTGGCGCCTTGTTCACGAACTCTCCCGGGAACGCACCGCGATCGACGACGCCGCTGATCATGGCTGGCTTCGGGCTTAGCTTCCCGCCGACGATGACGTCGCTGTAGACCCAGCCAGCCAGGACCAGGGCCAGGGCCACGGGCGTGACGTATTGCATCGTGAAGCGGAAAATCCGCGGGACTTTCATCAGCGCGCCTCGATGCAATTCGTTCCAGCCCCGGTCGATGCCGAAGACCCAAGCGAAGAGCACGACTTCGATGGCGCTCACCAATACGAGCCCCAGGGTGCCCGCCCAAAAGTCCAGCTCGTCGAGGAAGCCGTAGCGCAAGAAGTATACGACCGGGATGCTGCCCAAGAGCCAAAACAGCCCGATGATTGCTGCCGCCGACCCCCGGCGCAGGCCCGCTTCATCCTGCAAGAACGCCATGACCGGTTGGCAGACGGCGACGGAAGAAGTGAACGCAGCAAAGAAGAGCAGCAGAAACCAGATGCTGCCGAAGATTTGGGCGGAGTGCGTCGCGCGCAAGATCTCCGGCATGCTGACCATGCCGATGTTGAAGGTCCCGCTCGATGCGATTTCCGGAATCGCCGCGGCGCCGAAGAACACCGCCGCCGCCGGGATTGCGATCATGCTGCCGAAGATGATTTCGACGAACTCGTTCGTGCCCGCTGTGGTCAGGCCGGTGACCGCCACGTCGTCGTCTGGTTTCAAGTAGCTGGCGTAGACTTCCAGCGCGCCGAAGCCGATGCTGAGGGTAAAAAACACCTGTCCGGCGGCTGCGAGCCAGACACTCGGGTTGCCGAGGGCCGAAAAGTCTGGGTTCCACATGAACGCCAGGCCGTCCACCACGCTGCCCTTTGCGTCGGGCAGGGTGAAGATACGCACGCACATGAGCACGCAGAAAAGGATCAAGAGCGGCATGGCGATCTTCGCCAACAGCTCGATGCCGCCGGCGACGCCGCGGTACAGGACCCACACGTTCATGCCGATGGTCACCACCAGGAACGCCAGGGCGGTGTTCGTGGAGGAGAAGTAGCTACCCGTTGGGAGCACGCCCTGGAATTCGCTCAGGAACGTGGGCAGATGCGCGGTCTCGTACGCGCCGCTGAAAGAGAACCAGGCGTAGCTCAAACACCAAGCCTCAAGGTACGTGTAGTAAAAGCAGAACACCAAGGGGCCGGCGACACCGAGGGCGCCGAGGTACTTCGCACCGCGCCACTTGGTGAGCTTGTCGAAGATCCCTGGCAATGTGCCGTGGCCGAAGCGCGAGCCGTAGCGGCCAAGGGTCCACGCGATCCACATCATCGGTAGGCCGAAGATCACCAGGGAGATCAGGTACGGCAGGATGAACGCGCCGCCGCCGTTTTGGGCTGCTTGGCCCGGAAAACGCAGCAGGTTTCCGATACCGACCGCGTTTCCCGCCGCCGCCAGAATCAGCCCTTTTCGGCTTTTCCAGTTTTCGCGCATCCCCTCGCCTCCGCCGAATGGGCTCCGAATGAGCGGCCTTCGTAGCCGCGGAGCCGGCGCAGCGTCAAGCGGCCGAATCAGCGCTGGCAGGGCACGTCGATGAAGACCTTGATTCCGTCGCGCATCACCTCGGCGGTACACATCTTCTTTGGCGCGGTGCCGACCGCCTTCTTCTTCAGCTCCAGGCTCACGGCCTGGTCTCGCTGGGCGAGCACCTTGCGCTCCGCCTTTTGCCCGTTGAGTTCCGCACGAAGTTCCACGACCTGGTCCGCCTCGACCAAGACCTCGCAGGGCGCGGTGTCGCAGACTTGTGCGCCATCCATGAAGACCACGGCCCCGGTGGGCTTGCTTTCGACTTGCAAGCGGATCTTGCCCGCCGCGGGATCCGGCGCGGCGGAAGGTGCCGGCGTGACCGACGGCGCTTCAGTAGGCACGTCCGTGGGCGCTTGTGGTGGCGCGACTTGCGTTGGCGAGTTCGGCTCTGGCGCCGATCCGGTTGCCGGCGTGGGCACGGAGGTGTTGCGGATGTAGAGGCCCCCTGCGACGAGGCCGACCAGCGCGAAACCACCCAATGCGATCCAGATCGCCGTTGAGCGGCGCGCTGGCTCCGCGACGCCCGGGCTGGGTGTGGTTTCACCGAGCGCCGTGACGGCGGCCGCTTCTCGGGACTTTGCGGTAGTGAGCGGCACCGGCTGTTCGAGCACGGTGTCCGCAGTCGCCTTGTTCGCGCTCTTCCCTTGTCCTTCTGGAGACGTGTCATCGAACTGAACGCTGGTTGGCTGGCCCGGGCTCGAAGCGGTGGGCACGCTTGAGACGCGGTCGAGGGCAGGCCCGGCGGGGGGCAGGATGGACGCGCGGAGATTGACCCCTTCGGGGGTGGCAAGCAGCGCTGCGCTCAGCTCGTTCATGCTGCTGAAACGTGCCTCGACGTCTTTTTCAAGGGCGCGCGCCACAACGGCCTCAAGCTCCGGCGATACTACGACGTCGGCATAGAAATCCCGCATGGGTCGCAGGGGCTGGGTCAAGTGAGCCTGCAATACGCCCAGAAACGTCTCGCCGGTGAAAGGCACTGCGCCGGTGAGCATCTCGAACAAGATCACGCCCGTGGCGTAGACATCGACCCGATGATCCGAGCGCGCGCCTTGAGCCTGCTCCGGGGACATGTATTCGGGAGTCCCGAAGATCATGCCCGTACGAGTCAATCTGCGGCGCGTTGGCTCGGACTTGGCTGCATCGTCTGCAGAGCGTAACTGGGCAATGCCGAAGTCGACGATCTTCACGATTTCGTCGCCGTCGCTCGTGCGGGAGAGAAAGACGTTCTCGGGTTTCAGATCCCGATGCACCACGCCGCGAGAGTGCGCTGCCGAAAGCGCGCGACAGATCTGCTTCGCGAGCTGCAGGGCACGCTCCGCTGGCAAGGCTTTTTTGTCCTCGAGCTCATCCGCGAGGTCGCGACCATCGAGGAACTCCATGGCGAGGTAGAAACAACCGTTCGGCAAGGAGCCGAAGTCGAAGACCTCCAGGACGTTCGTGTGTTTGACCCGCGACGCGCTGATGGCCTCCCGTTGGAAGCGCTCTACGAGGTCGGGTTTGGCGGAGTATTCTGGGTGCAAGACCTTGAGCGCGACCTTCTTGTGGATCGCCTCGTGTTCGGCCAGGTACACGGTTCCCATGCCTCCCCGCCCCAGTCGCTCTTGGACTCGGTAACGTTCCGCAACAAGTGTTCCGATCAAATCGTCGGGTTGGCTCAGCATTCCGCCTGGTGGACCCCTTCAGCTTCCGCCTCGACCTTACCTTTCCGCGCTCCGCGGTGCACCCCGTTCTGATACGCTGGCGCTTGCCATGGTTGTAGTAATGGAAACCGAAGCCCCGGACTCCGCGGTCGAGGCGGTCATTGCGCATTTGGTCGAATCCGGCTTCGACGTGCACCGCTCCAGCGGGCAGACGCGGACGCTGCTGGGCGTGGTGGGAGATGTCACGCCGGACGACGTTGCCGTGGTGCGGGAGCTGATGTTTGTGGCGGAGGTTGTCCGGGTGAGCGAGCCATACAAGCTGGCTTCTCGCCGCTTCCGCCAGGCCTCCACGGTCGTCGAGGGTTCCTGGGGCAGCATTGGTGGCGAGCGTCCTTGGGTCGCCGTCGAATTGATTGGTCTGTCCGTCAGCTCCGACGACGGACCGCCCAGCACGGAGCTCCCCTACGAAGTGGCAGCCGGTCGGCCCTTCGATGCCGCGGTGTCGCGCAGCCGCAATGCGCCCGAGAGCGTCGGCGCGCTGACCTGCCTTCAGCTCCACCCCAACGCGCGGGAACGCGAGAAGCCGATTGCCTTCGTGGAACGCGCGCCCAGCTGGGGAGCCAACTCGTGGATTGGCGCAGCGGAGCGCGAACTGTCACGGCGGGAACGCTCCGTGGTGCTGTTGGAGGCGGGTGGCGAGTACCCGAACGGCGCGCGAACCCTGGAAGTCGCCGCGATTGCGCGGGCCAAGATCCGCACCCATTTGCCCATCGTGGTCGATGTTCCGACTATCGCGCAGCGCGCGCGCTACTGCGCCGCCGTCGCCTGCGCGGCGATTGGCGCCGGGGCCGACGGCGTGATCTTGCGCGCATGGGTCGGCCGCGAAGGTGCGACGCCTCGTGTGCCTGCGACGCTCAGTTGGCTGGACGCGGTCAGCGTCGCTGAGCGTGTTCGCGCCATCGGGGCTGCCGTTCGGCAATGAAGCGTGTCGGCGTGGTCGGCCTCGGCCTGATCGGCGGTTCGATTGCGCTCGGCGTGCGGAAATTCTTTGTCGGCTGTGAAGTGATCGGTGCGGATCTCCGCAAAGGGGACTGGCCCGATGATCTGCTTGATGACTTCGTGAGCATCGGCAGCGAGTCCGATCTCTCGCGCATGCCCGAGTGCGATCTGATCGTGCTCGCGGTGCCCGTTGTTTCAGTGCTTGCGTTGCTGGGGCCGGCTCTCGACACCGGCAGCGTCGTGACCGACGTCGCGTCTACGAAACGCCAGGTGGCGGCGGCGGCGAGGGGCCACGGGCGGGCCGGTCGTTTCGTTCCCGGGCACCCGATGACCGGCGCCCCCCGCAACGGGTTTGTGCACGCGCGCGCAGATCTCTTTGCGAATGCGTCCTGGCTGCTCTGCCCTGAACAGGTGGAGCCGGGTGCGCTCATGCGGGTGCGGACGCTGATCGCGGGGCTGGGCGGTGCCGTGCACGAGATGAGCGCCGCAGCACACGACCGGGCCGTGGCGCTGACCAGCCACCTGCCGCAATTGCTGGCCAGCGCGCTGCGAGTCGCCGCCCAGCCAGGTGATGACGCTGCAGCAGCCGGACCCGCTTTCGAACGCATGACGCGCGGGGCCGGTGGCGCGCGCAGCATGTGGTCCGACGTGTTTCTAACCAACGCCGACCTGGTCGCAGAGCAGGCGGAAGCGCTCAGTGCGGAGCTAGCGCGGCTGGCCCGGGCGCTGCGGGCCGACCCGCCGGATATGGACGTCATTCACGCATTGCTGGAGGCCGCACGCCGCGCCAAAGATGCGTCCAGCTAGGCGGGAACGCGGCGCTGGCGGCGGGCACGGCGCAGTGGGATACTTGGTAGGGTCCTTGCTTTAGGGAGTCACCGTGCTTCGACGACTATCGTGGCTGTTTCTCGGATTGGGCATTGCCGTTGGGGCGTGCGATCTCAATCCACAACCTGAAGTGCCGAGCTTGCAGGGTGCGGATTCCGGCGTCGGCGGCAGTGGGGGTTTCGGGACCGGCTTGGACGGCGGTGGCGGCGGAGGGGCGGTTTCCAGCGGTGGATCTGCGGGTTCCGCGGGCAGTGCCGGCTTCGGCGGGTCTTTCTTAGACGGGGGTGCTGGCGATGATGGCGGCGACGCTGGGCCTGCTGACGGCAGTACGGAGGCGGGTGACGGCAGCACCGAGGCGGGCGACGACGCCGGTGAAGACGGCGCGGCCGACGGCGGGATCCTGGAAGCGAGCACGGATTGAGGCTGGCGCCGGGATCGCCCGCCTGTGCCAGCCTGTGCCAATGCAGCGGCACGGATCCGGTGATCTTCGTCCCTGAGCTTGGCGCGATCTGTGCAACGCTGAGAGCGTCATGAGTGGGCGCAGGCGGGCTTGGACCATGGCGTTTGCGTTCGCGCTTTCGCTGGGCTCCTGCGTGCTCAACCCGCAGCCCGAGGTCCCCGCGGACGACAAGGGTGGCGGTGGCGTGGGCGCTAGCGCAGGGACGGGCGGCAGCGGCGGTAATCTAGCCCTGGATTCGGGCTATGCCGGTTCCGGCGGCAGCACGGGTGGTGCAAGTGGGGCCGGCGGTGCGGGCGGTACTCCGCCCAGCCCCGACGCAGGGGACGGCGAGGTCAACAGCGACGCGGACACCGAGGCCGGCGACGCGGACACCGAGGCCGGCGACGCGGACACCGAGGCCGGCGACGCGGACACCGAGGCCGGCGATCCTGACGGCGGCGACGCGACGTCAGATGCGCTTGTCGGCAGTGACTGAGAGTTGTCAGGTGCGCTCGCGGCGCCGCATCACGTAGCTGTCGAAGACGTTGGCGATGAAGTCCGCGAGGATCCCGTCCGCAACTCGCAGGCGCCGGGAGAGTTCGCGGGCGAGATTCAATACGATGATCGCGTAGGACTTGATGTCGTAGCGATACAGCGCGTCCAGGTCCGACGCACTCAGCCGCAACAACCGCGACGGCGCCAAGGCGCGCACGGTTGCCGAACGTGGCTGCACGTCCAAGATGCTCATTTCGCCGAACCAGTCGCCGGGGCCGAGCAGCGCGACGCGGGCGTCCACGCCTTCGTGGCTGCGTTTGAGCACCTCCATCTCGCCGTTGATCAGCACGTACATCTCCCGAGCGCTTTCGCCCTCCCGGAACACCATGGTGCCTGCGTCCGGCGTGCTGACGGTCAAGCTGCCTGCCAGGTGCGCGAGCACTTCATCGCTCAGTGCGCCGAACAAACCGATGGCGCGCAGCTCGCTCGCGTCGACCTTGGCGGAAAGACCCGTCACGGACAGACTCCGTGTTCGAATCCATCGACAAACAGCGTGTTCGGCGGTGCAAATCCGCTGCAGGTGGCGCCACCGGGACAGTCTGTCGCGAAGCCCACTCGGCACCACTTTCGGCAGTCCCAGGTGCCAGCGGTCGCGCCCGCAACGCAGCCGAAGCCCGGCGCGCAAGCAGTGGGGTTCGCGGCCCCGGCGCCGGTGCAGGTGCCGACGCCTTGTCCAACGCCCGCACTCGCGCAGTCCGTGCCCGCGGGGGAGCCCGTGTCTGGGTAGCAGCCCGCTTGCAGTCCGCAAATGGCGACGGGATCTACCAACGAGCATCCCGCTGTACACACCTTGAAGCCAGGAATGGGCGTGCCTTGTCCACCCGGGTCGCTGAGCACCTGAATGCATTTGCCAGCGCCGCAATCCGCTTTCGTCTCGCAGAAGGGTTTGCAGACGTTACCCACACAGCCGCTGCCGGCCTTGCAGAACTTGCCGGCCGCGCATGCCCGAAACGGGTCCACGGTTCCGTCCGCGACGCAGCCCGTTTCCCCCGCGGTGTTGACGACGTCGCAGCGTTCTCCGCTGTTGCAGCCGCACTGGGGAAAGGTGTCACAAGTGCCGCTGACCGGCGCTGTGCAGGGCCCGGCCCCGCTGCCACCGGAACCCGCCCCGCCGCCTGTTGCGGCATCCACGCCGCCGCTGCCGCCACCGCCCAAACCGGAGTCGGTCAGACCGCCGGAGCCTCCGGAAGCGTCCGAGCCTCCGTCAAAGCCGCCCCCGCCGCCGCCCCCGGGAGGGACGGACTCGGATTGCGCGCAGCCAAAAATGGCGAAAGCCAGGATGAAGTAAGGGATTCTCATGGCGCGCCTCCGGACCGCACCTTGCACCGGAACCTTATCGCTCGCTGCATGCGGGAGCAAATCTGGGGCCGTGGTCTGCGCAAACGCTGCAAACGCGTGGGATTAGTTACCCAGCGAAGCAACACGCCTCGACCCAAACAACCCCAACGCAGTCCTAGGACTACGCCAGCGTCTTGTGGAAGACGACTCGGGGGCGGGCGGGACCGGCGTAGTCATCCACGACGGAAACCGTCCAGGATGTGGCCTTGTGAAAAGCGATGGAGCCTTCGTTGCCCGTCGTGGTGATGGCTTTGAGGCGCGCGCAGTTTTGAGCGCGGCAGTCTTCTTCGAAGCTCTGGTAAAGCACCTTGCCCACGCCGCGGCGCCGGTAGTCAGGGTGGATGCCGACCAGGTGCACATAGCCAGTCTTCGGAGGGCCCGGGGTGATGAAGCCGAACAGAAAGCCGACCAAGATGCCATCGTGTTCGACCACCCGGCTCAGCGCTCCCAGTTCGTAAAAGAACATCGGATGCGCAAGG
Source organism: uncultured Myxococcales bacterium (assembly GCA_937872925.1). Taxonomy (GTDB): domain Bacteria; phylum Myxococcota_A; class Polyangia; order Polyangiales; family Polyangiaceae; genus JACKEA01. Next base: position 38,521 of record CALMUT010000066.1, on the reverse strand, counting down.
GCGCTGGTTGGCCCACCCCACCAGCGGTCGATGACCTGCACGATGTGGTCGTAATCCTGCTTGCCGAGGGGACGGGTGATCATGGGCCGCGCGAAGCCTCAGCATAGCCTGGTCTTCCGGCTTCTAGGCAAGGACAAGCGCCACCCAGCGCAGTTTCCCCCTTCCGTCCGCATCGGTGGCACCCGGGCGCACGCTCGTGTAAGCGAAGTCCCTCATGAATGCGCTGAAGATCGCCCCTTCCATTCTCAGTGCGGATCTGGGTCGTCTGGCAGATGAAGTGGCCGACGTGGAGCGCGGCGGTGCAGACTGGATCCATTTGGACGTGATGGACGGACGCTTCGTGCCGAACATCACCCTGGGGCCCATCGTGGTCGAGGCCGTGCGGCGCGCCACCAAGCTGCCCTTGGATGTGCATTTGATGATCGTCGAGCCCGAGCGCTACGTGGAGTCCTTCGCCCGCGCCGGCGCTGACGTCATCAGTGTGCATGTCGAAGCCAGTCCACATTTGCAGCGCACACTTTCCGCGATCCGTGGCCTGGGCAAGAAAGCCGGCGTGGTGCTCAATCCGCATACGGACGAGCGCTCCATTGAATACGTGCTTGGGGACGTCGATCTGATCCTGGTGATGAGCGTCAATCCGGGTTTTGGCGGGCAGAAGTTCTTGAGCTCGGTGCTACCGAAGGTCCGCGCTTTGCGAGAGCGAGTCGACGCGCTGGGACTCGACGTGCACATCGAAGTAGACGGCGGGGTCACGCCGGAAACAGCTCCGGGCGTGGTGGAGGCGGGCGCGGATGTGCTAGTTGCGGGCTCGGCCGTGTTTGGTGCTCGCGATCGCGCCGACGCCATCGCGAAAATCCGCGCGGCTGCGGGGAAGGTGTGAAGCTTCGCGGCATCTGGAGCGTCGGGCTGGCTGCTCTGGCCTGCGCAGCCGCGCCACCCCCCGAGCCGGAGCCCACATTCGCGCCGCCAGCGCCCGAGCCCGTAGAGACTCCTGCGCGTGGGGGGCCGAACCTGACGGCGGACTCCGTGGTGCAGTCCGCCCTGTCCCATGTTTCGCGTCGGCGTCAGCTTTCGGCGAAGGGGCCGGTGCGCGGCAAGACGATCTCTCGGGAGAAGATGCTGGAGCACGTGCGCGCCCAGATCCGTCGGGAGATCCCTGAGCGAGTGGTGCGCGCGCAGAACGAACTTCTCTTCGCGTTGGGAGCTGCGCCGGCCAGCTTCGATTTCGAGGTGGCCCTGCTGGCTTTGATGAAGTCCCAGCTCGCTGGATTTTACGAGCCCCGGGACAAGACCATGTACCTGCTCGAGGACTTGGTGGGAGCAGAGCGGGAAGCGACGCTGGCGCATGAACTGGTGCATGCGCTGCAAGATCAGCACTGGGATCTCGGTGCCAAGGTGAAGTTTGAAGAAGACCGGGGTGACGCCGTCGCCGCCTACCACGCCCTGGCCGAAGGCGACGCCACCAGTGCGATGCTCGACCATATGCTCGCGCCGCGCGGCATGACCGCCATCGACATGCAAGACGATTTGATCGCCCTCGAGGTCCAGGGCAGCGTGGAGCTATCGCCGTCCACCAGCGACATCCCGATGCTCGTGAAACGCTCCGTGGTGGCACCCTACGTCGATGGACTGAAACTGGTGCACTGGGCCCGTCGTCGTGGGGGCTGGAGCGCGGTGGACGAGGTCTGGGCCAAGCCGCCCAGCACCACGGAGCAAGTGCTGCATCCAGAGAAGTACGTTGCCGGCGAAGTCGGAGACACCATTCCCGTACCGCCGCCCTTTCCCGGAGGGCCCAAGACGATCCTGTATCGCGACGTTCTGGGGGAGCAGACCGTGCGGCTCTTGTTTGAAGATTGGATGCCTCAAAAGAGCGCGGTCGAGGCGGCAGCGGGTTGGGGTGGGGATCGCGCCGCGGTATTCGGGGATGGAGCGCACGTCGCCGTGGCTTGGCACCTTCGATACGACGACGAAGCGTCTGCCAAGCAAGCAGCCACGGCGTTCGCCCGCGGCATTCTGGAGCGCAAGGGCAAGAGCTACGTGTCTGTCGAAGAAGCGACCAAGGCGCTCAAGGGCAACGCGGTCTGCCGGGAGCGCAAAGACGCCGGACCGTTCGTCCTCGTGCGCAAGGGCCGCGACCTGGCGATCACCGCGGGCCCGTTTCGACGCGACGGAGGCTCTGCGACGTCGGCCGCTCGCTGCTCAGCTGCGCAGGTGTGGGCAACCACGGTCGCGTCGAAACGTTGACACATTCGCCATGGCGCCCGGCGAAAAGCGCCAGGGCGATGACGCTCCGGGCGAACGCGGCATGCGCCAAAGAACCGTCTGATCTGCTCGAAAAGCATTCAATTCGTCCGCGGATATTGCAGTGGCACGAGGCGTGCTTATCCAGTCTGCATGTCCACGGGTCCTCATACCAAGCATCCCAAAGCCGGCGGGTGGCTTAGCTTGGTCGCGGCCACCTCCCTCGGGCTGGGTGCCTTGGCGAGCCTGCAGGCGGAGGTGTCGCTGGAGGAGCCCTTGGACGATCATGATGGCGAGCTCAGGCTGGTCGTGCAGTCCTACGCAGCCGGCGGGGTCGCCGGTGGTGCGCCGGCCAATGGCAAGCGGCCTCTCAGTTCGTTCCAACGCTCGGTCACCCGGGAGGAGCTACGCAAGGGGATCCCGGTGCGTCTGGTGCAGCTCGGCGAAGACCTGGATGCCGCGGACATCGTCGCCTGGGTGGAGCGCGGCGCTCCGGATCTCGAGTTTGACGCCCGCACCGCCCGGCCGGGACTCGGCGCAGCCGTTGGCTCGGCGCCGGCCCTCGGCGGCCTTCCCCGTGTGCAGCTGCGCCGCCCGAGCTGAGCCCCACCACGTTCGGGTCGTGCCTCGTGGCCCCGCTAGGCGGCTTTGGCTTCGACTACCCGACCGCTGCGCTTGAGCTCGCGGGTTTGGTCAAGGAACCGGGTGCGCTGTTCTTCCGTCAAGGGCTTCCCGCCAAAGCGCGCATCGATGTACATCTGCGTCAGCGACACAATGGTGTCAGCGGCGGGATGCCCCATTTCATCCAATGCCCGGGCATGCGCTAGCGGCGGAGTGCTCGGCACGCGGGGCACGCCGAGCCGGAGCATGACGCTTTCCAGGGCGCGGTACAGTTCTGCCGCGCGTCGCGCGTCGCGCTCGGTTTGTTCCGTAGGTGCCCCCTTGCCCGGGTCCTTCTTGCGATTGCGCCGGATCCACACCACGCCGCCAATGACCAAGGCCAGCCCGATCAGCAGGATCGCCGCGCGCTGCGGCGAAAGCGCGCTCAGCACGTCACTGCGAGATTTCAGGGTCGCATAGCGGTTCTTCACGTTGCGGAACAGCGACACCTGCTGCTTGAAGTCGTAACCCACGACGTGGCGATTCCAGCGCTGTGCGCTTGCTTCGACTAAGTCGCGCATGAACGCCAGCACGCCGGAGATCTCACTTCGAGGCGCGGCATCTGAGGGGGGCGTCGGATCGAAGCGCGTCCAGCCACGGCGCTCGATATACACCTCAACCCAGGAGTGGGCGTCGCCTTGGCGGACGGCATAGAAGCCACCGAAACGATTGTAGGTGCCGCCGATGAACCCGGTGACGTTGCGTGTCGGGATCCCCACGGAGCGCAGCATGACCGCCATCGCTGTGCTGTAGAACTCGCAGTGCCCGCGTTTGCTGTCGAAGAGAAAGTGGTCCAGGGGGTTGTCCGTGGCGCCAGACGGCGATTCCAGGTCGTATTTGTAGTCCGTGCGCAGGCGTTCTTCGAGTCGCTTCGCGGTTTCGAAGTCCGTCTTGGCTCCGCCGGTCCAGCTGCGGGCGAGTTGGCGGATGCGCGGGGTCACGTCGGCGGGCAGACGCAAATAACGATCGCGGTCGTCCGCAGACAGGCGGGGAGGCGGTGCTTCGTCCTTGCCGGCTAGGAAGACTTCGTAGCGCAGGCCGCGGTCGTCCAGGCTGGCGTATTTGAGTTCGTCTTCGGGCCCCCGCAGCACCGTGGGGCCGCCGCCCAACAGCGGGGTTCCGCGCGGCATCAGCTTCAACGCCACCGCATCCGGCGGCAGGAACAACACGGGCGGTTCAATCGGCTCCAGATCGATGATGATCGTGCGATCCGCAGCCGGGTTGGGAAATCGCCGGATACGTACGTTGGAGCCATGAGAGTCCGCAGCGATGCGCAGCTTTTTGGAACGCGACCAGGCGCGCCCGTCGTATTGATCGAAGGCAGTGCCCCGCAGGTACAGGGCGAGCCGCGGCGGTGGTTCGGCCGGCAAGTCTGGGATGTCCACGCGCATGGCGATGGTCGGATCCGAGCGCAGCTTACCCACGCCTCCCAGATCGACCCGATCCGAAAAGCCGATCATGCGTTCTGGCCGCGAATGGTTGAGCAGCAGCAGACTCAAGCCCACGCGTGGGAAGAGCACGAAGAGCATGGCTGTGAAGAGGAAGATTGGGATGGAGAGCAGACAGGTAGCGACCAGGAAGTTCTTGCCGATCACCCGACGGCTGCGCAGGATGCGTGGAACGTCCACGGGAAGCCCCGTGCGATCCCGGGCGCCTTGCCGATAGTTGCCTTCAACCTCGCGGCGCAGATGGCTCAGGACCAGCGCTCCTGGGGCGACTACCAAGAAGCCGAGGAAACACATGCCGTAGGCGAGGCCTCCGCCGAGAACCGTACCCGCGATCAGATGGAGGAGCGCCAGCACGATGACCTGCTGGTCGTGGGCCGCGCCCCGGCGGGTCGCGAGGCGCACGACTTGGAGGGCCGCTGCGAACTCAACAGCGATGGAGAGGATGGACCCGCCGAGGAAAAGCCGGGTGGTCTGTACCGTGAGAAGCAGCAAGGGGGCGGTGAAGCCCAGCCGGCGCATGAAGCCGTGATCTTGGTAGCGCTCGGGGATGAACAGCGCGACGACCATGCCGATCAAGATGGCGCCGCTGATCCAGCGGTTCAGTTCCCCGCTGGTGGTCAGCGCGAGCAGGCCGAGCACGGCCAGCGCGTCGGTCATGATCCGGTGGATGACGCCGAACCTCATTCGGCGGCCTTCGCTGTAGGGTCGGAGGACGTCTTTTTTGAAAGCCTGATGGAGGGATCCGTCTTGGCGCGAGGCTCTGGGGTGGCCTGCAGCAAGGCCAGGAATCGGAGCAGCGGGTCGGCGCCACCGGAGCTGCTGGCGCGAGTACGCTCGCCTGCGGTCGTGCTTACGGCGACGGCATCTCCGCGTTTTAGGTGGGCGACGCTACGCGAAGCGACGTCTCGGATCCGCCGTTCGAATCGATCTGACCAGGAGTCCTCGGCTTCGTCGCCGGGGTGGATCGAGTCGATGGTGTATTCGACGTCTCGCCGCGTTTCTTTGGCGCGTTCCCGCAGCACCAGTTGTCCGGGCAACGTGCTCTTGCGCCAGTAGATGTCCCTCGGATCATCGCCATCCCGCATCACGCGAACGCCGAGCATTTCGTCGCCGAAGCCTCGGCCTAGCGCACCTTCGCCCCCGGCGCGGCGTCCACTTTGGTCTGGGGGCAAGCGGACGGCGTCTACCGCGGGATAGATGATCAGGTCTCCCTCCGCACTCAGCTCGCGGGATTTCTCAAACAGTCCGAAGGGGAATCGTGTCGCCACGCGGAAACCGACGTGATGGTCCCGACCCCGCCTGGCGGGGGTTCGGCGGTAGGCCGCTACCTGGGCAGAGCTGGGACTGATCTTTAGGAAGAAGCAGCGCTTGTCGGCGGGTTGGCCTGCACGCAGATCTTCAATTTCGATCGCGTAGGACGGCACGCGTTGTTTGTGGTTGTAGACCTCGATTTCCACGAGGTGCGGTCGGCTGACTTGCGCCCGCGGCGGTAGCCTTCGGACCACGGTGAGGTGCCGCAGGCTCAGTTCGCTCATCACGCCGGATACGACGATCAGCGAAAGCAGCATGCCGAGCAACAGGTACAGCAGGTTGTTGCCCGTGTTGATGGCTGCAAAGCCGACGCCGAAGGTGATGCCGATGAAGTACTTGCCTTCGCGGGTCAGTTTGAGTTTTCGCGGTGGCCGAAACCAGCGCAGCGCGCGGGAGAGACGTGTGCTGGGGCCCGCGCGCCGCAAGGGGGGCTGCGGGAGGTCGGGATGGTTCGATCGGGCGCGTGCCACGGCGCTTTAGAGCGGCACGGGGACGCGAGCGATCACGTCACGCACCGCGGACTCCGCTTCTTCTCGCGCTGGCACGTAGCCTTCGGCATGGGAGGCGAGGCGCACGCGGTGCGCGAGGAGGGGAACGGCCAGATCGTGGATGTCGTCCGCGATGCAGTAGTGACGTCCGGACAGGAGCGCCCGGGCGCGGGCTGCGCGGCTGAGATTCATGCCCGCTCGTGTGGATGCGCCTAGGGCGAGGGAGGGCGTGGATCGCGTGGCGGTGACAAGCGCCTGCAAATACGTGCCTAGCGCCGCGTCCATGGCGACCCGGTCTACCTCGCGTTGCAGCTCGACCAGGGATTGCGGGTCGAGCACCGTGGGCACCTTGTTCACGCGGTCGCCTTCGGGTTCCATCATCAGCCGCGTTTCGACGTGGGGCGGCGGGTAGCCGATGCGCAGGCGCAGCATGAAGCGATCCAGCTGGGATTCCGGCAGCGGGAACGTGCCCGTGAAGTCTTGGGGGTTTTGGGTCGCGACGACGAAAAACGGTTCTGGCAGCGGGAGCGTCTTGCCGTCGATGGAGACCTGGCTGTCGTTCATGGCCTCGAGAAGCGCGGATTGGGTGCGTGGACTTGCGCGGTTGATTTCGTCGGCTAGCAGCAGGTTCGAAAAGATGGGGCCTTGTCGCAGGGAGAACTCGCCGGTTCGTTGGTCGTAGATCGAGACACCGAGCACATCGCTGGGCAGCAAGTCGCTGGTGAATTGGACGCGGCGCATCTCGCCGCCGACCGCTTTGGCCAGCGCGCGGGCTAAGGTGGTCTTGCCGACACCGGGGACGTCTTCGATGAGGACGTGGCCACGCGCCAGCAGGGCGACCAGGGCCAATTCCACCACGGCGGGTTTGCCTTCGAGCGCGCGTTCGACCGCCTCTTTGAGCTCCGTGAGGGACTCGAGGCGCTCGCCGCTGATGGCGACCGCAGATGAGGTCATCGTGGGCATCGTAGCACGGGGTGTCGCCTAAATCGGTATCGTGAAAAGCAGTCTTTAACGGGTACCCTGTGGTATGGGCCCGGTCGTGGCGGGTGTCGAGGGAGTCGTGGTGAGTGGCGTCACGCGGATGTTCGGCGGGACCGCCGCGCTGCGCGGGGTCAGCACGGAGCTGTCGGCGGGTTCCTTGGTTTTTTTGGAAGGCCCAAACGGAGCTGGAAAGAGCACGTTATTGGCCGTAATTGGCACGCTTCTCAAACCGACCCGGGGCACCGTTACCTACCCACCGCTTGGGGACGACCTGTCTTCGGTGCGGGAACACATTGGCTGGGTTGCCCACGATGCGTTCTGTTACGGCGAGCTGAGTGGGCGAGAAAACGTGGAGTTGGCGGCGCAGCTGTACGGATGTGAAGTGGCCGGCAGTTGGGAGCGTGTGCGCGACCGCGTGGGCGCCGAGGTGTTCGGCGATCGGGTGTTTTCTTCGCTGTCACGGGGGCAGAAGCAGCGCATCGCGTTGGCTCGGGCGTTGGTGCACGGGCCGTCGGTCGTGTTGTTGGACGAGCCATTCACGGGCTTGGACCCGGCCAGCTCAGAGCGCTTGGAAGTTGTGTTGCGGGAGGAGGTCGAGCGCGGCGCGTTGGTCGTCGTCGTGAACCACGCGCCGGGCATGGCACAGCGTCTGGGAGCGCGGGTGCTGCGACTCGAGGGTGGTCGTGTGGCGAGTGACGCAATGCGTCATTCGTGAGGTGGGCTAGTCGGGGGAGGCGCGTGGTGTGCGCGTGGGCGTGGGCGCGCGCGTGCGTGGGCGTGGGCGTGGGCGCGCGCGTGCGTGGGCGTGGGCGTGGGCGTGCGCGTGGGCGTGCGCGTGGGCGCGCGCGTGGGCGTGCGCGTGGGCGGGTGCCCCCGCGCTGGTGGCGGCGGACTAGGTGCGGGCGGCCGCTAGGGTGTTTGCGATTCGGGCGGGGAGGTCGGCGGGCCAGTCGGCGTGGACGGTGAGGCGGAGGCGTTCGGTTCCGGCGGGGGTGGGGGGGGGGCGGATGGCGCGCGTGAGGATCCCGGCTTCGGGCAGGGTGTCTTCGTGGGGCTTCGCTGTTTCGAAGTCGGCCATGCGGATCGGAACGATGGGTCCGTCTGAGGGCATGACCTGGAAGTCAGCTTGTCGGAGCAGAGTGCGCAACTCCGCTGCGAGGTCTCGCAGGCGGGCGCGTTCGCCCTCGGCTGCTTGGAGCTTCATGACGTGTTCCAGGGTTAGCTCAGCTACTAGCGGTGAGGTCGCTGTCGAGAAAACGAAACTCCGGGCCCGGTTCCAAAGCAGGGCGCGTGTCGCTTCCTCGCACGCCACGAAGGCGCCTTGAACTCCGACTGCCTTGCCTAGGGTTCCCACTAGGATGTCCGGCTTCACGTCTGCTTGAGCGCACAGCCCGCTTCCCATAGGTCCGTACACGCCCAAAGCGTGCGCCTCATCGACCACCAGGGCCGCTCGGTGGCGGGCGCAGAGGTTCGCCAGGGCGCCGATATTCGGTTGGTCGCCGTTCATCGAGAAGTAGGATTCTGTGACGACCAGCGCCTGTTTTCCGTTCGGAACTCCGGTCAGAGCGCGCTCGATAGCCTCCAAGTCCAAGTGCGGCACGACTTGAACTTCGGCTCGGGCTAGACGCGCGCCGTCGATGATCGAGGCGTGGTTCAGGGCGTCTGAGACGATGACGGAGTCGTGGTCGCAGAGCGCCGTGAGCACGCCGACGTTTGCCGCGTATCCGCTGGAGAACAGGAGTGAGGCGGGTTGGCGCACCCAGTCGGCGAGAGTGCTTTCCAGCTCCTCATGTACGCCGCAATTGCCGTAGATCAGGCGTGATGCACCTGCGCCCGGAGAACGGTTGAGCAGTGTTGCACGTGAAACGGCCGACCGAGCGAGCCCAAAGTAGTCGTTGGAATACGCGTCGATGTGTTCAGCACCGGGCGAACCAGGCCGAGAAGGGCGAAGGAGCCCCGCGGATTCAAGACCCAGAAGCTCCCTTTTGACCCAATTCTGAAAAGACACGAGAAACTCGTAGCACGGGAAAGCCGCCAAAGATCCAAGCAAAGCCGAAGCGCGGCTCAGCGCCCAAACAACGAAAAGAGCCAAAAACAGCAGAAACACTCACAGATCAATAAAACCTAATAATATCAGGTATTTAACCTACTCAATAAAACTCCCGAGTACTCTTAATCCCCTGCTAAAATACCTGAGAGTTTTTATGCGCGGCAAGTATGACCGCCACGCGACCCGCGCCGAGCGCTGGGCACGCCAACGCACGGCCCTCAACGGTGCTGTCGCCCGAGCTGTGGCTTCGCGCGGCGAAAAAACGACCGTCCGCGACATCTGCGCGGCTGCGGGCGTCGGTCGAAACACCTTCTACCAGCACTTTCGCGACATCGAGACCGCACGTCGAATTGCCATCGACCAGGCAGGAGCTGCCCTCGAACTGACACTGCGTCGCCTCGGCACCGCGAGAGAAATCGCAGCGATTGCCCTGCGTTTTGCCACAGAAGACGCAGTGCGCCGCGCGCTACTGCTCACCACCACCGAGCAAGCCGAAGAACCGTTTTCCCGGGTGCTCGAGCGGGCGTTCGCCTCCAAGAACATCCGAGCGGCCCGGGCCGTCGCCCTCGCTGGTGCAGCCCTGGCAATTCTCCGTCGATACGAAAAGGAACCCCCTCCCGCGACGGTTTCAGCGATCTTCGAGTAAAAGCCCGGCGGTTTGCTGCATTTCCATTGTGCCCGCCAAGTGGTACCTTTGCCGCGATGAATCGCCCGGCCGTCGAGCTGCGGGTTGGCGGCCAATCATACCGAGTGGTCGCCAGCACGGATGAGGCAGAGCTGCAGCGTCTCGCTGAAGTGGTGGACACCAGGCTCCGCGACCTGGCCGGACCTGGCCGTGCGCTCGCGCCCCAGTCGCTTCTGCTCGTCGCGATCTCCCTTGCTCACGACCTCGAAACAGAACGCGCGCGAACCCGCGCCGTTGAAGTCCGCTCCAAGGAAATGCTGACCAGCGTCTTGCAGCGCATCGACGCGCTTCTGAACGAAGAAGACTCAAAGCCCGACGAAACCAACGACGTGATCAGCGATCCTCCTGCGGACCAACCCGAAGCTCCCTAGGGGCGAACGCCAAACCCGACAGCAGGGCCCCCGGGCAAAACCCCGAGCGGGCCCGGGACCAACCCGGACCGCGCCCTCACTCCTCCGGGCTGCCGCGCAACGCCGAGACTGCGTATATTCCGGGAATTGCCAGCAGGAGCGCGTCTAGCTGCAGCGCGATGACGACGGCGTCGCTGCCGCGCTCGTGCAGATCGCGTTGGTAGCCAATGAGCAGCCCGGCCGCGATCGCGTAGTTTGAATGGAAGTTGTAGCTACGGCTGCCGAGGAAAAGCCAGCCTGAGACACCCGGGAACCAGCGCTCGTCGTCGCGCCGGGCGTAGGCGCCGAGAGATAACGCAACAGGAAGCGAATCACTGAACGGTGCGACGCCAAGCAAGCCGCCGCCCACTCGCACATCCTCGAAGCCCGCAGTGTTGAGGTCCAAGAACGGACCCGCCCCGAAATCCGCACTGCGGCTGCGGCCGAGGACGAGCTCCATCCGGGCGCCGTTGAACCAACACGTATCCTGCCACAGCGAGCCTTCCGCGCCGGTGCCGCAAACTCCGGTCACGAGACCGGCGCTGTATTGCGGCGACGCCGCGGCATGCCCCGCGCAGAGCAGAGCGAAACAAGCCGCAGTGCCGAAAACGAGTCCGCGCGGACGAGTAGGATGCAAGGGGATTAGGGCGGGCTAACGCAAATGGAGAGGTTGCCGCACAACCGGCAGTCAACCGCTTCGTCCTGGCCCATGCGGCAGGGCGCGTCCGTGCTGGCGTTGTCGCCACCTGCAATACACTGATAGCCCGGCTGCGCCGGATCGTCGGCGTCGGACGGGTAGCTGATCAGGCAGCCGTCGCATACCGTGATGGGGAAACTCAGCGAATCACTGGTGATCTCTTCGCCACCAAGGGTATCGCCAAATATGCGCACATCCGCGACGATGCGCGTCCCCGCGCTGAGCGCTAGTCCCGACGGAATCAAGAGCGCGCTCGTCACGCCGTAGCCCGGTTCGTCACCGGTGCCGGGATCAATGAACCCAGAAACAGGAACCGTGAATTCACGCAACAGTTGCTGCTGATCGTTCAGCAGCCGGACCTCCGCGCCCCGCATCACGATCCGGGAAGTCTCCGTTCGCACCAGTTCCTTGGAACCACGGCGAACCAACTGGTTACCAACCAGCAGCGACGCCGAATAGCTGTCGCGGAAAGCCAGATCCACAACGCCCGCGGAAAAGAACGTCGAAGACGGATCCGGCTTGGCCACGCACTCTCCGGATTCGAGCTTCAACACTGCCCGGACGAACATCGAGCTGTCGTTGTCGGCACAGCCCGAACCGCCAAGCGCGCCCAGCGCTCCGATCAACACCAATCCCCGAAAAATCCGTCGCATAGGAGGTCCTCTCTCGCACGGCGCGCCTTCGCTGAACGTGCAGCAAAAGTGTATCGGCCAGAGTGCGTAGACGCCAACAATCCGCCGCCCAGTGTGGCCACTTCGTTAAGTACGAGGCGCTCCGAGGGCCCCTTGAAGGCTTTCCATCGGAAGATCCGCAGTGGTCACCTCTCCTACATCGTGTGCAAACACGAAACGGATCTTGGCGCCGTGCCGCTTCTTGTCCCGATACAGCAGCGAAAGGGACGCCGAGAGCAGCTCGGGCGCCACCTCAGTCGGAAGCTCCAGCGAAGTGAGAAGGGCGTGGACCCGGGCTACGAGCGCTCCGGGTGTGCGCCCCAGCTGCTCTCCTAGGCGGAGCGCGACCATGAGCCCTAGGCTGACGGCCTCGCCGTGGGTGAACTGTCGAAACTCGGTGTGCGCCTCGAGGGCATGCCCAACGGTGTGCCCCAGATTCAACACCGCGCGCAGCCCAGCTTCGCGGGGGTCGCGACTGACGATTCGGGCCTTTACCGTGACGCAGCGCTCCACGATGTCCGCGAGCAGCGCCGGGTCGCGGGCGAGCAACTCGGGCTGTCGTGTTTCGAGCAGATCCAAGAGAGCGGCGTCACCGATCAAAGCGGTCTTGACCACCTCGGAAACCGCAGACCGAAAACCACGCAGGGGCTCTGTCGCCAGAAACGCTGTGTCGCAGACGACGAAGCGCGGCTGCCAAAACGCGCCGACAGCGTTCTTCATGTCCAGAAAGTCCACGCCGGTTTTGCCGCCCACGGACGCATCGACCATAGCCAGAAGGGACGTCGGCGCGAGCCCCCAACTCACGCCGCGCAACCAAGTCGCGGCGAAGAACCCCGCCATGTCCGACACGACACCGCCTCCCAGAGAAAACACATGACAGCGCCGATCTAGGCCGAAACCAGCTGCGGCTGCCCACAATGAGCGCATGCCCTCCAAGGATTTGTGCTCCTCGCCAGGCGTGAGCACCACGCGATGCACCTGCCCGGCGGCGCCCAGCCACTCGGCGACTTGGTCGGCGTAGAGGGCGCCGACGTTGCTGTCGGTCACCAGCAGATGACCACCGGGCGCGTCCCGCCGAGCCAACGCTCCGGCGGTGACGCCCGCGCCCACCTGGACGGAATAGGAATCGCGCCCGCATGCAACCGCGACGAGGCTAACATCGACGTGACCACAAACATCCGCAACCACAGCAGCAATGTCTCGGCCTTCGGTATCGACCGAGGCGTGACATTCCGCGTAGCTGGACGCGCGCAGTTCCAGCAGCGCGTGCACATCAGCCGTCGCGCCCAAGAGCGGCCGAGCGGTGTCCGTCGCCGAACGCCGCGCGACCTCTGCCGCGCTTGCCCGCAGGGTCACGACGCGAGCGCGCTCGAGGACGTCGAGCCGCATCCCGCGGTCCAGCAGTGCGCCGCCACCAACGGAAAGCACAACCGCGTCGTCCCGTAGAACATCGAGGAGCGCCTGGCGCTCGAGAGCGCGGAATGCGGGCTCACCCCGGGTACGAAACAACTCACTGATGCTGCAACCCGCCCGGTCCTCGACGAGCCGGTCCAGATCGACGAAGGGGCGCTTCAGTCGCTGCGCCACGCTGCGACCCACTGTGGACTTGCCCGTCGCCATGAAACCGCTGAGCACGAGGGGCCGCATCCTCGGAATATGCCCGAAAACAGCGAAGACACCCAACCGTCGCAAATGGGGCGCGAGGCGATAAGATGGCGGGTGTGAGCGACACTCTCCTTTCCGAGCATACCGGCGGACTGCGCCTGGCCGTGAGGGTGAAACCGCGCGCGTCCAAAAGCCGCGTCCTGGGTGTTCGCCACGGCGCGCTGGAAGTTGCGATTGCGGCGCCTCCCGTAGATGGAGAAGCGAATAAGGAGTTGGTCAAAACCGTTGCACACTGGTTTGAGCTATCGAAGACCCGCGTCCGCGTCACCGGTGGCATGACTTCCAAGAACAAGTTGCTGGCTTTGGAGGGACTCAGCTTTTCAGCTGCCCAGGACCGCCTGAGCAAGCTTGGCGAGCGAACGTGAGCATGCGTGTTGAGTTTGAAAAGTTTGAGGGCTTAGGCAACGACTTCATCGTCGTTGAAACCGACGTCGCCACGCTGCATCCCCATGTGCCCGCACTCTGCGATCGACACTTTGGCATCGGCGCCGACGGCGTGTTGTTCGTTTCGCGGCCTCACTCGGGCGCGGCGCGCGCCACGATGACAGTCATCAATGCCGATGGCTCCCGCCCGGAGATGTGTGGCAATGGGCTGCGCTGCGTGGCGCTGTTCTTGGCCCGCAAAGACGCCGCCGCCGACATCAGCTATCTGGTGGACACCGAAGCGGGAGCACTCAGTTGTGAGGTGACCCGCGAGACGCCGAACCAGGCGCAGGTGCGGACCTGCCTTGGCCAAGGCCAGCCCCAACCGGACCACGTCTGGCAGCATGCCGGGCGCAGCTTCGAGTTCCAACGCGTCTCCATGGGCAACCCCCACGCGATCCTCTTCGAAGCCATGCCAAGCATTGCGGAGATAGATGAGTGGGGCCCTTTGGTATCTGCGTGCTTCGAAGCCGGAAGTAACGTCGAGTTTGCGTTTCCACGGGGCGAGCAAGGCTTCGACCTCATTGTCTGGGAACGCGGCGTCGGACGCACCTTGGCCTGCGGCACTGGAGCGGCCGCTACGGGCGTCGCGGCGGTGCGTACGGGGCGTGCCCAGTACGACGAGCCCATTGCCATGCACCTGCCCGGTGGCGCGCTGGAGATCAGCGTTTCACGGCCGCTGGAAGTGACCGCGCGGGGACCAGCGCGTCATGTTTTCAGTGGCTCCGTCGAGGTTCCTTGAGCGATACGGATCACCCCCCGGTCTCTGCTCGAGGTGTGCTGGTCGTGACCAGCGACCCAGCCACCGTCGAAGTATTCCGCAGTTCGCTGCGTAGCCACGCCGAAGCGCCGACCTTCGCAGACGATCTGGATGACGCGCTGGAGCGCGCCCAAGCCGAAATCCCCGAAGTTGTGTTTGTCGACGTGAGCTTGGGGGGCGGCGCCGGAGTGGCGTTGATCCATCATCTGAAAGCGGCCAGTCGCAATGCGCGCGTTGTCGCCATGGTGCCGCCGTCTGGCATCGAACTCGGGGCGCAGGCGCTCTCTCTTGGCGCCCACGCCATCGTGCTGGCGCCGCCGGCCGGGGACGAAATCCTCAACGCCGTCGGCCAAGCTCGCTTGCACCGCGCCGAGGGCGAGCTGCGCGACCGATTGGAAGACGAGGGCAGAGCGAGCCGCTTGGAATGCGAGCTTGCACGGGAGCTGGCCAGCCTTGGCGCAAGCGGCACGCGCCGCGCCATTGCCGACAGCGTGGTCCGCATCCTGCGGGAAAAGCTGGGCGCGCGAGTGGCAGCGGTCTTCGTGCCTGCGTCGGATCGTTCCCGGGAAATGCTCCGGATCAGCGCAGCGGGTCTCGAGCAAGCACCAGCGGTTTCCGACGAGCTGGGGATCATGGCGTTTGCTGCGGAGAACAAGTTGGAGTTGGCGCGTATGGAGCTTGGCTCCGAGCCCATGGGGCTGCTGCTCCATGCCGGGCTCGAGTGGCACGGCTCCCGGCGGGGTCCGCTGGTGGAGCTGGTTGTGGCCCAGGTCGCAGCCGCCCTCGCGCTCGTTGCAGCGCGCGAGCAGGCGCTGCGCGGCGCGATCAAGGACCCGGGCTCCAGTGCGTACACCTTCGCCTACTTTGTGGATGTCGCTGGCCGAGAAATCGACAAATCCCGTCGCCACCAGCGCCGCTTCTCTCTCGTCACGCTTGCTCTCGACGACCCTGACAGCCCAGATGCGCTGAGCGTAGAACTTGCCGAACGCGTGCTCTCTACAGTGCGCGCGAGCGACGTGTTGGCTCGGGTGGACGAACGTGAGTTCTACATCCTGCTTCCGGAGACGGGCGGGGTGGGGGCCTATACGTGTCGGCGTCGCTTGCTGGCCAAGCTGGCGTCCCGGGCGGCGCGGCGGGGCGAGGGCGTTCGACTCCCAGTCACCCTTGGCACGGCGACGTTCCCTCATGACGGCGCCGATCTGTCCGCGCTGTTGCGACGCGCGAAACGTCGTGCGGATGCCGGGGCCAAAGCACGAACCCGCAGCGTCAAGCTCGATCCTATCCGCCCGGGGGAATCGCTGGATGCGTTGTTCTGGGCCGTCGCGGAGTTGGGCACGCATTCGGAGCTCGACGGGCCCCGCTTGATCGAACTGCCTTTGATGGACCTGGTCGGCTTGGCGACCACGGTGGTGCAGGAAGCGACTCGGGGCGGTACGTGCTTGGTCGTCGCCACCCAGGGCAAGGGGGTGAGCCTCGGAGCCATCGTGCGGTCCGCCCTGCAAGATCCAGATCGATTGGAGCTGCGCGTGGTCGACAACGCGCGCTTAGGCGCGGAAGTTGAAGCCTTGGCGGTGATCGCCGAGCATGGCACCTACGCCTTCCTGGGGCGCAAGGAACGCACGCTGGTGCGTGCGGTCCATGCCTCGGATCCGTCGCTGACAGACCTGGTGCTGGAACTTCTCGAATACGGAGCCGAGTGATGTCGCGAAGCGTCGTCCTAATCGATCCGGACCTGGACTCTCTAGGCGCCCTTGCGTCCGCCCTTCGCGCTCGCGGCTTGACCGTCACCGTGGCGGACAGTTGGGAATCCGCCAAGGCGCGCATCCGCGCAGTGGCACCTGACGCGTTGCTGTGCGCCGCGAGCGTGCTGCCCGGCGAGAGCGTGGGCATTCCGTGTCTGCTCCTGGACGGACCCGAGGCAGACGAAAGCAGCGTGCGCAACGACGCCGATGAGGTCGCGCGCCGGCTGCTCGCGATTCCGCCGCGCCGAGCTCCGGTCGCTGCGGACAAGGGCGACTTCCGTGGCGACCTGGCCAAGGTGAGCTTGATCGATCTGTTGCAGCTCCTGGGTATGAATCGCCGGACTGGAACACTGATGCTGACGACCCCGGCCGGCGCTGGCGAAATCCGCTTCACCGACGGCGAAGTGACCGATGCCGCCTACCGCCGCCTCGAGGGCGAAAAGGCTTTGAATCGGCTGTTGGGGGAAGTCGACGGCACATTTGCCTTTTCCTCCGGCCAGCCCGCCGCCCTGCGGCGCATCGACCAGCCCTTGAACAACCTCTTGATGGAGGGCTTGCGTCAGCAGGACGAGGTCAAGCGCAAGCGAGCGGAACTGTGCGGTGAAGGAGACGCGATTCTGGCCACAGCCGCTCCCGCGGATGACGAACCTGAAGTCGCGCGTTCGATTCTGCTGTGCACGCAGTCCCCGCGGTCCATCGAAGAAGTCCTCGATGAAGTCCCTGCGCTGGACTTGGAGATCCTTCGGGTGGTTGCTCAGCTGCTTGGCGAAAGTCGCGTGCGTACGATCGCGTCTGGCGCGGAGCGTGTTCCCTTCGCGGACGGCGAGCAGGCGGCGCTCCTGGGTGCCATGGCGTCCCGGCTCGTCGGCGTCGGGTTCGAGGGTGGCGCCCGCCTCGTGTTGGCGGGTTCTTCCTCTCAACTTGCGGCGGCTTCCCATGCACTGCGCCGCATCGTGGAGGCCTCCCAACTGAGTGACGGATCTCCGGCGGCGCCGGTGCCTCACGTCCTGGCTACGCTGCGACTCAACGAGGGCGTGGACATCGAGCTCGTCGGTCTGCCACTCCTTCAGGCCTTTGCCCCTTTGTGGCCGATGAGCATCGCTGGCGCCGCGGTGGTTGTCTCACTGCAGTCCGCGCCTGGAGCGGAACTTGAAGAGGCCTGCGCCGCCGGAGGCATCCCCCTAGAGCGGGATCTTCAGGGCACAGATGTGGCGGATCCCTCGCAGTTAGCCCGCTTGATGCGCGAAGCGCTCGACGCCGCGAGCGGACGCAAATAAAGATCCGGAGCAATGCCGGGCCAGGACGACGCCGCCAAGAAACGCATCGCCATCATTGGTGGAGATGGCATCGGACCTGAGGTGGTCCGTGAAGCAACACTCCTGCTTGAGTGGTACATCTCGGAAAAAAAACTGCCCATCGAGCTGTGGGAGTTGGACCTCGGCGCCGAGCGCTTTCTTCGCGACGGCACGACCTTTCCCAAAGAGATCCGCGTCGCCATTCAGAAGGAATGCGCCGCGGTCATGCTGGGTGCTCTCGGAGACGCTCGGGTCCCGAATATGGAGCACGCACGCGACATTCTGTTCGGGATGCGCTTCGGATTCGACTTGTACGCCAACATCCGTCCAATACGCAGCTTGGCCGACCGCCTCGTTCCCTTGAAGGGTCGTGGCAAGAAGGACGTCAACATCGTCGTGTTTCGTGAGAACACGGAGGGTGCATATGCCGGGGCGGGTGGTCAGCTGAAGCGCGGCACCCCAGACGAAGTGGCGATCAACGAAGACATCAATACCCGCAAAGGTGTCGAGCGCATCATCCGAGCGGCTTTCGAATACGCAAAGAAGACTGGACGGCGTCGGGTCCACATGGCCGACAAGAGCAACGCGCTGCGCCACGCCCACGAACTCTGGCTGCGCGTATTCAACGAAGTGCGCCGGGAGTATTCGGATATCGAAGCGGTACACGTGTACGTGGACGCCCTCTGCCTGTACCTGCTGCAGGATCCGAGTCAGTTTGACGTCATCGTTACCTGCAACCTGTTCGGGGACATCGTCACGGACCTGGGCGCTGCGCTCCAGGGAGGGCTCGGGATGGCCGCGAGCGCCAATATTCATCCGGCGGATCCGGGCAGGGTCGGGCTCTTCGAGCCGGTACACGGTTCCGCACCGACTCTGGCTGGGAAAAACTTGGCGAATCCTTGTGCGTCGTTTCTTACCGTCGGCATGATGCTGGCGTATTTGGGGTGGCCCGAAGAGGAGGTCCGCATCGAGGCGGCGGTCGCCCGGGCCATCGACGCCGGGGAGTGCACCGCAGATGTCGGCGGTAAGCTGCGCACCCAAGAAGCCGGCGCGGCCGTGCGCCGCCTGATCGCCGAGACCTGAGGTTTTCCAGGGAAACCCGACGCGGCCGTCCGAAAATCCCCTAAAACTCTGCCAAATTCCCAGCGTGTGATACGGCCTCGGGCATGATGGAGGCTCAAGAAACCGTGCTCGTGGCCGGCGCATCCGACCCGCGTGCTGAATTCGTTGCCAGTATCGGCCGCCGGCTGTCGGCAGTGCGCACGGGTCTGCGTGAGCTGGAGGCCGAACCGCGCTCAGCCAGTCGTCGAGACGTCGTGCTGCGCAGACTGCACGCCCTTGGCGCTGCAAGTCGAGTGCTCGGCTTTGACGCAGCCGCCGAGGCGTTGGGTAGCGCTGAAAACTCCCTATACCGAAGCGCCGCAACGGGCGAGGTCTTGGTGCGCGACTTGGCGGAAGTCACGCGGGCGATTGACCAAGTCCCGTCGCTAGTCTGGGGCGGCACGCCCGATGCCACGCCGGCCAGCGGCGTGGAGTCCAGCGCTGAGGGGCATCCCGTTCACGTGGTTGCGTTTGTCGACTCCTCCCTCGAGCGCGCCATGGAAGCCAACGATCCCGAGGCGAACTTCGAATATGACGCGGCCAGCGACGCGGTGCGTGCGATTGATCTCGTGCGCGCCACGGGTCCGGACGTGGTGATCGTGGACATCGACAAAGACGGCGCCTCGGATCTCGTAGATTTGCTGCTGACGGACGATCTCGTCGAGCCCTTTGCGCTGGTCGTGGTCGGCACGTTGCAGGGGGCCGAGGCAGCTGCGACGTTCGTGGCGCGCGGCGCGAAGCGAGTGCTGCCGAAACCAGTCAGTCCTGAAACCTTAGAGCGCGCGATCTTAGGTGTGGCTCGTCGGGGCACGGATTTGGCGGCGGCCCACGAAGCCCTGGGCGATGTCACCATCGAGGAGCTTTCCGCCCGTATCGCGGCGGAGGTGCATCGGGGATTGGTCGAGTCACAGCGCCAAGGCAGCCTGGGAGCCACGGTCCCCTTCGGTGAAGGCGTGGACGTGCTGGCCGCTGTTTGGTCTGCCGTCGCCCGCGTTCGGGAGATCGCCACGCTGCGCTCTGGGGGCTCGCTGCGCTTCGAAGCCACAGGTCCAGAGGGCGCCATCCCCTTGGCTCCCTGGGCCTCGCCGGACCGCCGCGCAGGTGAACGCAACACTCGCGGTTCTCGTGGGCACGACGGCGTGCGTCTGGAAGGTAGATTGGCCGTTGTCGCCGATGATGATCCGTCGGTCGTTTGGTTCCTGTCGGGCCTGCTCAAGACCGCCGGGGTCGACGTGCTGGAGGCCCACGACGGGAAACGCGCGTTGGAACTCACGTTGTCACGCTGGCCGGATCTCGTGGTCAGCGATGTGCTCATGCCGAAGATGGACGGCTTTTCTCTTTGCCGCGCCATCAAGCGGGATGTCGCCGTCCGGGATGTGCCCGTCGTGCTTTTGTCGTGGAAGGAAGATCTGCTCCAGCGGCTCCGTGAACTGGGCGCTGACGCGGACGCCTACCTGCGAAAGGAAGCCGCCGGCACGACGGTATTGGAGCGCATTCGAGAAGTGCTCCGCCCACGCGCTCGCGTAGAAGCTCGCATGGTGACTGGAGGGGTGGTTCGCGGTCGGCTCGACGGACTCACGCCGCGATTGGTGTTGGAGCTTGCCTGCGGGCGCCACCGTGACTGCCGCGTTTCATTTCGTGACTCCGTTTATCTGTACGAAGTGGACATCCGTGGCGGCCATCCGGTGAATGCAACGCGCACGGCAACCGACGGTGGTTTCGCACGTGGCGAGAAGGTTATTGCTGCGCTGCTTGGGATCGGCGCGGGGCGATTCAGTGTCGCTCCAGAGTCCATGGTCTGCCGCGACAACCTGAACAAGTCCCTCGCCGACCTCCTGTCGCCCCACATCATGCGGGCCCGGCGCGCACAAGACGCGGTGGTCGGCGGCTTGGATCGAATCGACTCCATTCAAATCGATGTGGAAGCGATCAGTGCCTACTTGGCGGCAACCCCGGACCCTGCGCTGCACTTGCTGCAGCGTCTCACCAGCGGTCACAGCCCAGCCGAGCTCGCCCGTGACCCGGAAACGGACCGGCAGGCCCTCGAAGCAGTGCTGCTCGATACCGCAAGGCGCGGCGCGATCCTCGATCTGACTGTCGCGGGGCGCGCCATCGATCTGGATGCTCCCGTCGACGAGCCCGAGGCGGAGCAGCCAGCCTCGGCACCGCCGCAGTTCACCTTGGAGCTCTCTCCTGGGGGCGGTGAAGCGGTCCCGCTGCCGCCAAGTACGGAGCTTTCTCCAAAGTGGCCGATGGACCCCAACGTGACGCCCGGACTGGACTTCCAAGAGCATGCAACGGGCTTTCGAGACGAGAGCGGAACCTTTCCGGGAGTGGGTCCCGGCAGCGCTCGCGCGATGTTGGCGCCCGTCCAAGATGCCGCGGTCGGTTCGAAAGAAGCGGCCAAGCATGCCGAAGACATCGCCGCCAAGGACGCAACTGGCGACGCCGTCCCGGTAGAGGCAAGCAATGCAGCCGCGAAGGCTCCGACATCGGGAGACGTCAAAGCCATCGACGAGTCCTGGGACCCGGGGCAAGCCGAAGAACCGCAAAAGTCAAAGTCGGCCCATCCGCTAGCAACCACCGCGGCCAGCGCCGCGCACCCTGTGCAGCCAGCGCCCCACGTGCCTCGGCCTGACCCCGTAGCGCCTGCCGCGATCGACGGCTTCCCCAGGGTCAAGGAAGTGCGATTGCCAACGCCGTTGCGTTCCAAGGCGGAGCCGAAAGGCGTTGAGGCGCTGGATGACCGCGACAGCTCCGAGGCCCCAGTCGCGGCGGACCACGAGCCGAGCCTTGCGGCGTCGTCGGTCGCGGACAAGGCAAGCGAAAGTGCGGCCCCGTCGGTCGGTGCGAAAGCAGACGCGGTCGAAGACGCGCAAGCCGACGATGACGCGGACGCCGACGCAAACGCGCGGGCGGACGCAGACGTGCAAGCCGACGATGACGAAGCGGGCGACGCGCGAGCCGGCTCCGACAACGAAGATAGCGACGCGGCCGACGCAGCCCCGAGCGAATCAAGCGGATCCGTGCAGGGCGAAGGCAAAAAGATGATTCCCGAAACTCAGCGCTCAGAACCCACTCTGCCCAAGACCAAATCCATCGCCTTTCCCTCAAAGGCGCAGCAGGCAAAGCAGAAAGAGGAAGTTCCGCTCCCGGATCGTGAGTTCAAAAAGGACGATGCCAGCTCCGAAGCGAAGGCTGCCGCCCCTGCAGCCGAAAGCAAGTTGCTGGGCTTCGCCAAAGTTGCCGCCGTGATGGGCGCAGCGGGAGTGGCAAGCTTCATGCTGGTCAGTTGGATACGGGGTGCGGGTGGCGACGTGCCAGCGGGCCCCGCTGCCCAGGCGTCTGTGCCGGGACTCATTGCGCCCGCAGCCGCGCCGCCCGCGCCAAAAAAGGAAGTCGCGGCGCCGCCCAAAGGAGTGAAGGTGGAGTCACTCCCGCTTCCTCCGGGGATCGAATTGGCCAGCGGCAAGGGGCTGCTCGAGATATCGATCTCGGAAAAGGATGCCATCTACGTGGACGACACCTTCGTGGGCCGAGGCCCGCTAAAGCGGGTGCCACTGGAGCCCGGCGAGCACAGCGTGAAGCTGCGCAAGCCAGGCGAGGAAGTCACACATAGCGTCAAGATCGAAGCGGGCAGCCGTACTCGGCTATCTCAGGAAGATCCGAAGTAGCTCAGGCGTTCAGGGGCACAGCCGCGGCGGATCGGGGCTCGATCTGAAGTCCCCTTGACGCAATGGCGGACCACCGGCTGACTGCTTCGTCCTGTCATGCACACGCGGGTTTTTTCGACGGCCTGTTTCGGCGCTTTGCTCGCCCTGGCCGCTTGTGACAAGAGCTCGAAAGAAGCGCCGGCGCCAGCGCCGTCCGCCGCGGCTCCAACGCTTGATGAAGAGGTAAAGCCTCAGCCCGACCGTTTGGAGCTGATCGACTACTTGGCGCGTTGCGAGGTTCGGCACCGCGGGCTGTCGCTCGATGTGGGCACGGAGGCAGGCAGCGCCCATCGAGGGTTTCGGCTTCCTCCTTTCGACGACATCGAAAGTGCGGAGCGCGACGGCAAGGTCGTTGCCAAGGTGTTGGACAACGTTGTCAGCTTCGACTTTTGGCTGGAGCAAAAGGTTACGGATCCCTTCGTCGAGGTGTCCCTGCATGCCGGCCAAGCCAAGCGCATGAGCGCGAGCCTTGGAGACCGGCGGCTCGGTTCAGTGAAGTTGGTCCCGGGGCAGAGTGGATCGCACCGACTGCCGGCGTACAAGGGTGAGCTCGCGCCCGGACGTCACGTGGTGACGTTGCGCTTCAGCGGTCGACCACGAGGCGTGACGGAGCCGCACGGGGAGCTGTTTTGGCTGCGCTTAGGGGTAGAGGACGACCTGTCCACGACCTATGCGGCCCCGACCCTGCGCAACATTTTGAACGACGTGGCTATCGACAACGTGCCCAAGCGTTCCTTGGCCCTCAAAGCGCCAGCGGCCGTGCGCTGCCCAGTGGTGCTTGCTCCCGACGCCAAGTTACACGTCGACTTGGGCTTTTGGGGCAGCGGCGTTGGCAAGGCAGCCATTCGAATCATCACCGACGACGCGGAGCCAGTGACCTTGGTCGAACGCAAAGTCAGCGGCGGCGGTGGTTCGACTTGGATCCCCGTTGCGCTGCCTCTCGGTGCGCACTCCGAAAAGGCCGCAATACTCGAATTGCGTGCCCTCGACACCAATCGGGGCGGGCGCGTGGTGTTTGGGGATCCGGCGATTACTCGCGTTGGGGCCAAGGAAAAGCGGGTCAGCCCAACAGCCACGACAGCGATCATCGTCTTGCTTTCGGGCATCGATCGCCGTCGAGTTCCGCCCTGGGGTCCGAAGCAAAAGATGACCGCGCTGTCGAACCTAAGCCGCGTTGGCACGGCATTCAGTCGCTACCGCACACCCACCACCGTGCCTGGCTCTGTCGCCGCCTCGATGCTCACCGGCTTGCCCCCGCACGCGCACGCGATGGAAGACCCAGCGGCGCGGCTGCCGAAAGCAGCGCGTTTGATCAGCGAAATCGTGAAAGAATCCAGCGGTCGCACCGCGATGTTCACCGGAGCCCCCACCACCTTCAAGGCGTTTGGCTTTGACAACGGGTGGGATACCTTCGTCGAAGTCTCACCCGTAACTGACGCTCCAGCCGCGGAACCGCTGAAGCGAGCACGGGCGTGGCTCGAATCCGAGTTGGGAGACGGTCGCGCTCCGCGTCGCTTCTTGTTCGTGCACTCGCGGGGCGCGCATCCACCTTGGGATGTACCCAAAGAGGAAGCCGCTCGGCTTCCGCCTCCTGAGTACAGCGGGGTGCTGGACCCTCGGCGCGGGGGCATCATTCTGTCCCGCTTGCGGCAGCGGCGCAGTCGTTCGCAGCGACGCCTGGATGACGTGGATTGGCAGCGGCTGCGCGGGCTTGAGCAGTCGTCGCTGCTGAAACAGGATGAAGCTCTGGCCCAGTTGATCACAACCCTGAAGGAGAAGGGCGAGTGGGACAGCACGCTCTTGATCGTCGCCGGCGACGTACCCCCGGGCGAAGGACCCGAGCCGCCCTTCGACCCCGCGGCACGCCTGGCCGAAGAGCATTTGTACGCGCCGCTTTGGGTGCATTTCCCCGGGCGTCAACACGCCGGCACGGAAGCGCTGACCGACGTGACGTCCGTCGACGTCGCGCTCACCGTGATGCATGCATTCGGGCTGAAACCGCCAGTGGGCGTTGAAGGAAACGACCTCTTCGCCGCCGCCGCCGGGCTCAAGCCCCTGCTCGGCCGAGTCATGCTGTCCACGCTGGCCGATCACTACGCCGCTCGCTTGGGTCAGTACCAGCTGACTGGCACCATTGGGCAACAACCCAAACTGTGCCGGCTGGACGTGGACCCGGCGTGTTTGAACGATGTTTTCGACACCTTGCCCATCGCCGGGCAGGCAACCTGGATGTGGACCTTCACGGAGTGGAGCCGCGCCGCGAAACTTCGCCGCGTGCCGCGCGAGCCCGCCAGTATCGATCCAGACACGGGCGCCGCGCTCACGGTCTGGGGCGATATCTAGCCGGCCGTCTCCTTGCCGTTGTATTCAGCGGCGCACGACCGGAGGCGATGCAAGCAGCTGCAAAATCGGGTCGACGACGTCTGTTTGCACGGCCTTGCCCACGGAATTTGTCTCTTCGTAGTGCTCGCCGGGACTGAATTCCTCGAAGTACGGGTTCTGGGCGTCGAGTTTGAAATCGTAGCTGGGCACAATGTAACCGAACTGGTCTTGGCCAAGCCCGATCGCCCAGCGGTACTTCGCCTTCGGATCCCGGGACAGGTCGATGATCTTGCTGCGATCCATCGCGGCGAGATCAGGAGGGCCATCGTCACACTTCGAGTAGCCGTCCTTGCCGCAGTTGGGGTTGGTCTTCAGGTCGTTCAACACTGAAAATGGCGCGGGCGTGAAGGGAAAGGGAGCATCCAGCGCCGAGGTGCCGTCCGCCGTGGCCAGGAGCAACTCAGCGTGCATCTCGCCGGGTAGCGTCACGAGCTCCGCGGGCCCAATGTCAATCACTGCCACTTGGGAGCGGATGTAGGGGAAGTTATCTGATGAGAGCTCGCGACCCGTGTCGTAGAAATAGCCTTCCCGGTCGAACAGCTGCTGCGCCAGAGCGATGTGGTACGCGCCGTTTTCGATGCCGACATAAATCTCGCGTGCGCGGAAACCAAGTGCTGCCGTCTCCAGACTCTCGACTCCCTCTTGAAGTGCCTCGTGGGCGTACACCGAAAGCAGCCGCCCGTTGTTGTAGGCGCGTTCCAGTGACTCCGGGACATCATTGCCTTCGAAATCGACGTGATTCACCTTGCCCGGCCCCACCTGTCCGCCAAGCGCGCCATTGAAAAAGATCGCCACTCCACCGACGCCTGGGCGTTTCATCAGGCTCTTGCCCGCGGCATCTTTTACGTCCAGCCCGTTTTCCACGCTTTCACGGAGCGTGTGTACGAAGTCGCTGCTGGTGAGCAGGTTCTCGTCACCGGCAAACTCCGGGTGGCTCGAGAAGTTGATCAACGTTGCGACGGTTTTGGTGTCGTCCTTCCGGACAAAGCGGATCGTGCGCAGCTCGTTGTCGATCACGACGGGGTCCCGGGTGTCGCTGACGAAAGCGGCGGTCTTGTGGCCGCCGGGATCGGTTCCTGGGATATGGCCATCGACGACGCTCTTGCCGAATTCGACGTTGACCGGCTTCAGCGCTGCATAGGCCTTGGCCAAGGCGGCGACGGTCTTCTGGCGGACGAGGGCGTTGTATGACTTTTTGACGCCGGACCGCGAATCCGTCGGGCCCCAGATCCCCATGGTGTCTTGGGTCTCGTGTACATGGGTGGCGCCAACGAGCAAGAAGTCCAGCTCCAGGTCTGGATGCGCCGCGGTCAGCTCTTCGCGGGTTTTTTCCACCTCGTTGTAGAACCAACCGACATTGTCGACGGCGCACAGACCAACCGCCGTGTTGCCTTGCTTCAGAACGGTGCAGCGCACGGTTGTGGGGTCCGCGTTCCCGGTGGCGGCCCTTCCCGCGCCGAAGCCCGCAATCCAGGTGCACTTGTCGGGGTCTTCGGGAACACACTTCGTCAAGTCGGAAGCGTTGCAGCTGCCCTTCTTGACACAGACGTCCCCGCCGAGCGGATTGAACTCGTGGGCCTTGCCCCCGGGCACCGTCACCACGACGTAGTCCACGCTTGGAGTGACGTCTTCGACTGCGGCGCCTGCGGAAAGCGTGGGGTCGGAACTGGCCGCGCAGTCTGCGGTGCCTGGGCAGCGCTGGTCACAGCCGACGCGCACGTTCTCGGCGGAGCCGGCGGGCGTCTTCTCGCAGAATGCTGCGCTCGTGGCCCCGGCACCCTCCTCGCTGTCGCCGCAACCCAAGGGCGCCAGGGAACCACAGCTGATCAGAATGAGTGCGCCTCCCCAAGCCCGATTCATGCCGGCAGGGTAGCGCGCTTTGGCGTGGCGAGTCAGGGCTTTAGCCAGATCGGGTTGGAAAACGCGAAGGGTTGCGTCGCTTCCCGGGAGGCGTTGGGCAAGCCGCGCTCTCCTTGCGCGGTGACGATCACGTAGCTGTTGGAAGGCACGTTTACATTGAAGGTCTTGTCCAGGCGCAGGACGTTCTTGCTGCGCGGCACGTTCTGGTACGCAACGCGCTTCCCGCCCACAAAAACCTCGACGGCACGCACGTCCACCCAGGAGGGCGCTCGCACTTGCACGCGCACGGGGGCGCGGCCACCCGTGGCCACGGTTTCTCCTGGCCCTTTTCCGTTCACCTGCACGTCCAGAATTGGGCCGCTGGTCACGAAGGCGCGGCCCGCCTTCAGGGCTGCAATCACGCTCTTGTGGGACGCGCGCACGTCATCGACGTCTGCGCTCGCTCCGCCATGGCGTATGTACGTGCGCGGCAGCCCCGGGTCCAGGAACGCGAGCTTGTGTGAGTCGCTGCTCCCCGTAGCGACGTAGCGCCGGCCGGCGGATAGCAAATGCATCCAGTCGGCTAAGACCTCTTTGACTTTCTTCAGGTCGCGGGCGTCGTCACCGTTGTACACTTCTAGCGCGTCGTAGTTCGGATCATATCCCGCCCGCATGAAGTCCGCCGTCTTGTCACTCTTCCCGTAGTACGAGAAGTAGCCAATGGCGGGGTCCCAGCGTGGATGGTTCACCTGGAGCACGCCGCCCGGGGACTTCTTACGTGCGTCCGCGAACAGCTGCGTTGGTGTCGTGTTCCAGTAGCTGACGTTGCGCGCCTGAGTCAGCGGGAACACGTTGAAATGCCCATAGCGGTGTCCCAGGGTACTGACTTCGCATCCGGCTATGGTCGAGAGCGGTCGCGTCAACAGGCCGCGATTGGTGAGCCAGCGCACCGTCGGAGTGAGGTCGGTCACCACGTAGTGGTCTGTGGCCACGGCCAGTTCGACACCCTCCGCCGCAATGCTGATCACACGCTCCGCAAGCCCAATATCCGCATCCACGCTCGGCGCCTGATGCAGATGCAGATCTGCGGAGATCCAACCTGGCGTCGACACGACGTGTGGCAGCGCAATGTCTAGGCTTGCGGTTTGGTTCGCGCGAATGTCCACGGTCTTCTGCACGGCTTCGCGCTCAATGCCGGCTGTGAACAGAAGCACGTAGCGCCCCGGTTCGAGCAGAATGTCCAGCACGCCGTTGCCAGTCCACGCAAAGCGATCTGCGCCCGCGATGCCTCCGTCGTCTCCGAATACGGCAGATTTTCGCCCAAGGCGGTCGACCCGGACTTTGCTGGGCAGCGCCTTGCCGGCTTCGTCGACCACCCGGGCGCGCAAAGTTCCCCTCGGCGTCGCGCTTTCAGGAGCGAGCGGCAGGGTCTCGAAAGACAGTTCGCGTTTGACCTCCACCGCGCCACCCTCCGCGATGGGCGCGCGCAGGTGCAGCGCGGTGATCGCGCCCTGAAAGCCCTGAATGCGCGCGCCGTAGTCCACCCACATGCTTTGGGTGGAAAGGGATCGTAACAGCAAATCGCCGCCGGCACCCCGACGCCCGATCCATTTGGCCCGCCCTTTGTACTTCATGCGCGGCGTCTGCACGCCTTCGACGAAGT
The DNA here is from genome assembly GCA_937872925.1 of uncultured Myxococcales bacterium. Taxonomy (GTDB): domain Bacteria; phylum Myxococcota_A; class Polyangia; order Polyangiales; family Polyangiaceae; genus JACKEA01. The sequence goes on along the minus strand of CALMUT010000066.1, from coordinate 10,317 downwards.
AGGTCACGTTGCCCCATTTGAATTCATCGCCGAACTGAACTGCGCCCGACGCCGCGCCGCCCACGACGGACCAGCGCGTGGTCGCGATGAGCTTCGGCGCGTCTGCGGCGAGGGTATACCGGGTCAGGGCACGGTACTTGGCGTTTGGCGCATGGGCGATGGCGTCGACCTCGATGGCGCCTTGCACGATGGCGACGCTGGACGCGCGCGCTGCGAAGTCCTTCTTCCCGACGCGAACCGAGGGGTACATCTGCCACAGCGCGTCGATGTTCGTGGTCGTGCCCAGTTGCTCTATGGTGGGCAGGAGCGCTCGCCGTCGAAACAGATCGACCAACCAGCCGTCGCGCTTGCGCACCACGGCGACCAGATGAGGGCTTTCCAGCTTGTAGTCGCCCGCCCGGGCAAAGACACGGAGACGCGATCCGAATTCGCCCTGTCGTACCAGGCCTGCGCGGATCCGCGGCACGGGTTTGGGGGCGCTCGACGCGACCCATGCGGTGGCCACAGCCGCACTGGCCAGCACCACCGCTATCCCTCGTCGCCGTGACATGAGCTGCACCGTAAGCGAGCCCGACGCGAATGTCCTGATTTTGGCGTGCGCAGTGGCCCTGGCGCGGGGAGCCGACTAGCTGCGACAATGCGCTGGAGCCATGCAGCTGATCGCGAAGACCTATTGGGCGGGCGCTCCTTTCAACTTTCGAGGTAAGCCAGACGCCACGCCGGAGTCCCTGGTGCTGCGTGCCGCGGACTTCCGGCAGCACCGCGCCTTGTATTGGGCGCCGCCCGGTCGACCCAAGCCGAAGACCGCCGTGGTCTGCATCCACCCGCGCGTCGACTTTTCGCACCACTACACCTTCCCGCGCCTGCTCGCCGCCGGCGTTGCGTGCCTGGGCGCCAATACCCGCTCGCCGAACAACGACACCGACACGGTGCATGAGGAAATCGCCCTGGACGTGGGCTCTTGCGTGCGCTTCCTTAAAGAGAAGCGGGGCATCGACAACGTCGTCCTGCTCGGGAACTCCGGCGGCGGCTCCCTGGCGGCGCTGTACCAAGCGCAGGCAGCCAAGCTGCCGAGCGAACGGCTAACGAGCGCCCCTTGCGGTGGACGCATTCACCTGGCGGATACGGAAATGCCAGGGGCGGATGCCCTGGTCTTGGTGTCCGCGCATCGCGGACAAGGCCAGGTGCTGCTGGACTGCATTGACCCCTCGGTGCGCGACGAGTCCGATCCGCTTAGCGTCGACCCGGCGCTGGACATGTACGCGCCGCAGAACGGTTTCAAGGAGCCGCCCGCGTGGAGTGAGTACTCGCCGGAGTTCGTGTCGCGCTACCGCGCAGCGCAGCGCGCGCGGGTGCAGCGCCTGGACGATCACGCCAAGCAACTGATCGAGAGGGCGCAGGCCGCGCGTCCAGAGTCCCTTCCGGCGACGGCCAGCTTTGAGCAGCGCCAGCACCTGGAGCGCCAAAGTGTCGTGGAGCACGTGATGGTCGTGCACCGCACCATGGCCAATCTCAACTATGTTTCCCAGCATCTGGACCCCTCGCCGCGGGACTACGGTTCGCTGCTCTCGGATCGCCCAGATCTGATGAACTATCGCTTCTTCGGCTTCGCGCGCACCTGCACCCCCCGCGCCTGGCTCAGCACTTGGTCCGGTCTCTCTTCCAAGGCGGACTTGTGCAGGAACCTCGCGGAAGTCCAGGTACCGACCCTGGTCGCACACGCCGGCGCGGATCGCGAGATCTATCCCGCAGACCTGCAAGCGATCTTCGAAGCCGCTGCAGCGCCGGACAAAGCGCTGCTAGAGTTCAGCGAAGCGCGCCATTATTTCGAACCCGAGTTCGGTGAGAAGGCGGCGCCCCAGGTGGAAAAGCTGATGGATGCGCTCGTGCCCTGGATCCTCGAGCGCTTTGCGGTGTGATCATGCAAGAGCTGCATCCCATTTCGAAAAACTGGCAACTGCCGCCGCCAGACCGCGCGCCGCTACCGTCCCCACTGCAGCGCACGAACCTGCGTACCCTCGCTTCGCGCGCCGGGCGCTTCGAGCACCACCTGATGATCGTGGGCACGGTTGGAGACGCCCAGCTCGAAATCGCCACGGCATCCGAGCCACTGTACTTTGCCCACGCCAACATCTCGGACGAATACGCCCTCGCGCTGCCGACCGGGGACGCACTGATCGACCAGCTGCCGCTGCGCACTTTCTTCTCAGATCCCGTCCTTGGCGATGACGTCGCCCGGGTGAAACACGCGGTCGGGGACCTGCTGCTACATCCCTACGGCTGGTTGCACTGGCCCGGGCGCTTGCGCCCGCCCTTTGCTCCTCCAGACTTCGGTCCTGTTGGACGCCGCGCGCTGCTGTCGTTGGTGTTCTGCGCGTCGCAGCAGCTCGAACCCGGCGAGCGGCCGCTCTGCGTGGACCGCGAGGAAGCGTTCAAGATCTCTCGCGAGCCCGGCGTGCCGATGCACCTGGTGCACACGCTCAGCGCCGAAGCGCAAACCCTGGCGCGGGTCGGCAATGCAACCATGGAGCTCGTAGTTGCGCCTCGTGCCATCGTTGCTGAAAATGGATGTTACGTCTGCGTGCTTGCCGGCCAGGCACCCCACGCCGTCTGCGACCTGATCCACGTGCCCGCGGGCGCGGAGCTCGTGGCGACGGGCATCGAGCGCGCGCTCGTGATCACGTCGCCTGCCGCGCCCGCACTGCCACCACCCAGCAGCTGGCAGGAAGTGCCGCCGGCGCCCTTCGCGCGTTTTGAAGACGCGGCCTCAGCGCAGCTACCCGCGCGCCTGGGCGAGCTGTGCTTCGAAGCTGTCGACGACGCGACGGTGCGGATCGATCTCGCGGGCAAGTCCCTGGGCGAAGCGCCGCGCTACTGGCTGGCGCGCTTTCTGTACCGCCTGCCTCTGCACGACTTCCGCCTCGGTTACCTCGAAACCTACGGCGGGTTCTTCTACGACGACCGCGGCGCCGACATTCGCTTCGGTGTCCGTGGACACGATAACAGCGTCGTGCCGCGTGCGGAGGCCCTAGGCGCCGTTGAACGCGCGTACCGTGCCGTTGCGCCCCCGGGGTACACGGAACGCCTGGTTTGACCGCGAAGGGTCGCCAACGCAGCCAAGCGACGCCGCCCTACGGCACCAGGTGCGCCAAGAACGACGAACCGGCCGTTGGCAGCACTCCCGTTCCTAGATCCACGATGCCACCCGAAGTGTAGCTGCCCGTCATGACCAATGACGTGCCGGCGTACCCAACAGAGTAGGCGTAGTCGTACCCAACGGTGCCGAATCCCTTCGAAAACAGGTGCGTGCCGGTGGTGCTGAAGCGCGCGAAGAATCCGTCCGGTGCACCATAGAACGTCAACGGACCGCCGCCGAAGTTGATGGCGCCGCTGCTCTGGCCAACGATGGCGATTTCGCCATTGGCTGCGACAGCCACGCCGTTGGCGCGGTCGTCTCCAGAAGACCCGAAGCCGAGCGCGAGCGTCACGCTGCCATCGCTGGGCTTGATGCGTGCCACGAAGGCGTCCTCTCCGCCTTTGCTCGTGAGCAACGTGCCATCGAAGTCCGCCTGACTGCCGAAAAGGCCCGCCAGATAGTAGGCGCCACCGCGACCCACGGCATCGAGCGGCTCTTCATTGAACGCGCCGCCGTAGCGCCGCGCCCAGGTGGCGTTTCCGCTGGCGTCCAGACCGAGTGCGAACATCTCGTAGTAGGAAAAGTTGGGGTCGAGCACAGTGCTGCCGACGGTCATGGTTCCGTAGTACGTCCCACCGACGAAAACCTCAGTGCCGCTAGTCGCAGCTACCTTTGCGTGCGATTGCGAACTTGCTGGAAACGCTTTCGCCCAGATCAGTCCACCATGGACCCCGGAGTACTTCGCGACAAATGCAGTGTAATTGGCCTGCGTAAGGATGGTGCCACCGAAGTCGACGGACCCCCAAAACTCGCCCACGGCAATCACATCTCCGGCGGAGTCCACGGTCGTGTCGTTGAGCTGGTAGTAGCCTGGACCCCCGACGCACCTCGACCACAGATGCGCTCCGTCCGCGGCCTTGTACTTGGCCAGCACGTAGGGTGTCGAACCAGCACAAGTGAGCGTGGTCCCGCCGAAGTTTCCAGAGGAAGTGCTCGCGAAACCGACCAAGACATTGCCTTGTGTGTCGGTGTGAATGCCATGCACGTAGTCCGGACCAGGGCCTCCGACTGAGCGCGACCACAAGTGCGCACCCGCCGGCGTGAGCTTGGCTAGCATCACGTCATAGTTATTGGCCGACACGCTGCCGTTGCCGACGTCGATTGCGTAGAAGTAGTTGAGGGCGGCCACGACGTTGTTCTGCGCGTCGCTGGTGACCTCGCCGGAGTATCCTTCGGAGGTCGTGTTCAGCACCCAACTCGTGGGGCCGGCCTTGACGCACTTTTTGCCCACGCAGTTGGCGCTCGTGCAATCCGAGTTGCCCTCGCACTTCTTGCCGTCCGCGCAGGGGTTGCATTCCGCGCCGCCGCAGTCCACGTCCGTCTCCGCGCCGTTGAGCAGAGTGTCGCTGCAGCCCGGAGCAGTGCAGGAGCCCGCAACGCAGGAGCCCGTCGTGCAATCCTGAGTTGCCCAGCAGCCCTTCTGCGGCGGGCACTTGGGACAGTCCCCACCGCAGTCCACATCCGACTCCGTGCCGTTCTGCAGGCCATCTGTGCAGTTGGGCGCAGCGCACTGTTTAGCCACGCACTGCGCGCTCGCGCATTCGCTTGGTTTCGTGCAGGGCGTGCCGACGCAAGCGCCGCACGAACCCCCGCAATCCACCCCGGTTTCGTCGCCGTCCTGCACTCCGTTCTGGCACGGCGGCACAGTCACGCCCGTGTCGGAGCCGCCGTCAGAGCCACCATCCGCGACGCCCGGCGGGATGCAGGCGCCCTGCTCGCAAGTGTGCGAAGCCGGACAATCCTTGGCGGTCTTGCATTGTGGCAAGCACAGCCCAGAAATGCACAGCAGGTTCCCGCCGCAGTCGGAGTTGTACAGGCACTTGTTGCCCAAGGACGCATCCACGCCTCCGTCTGTTGGCGCTGGTAGCCCGCCATCCACCAGCTCCGGAGGCGCCGCGCAGAACCCGTCCGCACAGACTTGCCCCGTGATGCAGTCCTTGCTGGTGATGCAGGCAGGCCGGCAGGTGGAGTCCTTTTCCACCGAGCAGAAGAGCGGCTCCGGGCAGTCGTTGTTGCTCGAACAACCGCGCTCGATGGGCAGCAGGCAAACTTTGTACGGGCGGTCACTGACGACGCAGAGTTCATTCGCGTCACAGTCGACCTGGGTTTCACACTCCGTGTGGCAGCGCCGAAAGGCGCACTTCAACGGCGACTTACAATCGCTGTTGATGTTGCAGTCCGCCGCGAGCCCTGCCAGCGCAGCGCGCTCTTCAGCACTGCTACTTCCACACGCAGAGGCGACCGCCACGGCGAACAAACAAACCACTCCACCACTCACGAGCGAACGCAAGAAGGACTTCCCCATCGTCCGTAGGATACGCCGACCGCAACGGAAGGCAATCTGGCACCGCGGGCGTCGTTGGCGGGACAGCGCCTCTCCTTTTCGGCTCTCGGCTCCGGGCGTTCGGGTCTCTGGGCGTCCGGCGTTTGACACCGTATGCTGCTGGCATGGTGCGAACTCCGGCAGCCACAGGTGCGAGAATCAGCTGTTTATTGGTAGTCCTGGCGGGCGCGTTGCTGGCATGCAAACGCCAGAAACCTGAACCGACCCAGCGCGCCCCAGAAAGCATCACGATCAACAAGGGTGGCGACGGCGGCTACCAGGTCAGTGGTGGCGCGCCACTTGCGGGAGACCCAAAGACATGTGCCGCCTTCAAGGCATGCTGCACCCTGCCGGAGCTGGGCCTCGCTTGCGCACTGACTCAGACCGCGACCAAGGGCGACTGCGCCGCGGCACTAGACAGTATCCGCAAGCAGATCGCGGAGCGCGCGCTGACCGCTCCGACCGGTTGCCAGTAGTTCCTACGCACCGCTTCTGGGCGTCGGGCCGCCGGCGCCCGTAAGTTGCTCAGTCGAAAGTCTGGGTCGCGGTGATCGCCACGTCGCCCGTGCCCTTTTCGTTGCCGCTGCCGTCCAGCAACGTCAGTGGGCCTTTGAGATCCACGCCGATGATCCAGGCGCCTTCCGGGCGCATCTCGATAGTGCCCTTGAGCTTGGCGCGCACGCGCATATTGCTGCTGATCTTCTGAGTCATTGTCATGCTGGCATCGAAGGTGGCGCGGGATCCGGCGGCGCTCTTCAAGAAGAACTCCGTCCCGTCGATGAGTGTGTTCCCGTCGTCTTTGAGGCCGAGCATGGCGATCATGGAGTCGGAAGCAGGCACCAGCTTTTCCTGCAATTTCACCGGACGATCCGGCAGAAATGCGGCGTCCTGGCTTTTCTCGAAGCTGGACCCGAATTCGTCCTTGATCAGCTTCAAAGTGCTGCTCGCTACCTTGTTGCCGCTGGCGTCCTGGGCGCCCAGGCTGCCGTCGTCGTAACGAGTCACCATATATGTGGATCCCGACAGCGGGCTCACGCTCTTCTTCTCGCTGCCGGAGCCCTCCTGGGAGGTGGTGTAGAACTCTTTGACGTCGATGCTGGCCTTGGTGATCCGAAATTCGTCAGAGAACTTCACTTCCATGGCCGCGTCGAGCACCGAGGTTTCTCGTAGCACCTTGCCGTCCAGGGTGAACTTGCTGCTCGTCTTGCGGTTCACGGTTCCCTTGGTTCCCGACTTGGGCACCATGCGCTTGAACGTGACGTCGTTTCCGGTCGCCTCGGGCGCCGCGCCGACCGCGCTGCCCTGGGGCGCCGACTGATTCTGCTCCAGCGCCTTGCACGCCAGTAGCGTCGAGACGATCAGGACTGCTGCAAACACCGCGGAACGTTGCACCATGAACTCCTCCGAAGCGACGGACGCTACACGAGTCCCACGCCGCGCCAAGCATCCGAAACACGCCAAACGCGATCCAAAATTGCGCCAAACCAAACCCCCTAGGCGGCACCCATCACTCACGGCAAGTCGGTCACCAAACCGCCTAGGCGGCGCCGATCCTCAAGGAAAAACGATATGCATACATGCATACAAACTACTTTCGACTGCCATCAACCCCCCCAGACGGGCGCCGTCCGGGCAGCTGCCCTACCTCAGTTCGTCTTGCGCGCCGCCATGCAGCAGCGAAATCCCGTCTGGGGTCCGGCGTAGATCTCGCTGTGGCTCGAGGTGGACGCGCGGCAGCGGTTACGCCCCTTGAGCCACCAGCCGCCGCGCAAGATAGAGCGGCGCGGCGCTGGGTTCTCCGGCCGCGTGGTCCACTCGTCCACGTTCCCGACCATGTTCAGCACGCCAAACGGGCTGGTGCAGCTGGGCAACGCTTCGGCGCCGACACGCCGGTCGATCAGCTTGCGTCGGTCCGTGAATAGCTCGTCGCGGTCGTGGTTGCAGCGCGCGCCGTCGCGCGCGTAACCGTAGGGGTACGGCAGCGCGTCGGGTCCCTCACAAGCAAACTCCCACTCGACTTCGGTGCAGAGGCGCTTCTTCATCGAGCCACAGATGCGCGACGCCTCGTTCCACGCCACGTTTACCAACGGCAGTGCCCAGCCTGCGGGCGTGTACTCCAAGCGATCGATGCAGAAGTTTAGACCGTGGCGCGCACCCGCGCAGCTGCTGGGCTCGCGAAACTGGCCACACGCGCGCGGTGGCTTGCCGGGATCATCCACCCAACCGAGACATTCCTGTGTGGGCACGCTGCAGCGCTGGCCGCGGACGTGGATCATGCCCTCTGGACAGGGATCGCTCTGCGCGACGTAAGCAGGAGCGGCCGGTCGGGGCGGCAACGGCGCAGCTGGGGCGTCGAAGGACCGATAGCCGGGTGGATCCACGCGCACGCCGAAGCCGCCAGCGTCGGTCTCAGCAGCCGCTGCAAGTTCGGGAGCGTCGCCACCAGCCACCGCGGACGCTCCCGAATCTCCAGGGGATCCCCCAGCATCTGGCTGCTCGGTGTGGAGCGGCCGCGGCTCGGGTTGCACCTCGCCCTCGGGGTAGCCCCGCTCGCGACACGAAATCGCGAGAAGCGCCAATATGATCCAGGTCCGCACCACAAAAGCTTGGCAAACCTCAGCAACATTGCCCAATTCTCGGCGCTTGCCGTGTGCCGCGGGCGCGGGGCAAGCTTTGGCGTGCCGAGCTCCCCGCTGTTTTGGGCGTCGCTGGTTGGAGCCGGGCTCGCCGTGTTCCGGGCATTCCGCGCGCACATGGCCTTCGTCCACCCCGCCATGTTCGAAGCCATCACGCTACGACTGTGTCGGGAAGGGCGCCTGGATCGACTCAAGAAGATCTGCGATGCCGCGCCAGCGTCAGCCTTTCCCCGCGCCGTCCGCGCGGCGCTCACCGCGCTGGAGACACACGGTCCCGACGACCAGCGGGATCGCTTCGATGTGGCTCAGGAAGCGTACCGTCGCCAGTTTCAGATGCGCCGAGCCCAGAGCGGTAGCGTCAGCCTCGACATTGCCGCTGCAGTTTTGGTGGGCGTTCCTGCCGCGGCGGCTCTTGACGACGCGACACTGCCACGGCTGTGGCTCTTTGGGCTCGCCACCCTCGCTTTGGTCGCGCTGCTTCACACCGCCCGCCAGCGCCGAATGACCGCGTCGCGCAGCGTAGAGAACGTGACCGAGCTCCTGACTGCGTTGGTTGAGGCCAAGCAGCTCGAAGTCAGCCCCGAGCGACCAGAACGCGGTGTGTATCGAGCACCGGCGCCCCTGCTGGACGAGCCGATGGCGCCTGCAGCCAGCGTCGTCGTCAGTTTGAACGGCGCAGAGCTCAGCCGCCACGCCATCCCCGCGGAAGGCGTGCTCAAGATCGGTCGCCTTCCGAGCGCGCACATCAGCATCGATCATCCCAGCGTCGCGCGGCTACACGCCGTGCTCGAGGCCACGCCGGGTAGCCTCGAAATCATCGACCTGGGAAGCCCATCTGGGCTCGTCGTCAATGGGCTCCGCGCCAACAAGCAAGCGCTGAAGTCCGGGGACAAGATCCGCGTGGGCGCGTGCGAACTCGTTGTCGCCAGCGACGAGCACCGGCCCGCGCCGCAGCCCGCGCCAGAGCCCGCGTGGACGTGCCCGCGCTGCGGTTCCGAGGGTTGGAACGAAGTGCCGCTCCCAGAGCAGCTGGCCGCATCCCTAACGGCGCGCGCTTGCGCGAAGTGTCGGGACGTCAGCTGGCGAGCAGTAGAGAAGCTCTGAGGGCGCGTCGCCGGGCCTCCGCTGCGGGGACCCAGTCACGGAAGGAGCGCGCGTTCGCTCACAAGTTGCGCACGCAGCGCGCCCGCAGCTTGAACACCGCCATCTCGTAGCTCACGGTTAGAGCGACGTAGTGGCTCCCATCAAAGAAGTAGACGAAGCGAGCTTCGTCGCTCTTCTTCCGATTGGGCGTCGATGACCAAAACGCTTCCTGGGATGTCTGGTTGAAGGCCGGATCGATGGTAGGCCCTGCTCGTTGATCGTCGACGATGGTGGACAGCTCCTTTTCGTTCGGTAGCCTCCAGTCATCGTAGCCGGCGTGTTTGAGGTCTTCGCAGTAGCTCAGCGCGTCCGACCAGATCCTGAGCGCGCTGTCGGGCGTGCGTTGCCACATCAACCCCGTGGAAGGGCTACTAACGATGTCGCAGCTCTGGTTTTCGACGAATGGAGCTGCTGACAGGGTGCCGCCCTTCACGCAGCGCACCGACAGCTTCGAAATCACTCCGGCCTTTGCCCAATGCGGTGAAGTTCCCCCGCTTTCAACGCTCACAAACCAGGCATTTTTGGAGTCGTTGAAACTTGCCGTCGACGCCCAATAGGAAGCGTTGCTCGGCGAGGCAGTGAACGCGAGCGGCAAGTAGCCATTCGTCGCGTCGTTGGAGCCGTAGTCCAGCAGCGAGATCAGCTCGAGCCGCGTCGGCAAGCGCCAGCCACCGCCCAGTCCGCTGCAATGGGACACCGCTGCGCCCCACTCCAGACTGGGGGTGGCAACCTTTTGCCACGTCAAGCCGGTGATGGAATCCGTGATCTCGCCGCCATTGACGCTGTACGTCGGGACGTGGAACTCGTAGCTGCCATCTTGACCGCCACTACAGCCAGCGCCCGCGCAGAACTTGGTCTTCGAATCCGGCCACTTGCCAACTGGTCCGGCATCGGCGCCAAGACCGCAGCCGCCACTGCTTCCCGCGCTGCCGCCGCTTCCCGCGCCGCCGCCGCTTCCCGCGCTGCCGCCGCTTCCCGCGCTGCCGCCGCTTCCCGCGCTGCCGCCGCTTCCCGCGCTG
>CALMUT010000065.1 GCA_937872925.1 uncultured Myxococcales bacterium | reverse complement strand
GCGATGCGACAGCTCCATGCCGCTTTGCTGTACGGCGCGACGCCCTGCGAGCTGGAGCGCCAAGTAGTGACCATGTGGACCGAACTCGAGCTCCAAATACTTCTCTCCCGCACCTAGCAACATCAGCTCCACGACCTCGAAGTTCCAGAGCGCAGGCGTCGGACCCGGCGGCGCATCCGGAGCGGGATCGTCGTAGAAAGGAGCATCGACATCGACGCAGACGCTCGCACCGCTGCGAGTGACGTCGACAGTCGCATATTCGTCCGGCCCGACTGCGGCGCCGTCCCAGGCCGATGCGATGACGAGGCGCATGCCTTGGGTTTATACTGCAAGAATGGCCCGAAGCTTCGTCTCACTGCTCTGCGCCCTCGGCTGCCTTGGACTGAGCTGTGCGGCCTCCGAGAGCGAGGGACCGGGGAGCGCGGGCTCGGGCGCGGGCACAGGGACCGGAGCCACGGGTGCTTGGGGTGGCGGCGGATCCCCCAGCGGCGGGACCGGCGGGGCGGCGGCTGCGGGCGGCAGCTCTGGAACTGGAGCCGGCGCCAGCGCGGGAACGGGAGGCTCCGGTGGACGCAAGTGCGCTTCAGATCTTCAGAGTGTTGTCGACGATGCCGGCAACGTGATCGAAAAGTGTGCTCCCGACAAGGGCTGCTTCGAAGGCAACTGCGTCGCTGCATGCGACGCGGCGATCCAAACTAAGGGCAACGTCGGTTGCAGCTTCATTGCACCCACGCCACCGTTCACCGGTGCGGGGTGGCCGGGCTCGCAAGGTGCATCGCTGCTGGGCCCCTGCCACGCCGTTTTCATCGCAAACGCCTGGAACCGCCACGCCAAACTGACCTTGGACTACGGCTCCCAAAAGCTGGACGTAGCCGCCGTCGCGCGCATTCCCAAGGGCAACATCCCCTACCCCACTTACCAGCCACTGCCTGCTCAGGGGTTGCCCCCCGGCGAAGTTGCGATCCTGTTCTTGTCTCACGATCCACAGGCCAACAACGCTGGCATCCCGCTCCAGTGTCCCGTCAAGCCGGCCATCTTGATGGACACCGCCGTGACCACAAGTGGGCGCGGCACGGCATTTCGTCTCGGAAGTGACACGCCGATCACCGCGTATGACATCGTGCCCTACGGCGGCGCGCGCACCTTTTCACCGAGTGCCAGCTTGCTTTTGCCGGTTAGCGCGTGGGGCACGAGCCACATGGCCGTCGCGCCTCACGACATCGATCCGAACCCCACGGTCGGAGGGAACCTCTGGATCACCCTCGTAGGTAGCAGTGCCAACACCAGCGTGACGATCACTCCAAAAGCGCAGCTCCCCGCCGGATTGAACGTGCCGGTGGCCAACGCGAACCAAGCCACTAGCCTGAGTCTGGGAGCGGGTGAGACGATTCAGTGGTTGATGGGGGACCCCACCGGAGCCGCGATCAAGTCGACGGCGCCAATCGGTGTGTTCACGGGCAACACGCAGCTTTGGGTGACGGCGGGGGAATCCATCGACGGCGGCAAAGAACCCGCCCACCAACAGCTGCCGCCCGTGAGCGCCCTCGGCAGCGAATACGTCGGCGCCGGCAACGTGACACGCATGGCCAATCTGTCGCCGGAAACCATCATGTACCGCGTGATGGGCGTTGTCGACGGGACCGCCCTCAGCTGGGACCCAGCCCCGCCCAGCGGAGCACCGTCTTCACTGTCCGCGGGGCAGGTCGCGGAGTTCACGACGAAGGCACCGTTTTCCGTACGCTCGCAGGACAAGAGCCACGCTTTTTATCTCACGCAGTACATGACCGGCAGCGTCTTTGCGGCGGTGATGCGCCAAGACGGCACGCAGCCCCTGCCCATTGGTGTGTCGCTGAATTGCGGCATCGGCGACGAAGAGTGGATCTATGTCCTGCCCCCCGCGCAGTTCCTGAGGCGCTACGTGTTCTTCACGGATCCGACTTACGCCACCACCAACTTGGTCATCACGAGAAAAAAGAGCGGCGCCGGCGGCTTCCAGGACGTATATGTTGCGTGCATCGGAAAGGTATCCGGCTTTGCTCCCGTCGGCAGTGCTGGCGAGTTCGAAGTGGCTCACGTCGATCTCGTTCGAGGCATGAAGGCGCAGGGCAGCTGCGTCAGCAGTCGCCACGAGGCCTGGTCCGACGGCGAGTTCGGCGTCACCGTTTGGGGCACGGACTGGTGCGCTTCGTACGCCTATCCGGCAGGCGGCAGCCTCCAGAGCATCAACTTGGTTTCCCTTGACTAAATCGACCGGCAGATTTGGACCCATGTGCGCGCCGAGTTGCGGGAGGTCTTGGCGTGCGCCGCAGGGACGTCTAGCCTGACCACATGCTCACCTTCAGCACCGACGGCCCAACAGCTGATCGCCAGATGCGGGCGATCATCTTCTACCTCACGACCTTCGGTCACATCGATGGTGACTTTGACGCAAGCGAAAAAGCCTTCGTCAAGAATTACATTAGCAGTTTGGTACAGCACCGGGTGGCGGGAGCCATCGATGCCTCCGAAACCGAGCTACGTACCGAGCTGACCACCAAGTTCACGACGCACTTCCACGAAGTATTCGAGAGCATCAACCAGCAAGTGCAAGCGCTCTTCGATGAAGCCGTTGCCGAAGGAGAGAAACAAGACGACTTCGTGCACGCAAAACTGAAGTTACGCTGCTTCGAGATCTTCAAGAGCTTCGATACCCAAAGCCAAGAACAACTGATGGACAGCATCGATGAGCTGATCCACGCCGACGGCCAAGTGCATCCGGCCGAAGCAAAACTGCGAGCGGAACTCGCAGATCTGCTGGAAGAAGACTTGGGCCTTGAGCTACTCGACGACGCGGAACACAAGCCGCCGGTGTCCATTCAGGACCACCAAGCGCCGATCCCGCTCACGGAGAACCACCCGTTCTTCGACCAGTTCGAGCACAACTACACGGCGAATCCCGAGCTGCTGCTGAAGCAAGTACAGGGGGACGCCGCGCTCATGGACAAGGTCATGGCGACCCTGGACGCGCAACGCGGCCAGGCCGGACAGAAGCTGGCCGGCAAACAAAGCGTGCAGGAGTTCGCTGGACAGGCTCCGTTTCTTGATGGGCACGTCTATGTCTGCCCGACGCGACCCGGAGAGGACTACGAGCTGATCGTCGTCGGGGACTTGCATGGCTGCTACAGCTGTCTCAAGGCTGTCTTGATGCAGACGGACTTCTTCGAAAAAGTGAAGAAGTTTCACGCGGACCCGAAGAACCACCCCAATCCCAAGCTGGTATTGCTCGGTGACTACATCGATCGCGGCATGTTCAGCTACCAGGGCGTTCTGCGCTCTGTGATGCAACTGCTCGTCACTGCCCCAGAGCACGTGTACCTACTGCGCGGCAACCACGAGTACTACGTGGAGCACGAAGGCAAGGTCTACGGGGCGGTCCGTCCCAGCGAGGCCATGGACACCCTGAAGCCGCATTTGTCCCAGGAGGTCTTTGCGCATTACATGAAGCTCTTCGATTCGCTGCCGAATATGCTCTTGTTCGAGCGCTTCCTATTTGTGCACGGCGGTATCCCTCGGGATCTCACACTCAAGGAGAAGTACAAGGACCTTTCCAGTCTGAACGACTGGGACATCCGTTTCGAAATGATGTGGAGCGACCCATCGAGCGCGAACGTCATTCCTGCATCGCTCCAGAAGCAATCCGCGCGTTTTCCGTTTGGGCGACTGCAATGCCAAGCGTTTTTGCAGCGCATTGGCTGCCACACCTTGGTGCGTGGGCACGAGAAGGTAGACGAGGGCTTCCGACGCATCTACGACGACGACAACCAACTGCTGATCACGCTATTTTCCGCGGGCGGTGCGACGAACGACGACTTGCCCAGCGACAGCAGCTATCGCGGTGTCACGCCCATGGCGATGACCGTCCGCTTCAAAGACGGCAAGTCGAAGATCACGCCGCTGACCATCGACTACGAGCGCTACAATGCGCCCGACAAGAATCGCTTCTTCTTGGCGCCGCCGGAAATCGCTCACAAAGCGGGCTGAGACGATCAGTGCGGGGGACGCGCCGCAAATGGCGCCGGCCGGCTACTTGCGGGTCGGCTGCGCGCGCTTCAACCACTTGCCGCGAGCGTGGGCGTAAGTCCGCTTGGCGGAAAACTCCAACTCCTCAGCAGTAGGGCAGCCCGCCAGGCGCAGCGCGTATGGTCGGGACCACGTGCGCGCTTCGCCCACGGTACCCGGCCACCCGCCAGCGGGCGTGCGTTGCTCCGCGAGCAATTCGCGATTGATGTGCTCTACCCACTCGTCTGCGGCCTGGTCTGCAGCGCGTTCAAGCAGCGCGCGGCGCCTCGAACCAGTACTGGAATTTTTCATGAAGGGTGGCGACCAACACGACCACTGGCTCCAAATGCAGCGTCCGCGCGAGAGCGCTTTCTATGGTCGCAGAGTCTCATTTCTGTGCGAAACGCGCAAGCTCAAGTGCCGCCGGCCGCGGCCGCACGCGATTGAGCGGCGTCTAGTCCGATGCGAAGATCCGCGCCACGAGCGGGGCTGCCGCGTTTGCTGCCGCCAATTCGCTGTCGGGCTGTGTGGCGCGATGGCGCGATGGCGCGACGGCACGCTCACTGGAAACGAAGCGCTTATTCGCTCCACGCGCGCAGCCAGGGCGTCGCCAGATAGCGATCCAAGCCGTCTGGCAGCACCGTGACCACGGGCCCGCCAAGACCGCCGCGTGCGGCGACGCGGACCGCGGCCACGACGTTTGTCCCGGCGGATCCGCCCACGAGCAGTCCTTCTTCACGCACCAGGCGCTTCGCCATGGCAAAACTGTCTTCGTCGCTCACGCGCTCCGCGGCGTCGATCACCTCGCGGTGCAGGTTTTCCGACACGGCGCTACCGCCAATGCCTTCGACCGCGTAGGAGCCGTCCGGGCCCAGTACGCCGGTGTCCACCCAATCGGCAAGTCCCGAACCCAACGGATCCGCCAACACGACGCGCACGGTCCGAAGCGACGCTTTCAAATGGCGGCCCACGCCACTGATGGTGCCGCCCGTGCCCGCGCCCGCCACGAACGCACCGACCAGACCCGCTGTTTGCTCCAAGATCTCTGCGCCGGTGGTCGCGGCATGCACGGCGACATTCGCGGGGTTTCTGAATTGATCGGTGAGAAAGTACCCGCGCTCCTTCGCCAGGCGCTCCGCCACGTTGCGGAAATTTTCGAGACTGTCAGGCGGCGCATTCGGCGTGATCACCAACTGCGCGCCCATTGCAGCAAGCGACGCGCGCTTGTCGACGGACATTTTCTCGGGCATGACACACACCAAGCGGTACCCCCGTGCGGCCGCCACGAGCGCAAGGCCAACGCCCGTATTGCCCGCTGTGGCTTCGATCAACGTCATCCCCGGGCGCAGCACACCGCGCTGTTCGGCGTCATCGACGATCGCTTTGGCGATGCGGTCTTTTACCGAGCCGCCCGGGTTCAAATGCTCACACTTCACAAGCACCGGGTGCGGCAATCCACGGGCGATGCTACGCAGCGGGACGAGGGGCGTCTGCCCGATTTGCTCCAGGATCCCGCTCGGCACGCGGCAGTGTATTCGGAGCCGACCGTGGGGAGCATTTGATTCCTCTTGGTTCGGCAATATAAGGAACCGGCAGCGATGTCCCCTACCCCTTCGCGCTGCCGGGTTCTGCCGATGAATCCTGGATTGGATCGCAACCGTCTTCAACCGATGCGAGCCCGTCCCCCCGGGGGCGTGCCGATCAAGATCTGAACTAAAATGGGCATTTTCGAACGTTTCCTTTCACTTTGGGTTGCGCTGGCCCTAGCGGTAGGCGTTGGGCTTGGGCTCGTCGCTCCGGGCATGTTCGAGGTGGTTTCTCGCTTCGAGTGGGCACGCGTCAACCTGGTCGTTGCCGTTCTCATCTGGCTGATGATTTACCCGATGATGCTGAAGGTGGAGCCGTCGTGTCTTAAAGACGTGGGCAGGAAGCCCAAGGGGCTCGCCCTCACGTTGATCGTCAACTGGCTCATCAAACCGTTCACGATGGCCGCGCTCGGCGTGCTCTTCTTTCGGCACATCTTCGTGGGGCTCGTGCCCCCCGAGGACGCTCAGCAATACATCGCAGGCATGATCCTCCTCGGCGTGGCGCCCTGCACAGCAATGGTCTTCGTTTGGAGCCACCTGACTGATGGTGACGCGAACTACACCCTGGTGCAGGTGACGGTGAATGACATCATCCTGGTGTTCGCCTTCGCCCCAATCGCTGGCCTGCTGCTCGGCGTCACGGACCTCTCGGTCCCGTGGGAGACGCTGCTGGCCTCGGTAGTCATCTTCGTCGTCATCCCCTTGGGCGCAGGCATGCTCACCCAAAAGCGACTCATGCGCACCGGCGGAAGCGAAGGTGTCGAGCGGCTCGCCAAAAAACTCAAGCCGACTTCCATCGTCGGTCTCCTCTTGACCGTCGTGCTGCTCTTTGGCTTTCAGGCGGAGACGATCGTCGCGCAGCCGGGGCGCGTGCTGCTGATTGCGGTCCCGCTACTGATCCAGAGCTATGGCATTTTCGCCATCACCTACGGGCTCGCGCGGGGTCTGAAGCTACCGTTTGACGTGGCCGCTCCAGCGGCCATGATCGGCACGTCGAACTTCTTTGAGCTCGCTGTTGCCGTCGCGATCAGCCTCTTCGGCCTCGCCTCCGGCGCGGCCCTCGCCACCGTCGTGGGCGTGCTCATCGAAGTGCCCGTGATGCTTTCCCTCGTGGCCTTCGCCAACCGCACCAAGGGCTGGTTTCCAGCCCGAAATCTCGGGACTTGACTCACATACCGACTAGTTGGTATGTGAGCGATATGACCCGGGCCCAAGCCGCAAAGGACAAGCTGCTCAATGCCGCGCTGGCGTTGATCCGCGAGAAGGGATTCTCGGCGATGACCGTCGAGGAGCTCTGCGCTCGGGCGGGCGTGACCAAGGGTGCGTTCTTCCACTACTTCAAGAGCAAGGAAGCGCTCGGAGTCGCCGCAGCCGAGCACTGGTCGGCGGTGACCGGCGCGCTTTTCGAGCGCGCGCCCTACCACGATCCCGTGGACCCCCTCGAGCGAGTCCTGGCGTACATCGAGTTCCGACGGGCGCTGCTCCGCGGCACCGTCCCGGAGTTCACGTGCGTGGTTGGGACCATGGTCCAGGAGACCTACGGCCAGTGCCCGGAGATCCGAGACGCATGCGCGGCGAGCATCTTTGGCCACGCCGGCACCCTCACGGACGACATCGCCGAGGCCATGGCTCAGCACGGCATCGCCTTCGGCTTTACCGCCGACAGCCTGGCGGCACACACCCAAGCCGTGCTGCAGGGCGCGTTCATCCTGGCGAAGGCCAAGAACGACGTGGGCGTCGCGATCGAAAGCGTCGATCACCTGCGGCGCTACGTCGAGTTGCTTTTCAATCACCATCCAACTCAGGAGAAAAAACGATGAACCCAGTGGTGCACTTCGAGCTGCCATACGAAGACCGCGAGCGGGCCGAACGGTTCTACACCACCGCGTTCGGCTGGAAAGCGCAGTTCCTCGGCCCCGACATGGGCGATTACGTGCTCGTCACGACGGCGGAGTCTGACGCGAAGCCGGAAACACCGGCCGGCGCCATCAACGGCGGCATGTTTCCCAAGAAGCCGGGCTGGCCGCTGCAGTACCCATCGATCGTCATCGCGGTGCGCGACATCGACCATTCGATGCGAGTTGTCTGCGAAGCGGGCGGAGAGGTCCTAGGCGAGCCGCACAGCATCCCCGGCGTCGGTCGCTACGTCTCCTTCGTCGATACCGAGGGAAACCGAACCAGCATGTTGGAGCCGACCTCGGCCTCACCACCAACCACCGAACCACCAAACAGGAACGCGACATGAAAGTGATGGTCATCGTCAAGGCAACCAAGAGCAGCGAGGCGGGCGTGATGCCCGCCGAAGCGCTGCTCGCAGCCATGGGCAAGTACAACGAAGAGCTCGCGAGCGCGGGGATCTTGCAGTCCGGAGAGGGGCTTCAGCCCAGCTCCCGTGGCAAGCGCATCGCGATCTCGTCCACGGGCCGGGAGGTAAGTGACGGTCCGTTCCAGGCGACCTCCGAGCTCATTGCGGGTTTCTGGATCTGGAAAGTCAGCTCGATGAATGAGGCGATCGAATGGGCAAAGCGCTGCCCCGAACCCATGCCGGGGGAGGAGACGACTCTCGAGCTGCGCCCGCTCTTCGAGATGGAAGACTTCGGCGAGGCGATGACCCCCGAGCTGCGCGAGAAAGAAGAACGACTTCGAGCCGAGCTCGAGGGCAAAGGGGCGCAGTCGAAATGAGCAAGCAGCCTAAAGTGCGTACCTGTCTGTGGTTCGACGCCGACGGCGAAAAGGCCGCGGAATTCTACGTATCGCTGCTACCCGACAGCGCCATCGAGACCGTATCGCGGCCGGAACCCGACAAACCTGCGCTCATCGTCGAGCTGTCGCTGGCGGGAACGCCGTACATGTTTCTGAACGGCGGGCCGCACTACAAGCTCTCGCCGGCCGCATCTATTGCCGTTCGCACCGCCGACCAAGCCGAGACGGACGCGCTTTGGGACGCGCTGCTTGCCGACGGTGGTGAAGAGAGCCAGTGCGCGTGGCTCACGGATCGCTTCGGCGTGTCGTGGCAGATCGTACCCGACGCGCTGCCGCGCATGCTCGGCGACGACGACCGCGCGGCCGCAGGTCGCGCCATGCAAGCGATGCTGCAGATGAAGAAGATCGACATCGCAGCCCTCGAGGCGGCGTTCCGGGGCAACAAGTCATGAGCCCGGCACCAAGGAGCTGCCGGGCCGTGCCGTCACTTCGGTAGCACGCACTTGCCCGGCGAGTCCTGAATGCACACCGCGCCGCAGTCACAGGCAGCAACGCCCACGCACGACGCGCCAACGCCGGAGCATTGTTTGTCGCTCCAACACTCCGCTCCGGCTTGGCCCGTTCCAGGAGCGTCTCTGCAAGTGCCGCCCACGCACACGGTGGCGAGCTTGCCCTTTTGGTCGCACTGCGTGTCTCCGACGCACTCCGGACACTTGCCACCGCCGCCGCTGCCCGCCGTGCCTCCCCCCGCGCCGGCCGTGCCGCCACCACCCGCGGCGCCTCCGCTACCCGCCGCGCCTGCAGTACCACCGCTGCCCGCGGTCCCGGCGCCACCCGCCGCACCGCCCGAGCTGGTGCCGGCGCCACCCGCCGTACCGCCGGAGCTGCTCCCGCCGCTGCCGCTGG
>CALMUT010000064.1 GCA_937872925.1 uncultured Myxococcales bacterium | reverse complement strand
TGCACACCGCCCCGCTGCCGCGCGCACCACACGGCGCTTTGGCATGGGCTACGGCGAGTCCAGCATGGAGTATCGCCAAGTGCGCACCCGGCGAGTCACCGCGTCGCCGCCGGGGCTCGCCCCAGTCGTGATCAGCGACGTCAGCTTCGAGAATCTATCCGCAGCGACCCAAACTCTGACCCACTGGGAGTATTGGGACGTCGCGCGGCGCTCCATCGAAATCAGCTGGCTCGTATCCGGCTCGACTTTCAAGCATATCCCCAAGAGCACCCGCGAGCAGCGTGACGCGCGCAACGGGCTCTTCAACGAAACCGTGCACTCGGAAACCAACGGCAGTCTGCTCTTCGTGACCCGGGACTGGGCCGAAAAGGAGCCGCGGCTGGCCGCGAATACCCCCAGCGCGATCGATCACTACGCAAACACCCCGTTCCTAGCGTCTCTGTTTGACGCACCCACGGATACCTTCGTCGACAAGGCGGCGTTTTTCGGCGCGGGTGGCGTCGCCGCGCCAGACGCCGTCAGTCAGAATCTGCCCGGCGCCGGCACCCCAAACGACGTGCTGGCCGTGGGCAGCGCGCAAGGCCAGCCGCACCTCATGGTGATGCGCCACGATTTCACCCTCGCCCCAGGCGAAAGCAAAGCGCTGCGCTTCGCCTACGGCTACGCGCGCAGTGGGGAGACGCCACAGCTGGACGCAGCATGGCGTGCGCCCACCTTCAGCACCCGCGACGCCTATGCCGGCGCGCTTGCTCCCCGCCTGCTGCGATTCTTCGCAGAAGACGAGCCCGTGCTGACGCGGGAGCTGGCCTGGCACAGCTACCAACTCGAAACCTCCGTCGGCTGGCGCGACTACTTCCAAGGCGCCGTCGTGCCCCAAGGGTCGGCGTATCTGTATTTGCACGGTGCGGACGGCGCAGCGCGGGATCTCGGGCTGTTCGCCGTGCCCTTGGTCTACACCGACCCAGAGCTGGCCCGGGACGAACTGCGCTTATTCATGGGCGTCCAGTACGCGGACGAGCGCTTCAGCTACGCCTTCCAAGGCCACGGCATGCTGGACGACGCGTCCATCCACACCGCGCCCAGCGACCTGCCGCTGTTCTTCTTGTGGGCCCTGGGGGAGTACGTCGGTGCCACCGGCGACGTGGGTTTCCTCGATTCCACCGCGCCCTACTATCCCCGCGGCGCCAGGCCGGACGCACGGGTCTGGGACCACCTCGTCGGCGCACTCCGGCATCAGTTCGACGTGGTTGGTACCGGCGAGCACGGCTTGATCCGAGTGCAGACGGGCGATTGGAGCGACGGCATCGTCGTGGGCGCCCCGGACCGCGCACTTGCCATCGCAAAGGGCGGACGCGTGCCCAATACGCAGATGGCCGCTGCTGTGTTGCCGCGCATCGCCGACTTGGTCGAGCCCCGCGACAGCGCCCTTTCCAAAGAGATCCGCGACCAGGTTGCCGCTTACCGCAAAGCCTTGGAGCCCGAGTGGCGCGGCAAGTTCTTTTCGCGAGCGTATTTCGGCGACGGCAAACCCGTGGACCCAAGCCGCATCAATCTCGAAGCTCAGATCTGGGCACTGATTGGCGACACCTTTGCAGAGCCCACCCAGAGACAAACTCTGATCGAAGAGATCGCGAAGCGGCTCGACGATCCCTCCCCCACCGGCGCCACGCTGCACCCTGGCGAGCAAGTCTGGCCGGCGATCAGCGCGCCGCTGACCTGGGGCTACGCGCTATCAGATCCCGAGCGCGCCTTCACCCACTTCCGCAAGAACACCTTGGCCGCACATGCGCAAACCTTTCCCGATGTCTGGTACGGGATCTGGAGCGGCCCAGACGGAACGACTTCGACGGACGGCTACGCCTGGTCCAGCCAGGTCACGCCCATGACGGACTTCCCGGTGCAGAACAACAACGCCCACGCTATGCCGATCTTGGCGGCTATCCGTCTGCTTGGCATCGACGCACGGGCAGACGGCTTGCAGGTTCGTTTGCCGCCCGTGGCGCGTCGGCTGGCCATCGATACGGCGCTGGTCGCCTTAGACGCGGGCACGCGCAGCGTACGTCTGCGCTATCGTCCCCCGGCTAAGCGCCCGCGAAGCGTGCACCTGCACGCGCCCACGGGCCACACCCTGATTAGCGCGACGCAAAACGGCGCTCCCGTCAGCCTTCCCCCAGGCGCGACCGCACACGTGTTCGACGCGGACTTTGCCAGCGTGCAGGAATTGGATCTGCAGATCCAGCTTTCGCCCTAACGCTGGCCTGCGGTCGCTGCCCGGAACCGCAAGACGGATCCGTCATTCGCGGCGACTGTAGGGAGGCAGCGGACCGGGAGTTTGCTACACTCCGGGCCATGCTCCGTCGCGTCCTTGCTGGTGCTCTTGTGGTTTCTTCTCTGTGGCTGGCCGGCGCGTGCGGAGGTGAAGACGGCGGCGAAGTCGCCGGAACCGGCGGCATCGTCGGAGTGGGCGGCGCTAGCGGCAGCGCAGGCACAGCGGGTGCCGCTGCCAGTGGCGGTTTCATCAACACCGACGCCAGTGCGGACTGCCCCGGTGGCTGCGACGGCGGCGTGTGCTTGAACGGCAGTTGTTGCCCGATACAAAGCGTTTGCGACACCGCCTGCTGCAGCGCCGGCGACGTCTGCTCCTTTGGCAAATGCGAAACCCCAGGCAAGGAGTGCATTGACGCGACGGAATGCGCGCCAGGCGAAATCTGCGATTACTCCCTGGGCAACCCGGCTCCCGATGGCGGCACTGCCGATGCGGGTGCGGACGCCGGCAGTTGCCAGGGCGGCGCCACCTTGCGCACGGGCAAGTGCTTGCCCAAACCGCCAGAGTGCCCCACGGGCGTGTCCCCCAAACCCGGCGAGCCCATCACCTGCTTGCCCGTTTGCGAATACAAACCCGCCGTCGGCACCTTCGACCCGGTGCTCAAAGCCCACTGGAATAAGGGCAACATCATGATGGCGCCCATTGTGATTCAGCTCGACGACGACAACTGTGACGGCGTCGTCGATGACCGCGACATCCCCGAAGTCGTGTTTTCCACGTTCCTGACCAACAAATACAACGAGAACGGGACGCTCTGGGCTGTATCCCTGGTTGACGGCAAACTCGTCGAAAAGTGGAGCAAGAACCCGCAGACAGACGCCGTGCAACCCGGGCGCTCTCTGGCCGCGGGCAACATCGACGGAGTGCCCGGCAACGAAGTCGTGGCATGCACCGCAACGGGCAAGGTGCGCGCGTTCAAAGCGGACGGCAGCGATCTGTGGACCAGTGACGCGGGCGGCTGTTTCATGCCCAGCATCGGGGATCTCGACGGCGACGGCTCGCCGGAAGTCGTAGTGGAGTCGCGGGTGCTCGACGGCAAGACCGGCGCGACCAAGGCCACCCTGGTTCCAGCCAACTCTGCGAACATCGTGCTGAGCGACATGACCGGCGACGGCAAGCTCGACATCGTGACCCCAAGCCGCTTGTACAAAGCCGACGGAACCCTGATCGCGGACACGGCCCTCGCCGGCACCTACCACGCCATCGGCGACTTCGACAAAGACGGCAAGGCTGAAGTCGCCAGCATCGACAAGCCCAATCACTTGCTCAACGTGTGGCACTACGATGCCGCCGCGGCGGGCAACTTCAAGGTCCTACGCACGGGCATCGACATCAACGGCACCGCACCGAACATCTGCCCCTCCGGGTCCAGCGGGTTCACCACGGGCGGCGAACCACCCACCGTCGGCGACTTCAACGGCGACGGCACCGCGGACGTCGCCGTGGCGGGAGGCATTGGCTACACCGTGCTCGACGGCGCCAAGCTGCTGAACACCGCAATCCCGCCCAACCAAACCAATCTTTGGCTGAAAGAAACCAAGGATTGCTCTAGCGCCGCCACGGGCTCGAGCATCTTCGACTTTGAAGGCGACGGCCTGGCCGAAGCCGTCTACTCCGACGAGCATTACTTCCGCATCTACCGCGGAACGGACGGCACGGAGCTGTGGAAGACCTGCAATACCACCGGCACGCTCTACGAATATCCCCTCGTGGCAGACGTCGATGCAGACGGGCAAGCCGACATCGTGGTCATCAGCAACGACTACTCGTCTATCACCTGTGAAGGCATCAAAACTAAAGGCCTGCGCATTTACGGGGACGACAAGGGCAATTGGGTGCGCACGCGCCGCATCTGGAATCAACACGCCTACCACGTCACGAACGTGAACGACGACGGCAGCATCCCAACCAACGAAGCAAAGAACTGGACCCAGCCGCGCCTAAACAACTTCCGCCAAAACGTTCAGCCCCTTGGCGAGTTTTCCGCACCGGATTTGATCGTCAGCCTGGTGCCGCGCTGCACTAGCGGTTACGAGCTCGTCGCCACGGTACGAAATATCGGCCAGGCCAGCGTGCCCCCCGGCGTCGTGGTCGGCTTCTACGAAAACGATCCGGCCGCCGGCGGCACCCAACTCGGCGTCAGCACCACGACCAAGACCCTCTATCCCGCAGAAGCCGAAGAGGTCGTGCTTTCCCTGGCGTCGCCCCCCGCCAGCGTCACGAGCGGCAGTAGCAAGCTGTACGCCGTGGTCGACGACGGTAGTCCGCCCCATGCATGGGTGGAGTGCCGCACCGACAACAACAAGAGCGAGGGCGTCAGCGGCGAGTGCAGCTCCGTCCCGCGCTGAACGCCCCAGCGGTCGCCCTAGCGGTGCTGCTGGATCAGCCAGTCCGCCAACGGGGCAAACACGCGCTCCTGCGCTGGCCGACTCACGAACAGGTCGGCGTGGGCGAACCAAATCTCGTCGTCGCCGACCAATAGCGTTTCGCTCTTGGCAAACGCCGCGGCAGCGCTCCGCGCCGAGTCGAGGGGCACGATGCCATCGCGGTTCGCAACGACGCACAAATACGGTCTGTCGATGCGGCCCAAGGCTTCGGCCACGTTGAGGCCCGACACCACCAGTTCCTGGCTCTTGACCCAGCGCGCGATCTCGCCGTTCAGCTTCGGGATCGGGTCTTCCACGGTGGCCAGCAGCGTATCGAGCCCGGCAAGATCGACGATCTCCGCGTTCATGTACATGGAGAGCATCTTGGGAAACCGCCGCGCCAGGGGCAGCGCCAGCTCTGCCATGCGACGCGTGCCCGACACCCGCACCCGGCTGGCGAACTCCGGGGATGCGAATAGCGTGCGCAGCAGCGCGTGGGGCCGCGGCCAACGCAGCGGCGCGCCCATCCCCACGACAGAGCCGATCGGGTGCGACTCGGTGTGGTGCGCCAAGTAGGCGTAGAGGTACGTGCCGCCGAGGCTGCAGCCAATCACGTCCACGCGCTGCTGCTGGCTCTCAGTGCCGCGTTGCACCTGCGCAAGGGCATTCGGCAGATCCACCAGGGCAAGATCTCGAAATCCCGAGTCGCCCGCGCCTCGCGGTGAGTGCGAGTCCCCCTGACCGCGCAGGTTGGCCGTCCACACTTCCAAGCCTTGCTCCGTCAGATATTCGATCAGCGACGGCCCGCTCGGGTGAAAGGTCAGCGGCGTCGTGTTCATGCAGTAGCCGGGGATCAGCAGCACCGGGCGCAGCTGTCGGTTCACGCGCTGTGGACGCAGGTACTGCCGCACGTCGAGAGTCCAACCGCCGGCCTGGGGCCAAAAGCGCCGCATCTGCATGGGCGGCATCCTAGTGCGGTGTCAGAAGACCTAATCCAAATAAAACCGTCTTGACGCTGGCCCGGGCCCTGAAGCGCGCGGCAAAACCTGGGCATGGGCGGCGAGTGCAAATCCCGGCGGCAGCGGCTATCTTCTAGAAATGAGATCCAACCAAGCCCTGGCACTGTCTTGCGTGGTCCTGCTTTCCGGCTGCACCTCAAGCGGCTCCGGCGGCGGAGCCGGCGGCGGGGCGGGAGCGACCAGCGGTGGCGCCAGCAGCGGCGGCGCGAGCAGCGGTGGCACAAGCAGCGGTGGCACGGCCGGGATTGGCGGAGCCGGCGGCAGCGCTGGCGCCAGTGGCGGGAGCGCGGGCCCCCAAGTCGAGATCGACACCAGCATGGGCAAGATGGTCATCGAGCTCGACCCAGTGAACATGCCGGCGACCACCGCGAACTTCCTGAGCTACGTCGATGCGGGATACTACACCGGCACCATCTTCCACCGAGTGATCCCGGATTTCGTGATCCAGGGCGGCGGTTTCACCACAGGGCTCACCCCGACGACGCCGAACGCGCCCATCGCCTTGGAAACAAGCCCTCAGATACAGCACGACTACGGCGTGATCTCCATGGCGCGCACCAGCGCTCCGAATAGCGCCACCAGCCAGTTCTTCTTGGTGAACGCCAAAGCGGGTTCCCACAGTCTCGACGGCCAGTACGCGGCCTTCGGTCGCATGCTCGAGGGGCAAACCGTGCTCGATGCCATCAGCGGGGTGGCCACGCAAACCCAGGGCACCTTTGACGACGTCCCGGTCACAGAGGTCGTCGTCAACAGCATGAAGCGCAAATAGGGCGATGACGTCGCTGTTCCAGACGCGACAATTCCACATCGACGCCGCGCCGGATCACGCGGACGTGCTCCGCGCGATCCACGACCGCGCCCTCGACTTGGTGATCATCGACGGCGTCTTTTCGCCCCACCACTGCCAGCTCGTCGCGACGCAGCTCGACGCGCAGCCCAGCCGTTTCCCCTTCACCCTGCAAGAAACCCTGAACGCAGAGCAAACGCAGTTCCGACTGATCGGCGAGTCTTTGACGCCCTACGCCGGGCATCCCGAAGGGCCCGAGCTATCCCACTATTTCCGTACCGCCGCAGAGTTCCGTGGCCACTGCCGCTCGCTCTTCGGCAGCGCGGCTGACTTCGAAGCGACGGTCGAGGCGGCGTTTGCGTCGACGGGCGGTGGCCGCGCGGTCGAGCTGCCCGCCGGCCCGGAAGCGGGCACCACCTACACCCCGGCAACGCTCCGCGAGCTGCGTCCTAGTTGTGAGATCCCGCTGCACGTGGGCGACTACTTCTTTTCAACACCCGGCTACGAACACCTGGGCAAGTCCGTGGTGCTGCACGATCAGCTCTCGTACTTCGTTCCGCTCCAGAACGCGGAGCAGGGCGGCGAGCTCGTCGTGTACCGCGCGGAGTGGGGCAAAGACGAAGCGCCAGAAATGGTGCGAGAGAAGCGCGCGAACTGGGATGATTTGGACGCCAGCTGGGAGAGCGAACGCTTCACGCCTCCCGTGGGCGCCTTGCTCGTGTTCAATGGCGGCCGCTTCTATCACCGCGTGTCCCGCGTTCGAGGCACGCGGGCCCGGTGGACCATCGGTGGCTTCCTGGCATTCGCGCCGGACGACCGCACCATTCGCTACTGGAGCTAGACGCCTCGGCTGCGGACGCCCCGCGCGGACGCCCCGGCGTGCTAAGATGCCGGCGCCATGATCGCCCTCGCCGAACGCGCCCTGGCGGCGCCAATGCTCTCGGCGGAGCAGCTGGCGGAATACAACGAGACGGGCCACGTGCTGTGTCGCGGCTTCTTGGAGAAAAGCGACGTCGCGGCGCTGCGCCCCGGGATCTTGGCCGCCTTCGAACGCCACCGCCCCGAAGCAAAAGAGATCACGCGCCCGCGCACAGCCTACGAGAACGCTTTCATTCAAGTCGTGAATATGGGCCTGTCCGAGCCCGATGTGCGCGCGCTGACTCGCTCCCCGCGACTGGGTCAAGCCGCGGCCATGCTGATGGGCACGGCCGGCGCGCGCATCTTCATCGAAGACGCCATGTTCAAAGAGCCCGGTCGCGGCCACACGCCTTGGCACCAAGACGGCAGCTGCCTGCCCCTCGAGCCCAGGCACATGGTGACGGCGTGGGTCCCGCTGGTGCCGGTCCATGCAGACTCCGGGCGGCTGCGCTTCGTCCGCGGCTCCCACCACCTCGGCCTGTTGGGCCCCGTCGACATCACTGAAGAAACCGACGCCTTCTTCAGCCAACGCATCGAGCGCGACGGCCTGACCATCGACGAGAACCCGCCCATGCAGCCCGGCGATGTGAGCTTCCACGCCGGCACCACCATCCACAGCGCCCTCGCCAATCACTCCACGCACATGCGCGAGCTGATCGCCATCCACTACTTCGCTGATGGTGCGCGCATCAGTGAGCTGGACAATCCCACCCGTCAGAATATGGCCGCGCACTGCGCGCCGCAGCTCTGCACCGGCGACCTGGCGGTGTCCGATGCGTGGCCCCTCGTGTACCCGAATAGGAGCGACCGCCCATGACCCCAGGCGCACTCGAAATAGACGCGACGCTTCTGCCCAGCGGGGAGCGACGCACGCTGTGGGTGCGAGACGGCCGCATCCGTTTCGAACCCCAAGCATCCTCCGCGGCGTTGCCCCCCGGCGGCTTTGTGCTCAGCGGGTTAGTCGACGCCCACACCCACGCCGACTACCCCCAAGACGCGCTGCCCGATGGCGGCCGTCCGGAGTTCGTGCGCGGCAACCTGCGGCAGTTCGCCCAGGCCGGCGTGCTCTTGATGCGAGATCTGGGCGCCTCCTCACGCACCTTAGAGCAGCTGCAGCGCGCCGACGGAGAACCCCGAGTGATCCCCGCCGGTGAGGCGCTGATCGGCTGTGCCAACCCCTGTTTCCCCGTGACCACGCCGGAGCAGATGCGGCAGCACGCCGTCGAACAGATCCGCCCTGGGGTGCAGTGGGTAAAGATCTTCACCGACTGGCCCGACCCGAGCGTCGAGGTGGAAGGCAAGTCGCAATACTTCGGCGAAGACAACCCCCTGACGTGTCCGCCAGAAAAGCTGACCGAGCTCGTCGCCGCCGTGCACGAAAAGGGCGGCCGCGTCGCCTCACACGTCTTCACCAAGCTCGGCGCAGAAGCCAGCGTCGCGGCGGGCGTGGACAGCATCGAGCACGGCTGGGGCATCGATGAGTCGCTGTTCCCCACCATGCTCGAAAAGAACATCGCCTGGGTACCCCTTGTCGCCATCGCAGCTCCCATGCTGGAGATCGCCACTCGCGACGGCCGCCCGGATCAGCACGCCTGGATCGAAACCTGCCGCGCGCGTCTGCGCCGTACTTTGCCTGCCGCGGTGCAAGCGGGCGTCGTGCTGCTCACGGGCACAGACTGGTTCCCAATGATCTCCGTCGCCGACGAGATCAACACCCTGGTGCAAATGGGAGTGCCACCCAGCGCAGCTCTCGACGCCGCCAGCAGCAGAGCCCGTCGCTACTTCGGCCACTGCGGCCTGGAGGAGGGCGCGGCTGCAGACTTGGTTTGGTACCGCCAAGATCCCCGCCGCAACCTGCCGGCCGTGCCCGACAAGATCTTGCTCGACGGCGCGCCCGTCACGCCCCTACGGCCCCAAACCCCGACGCCGCCCTCCGCCGAAAAAACCATGCACCCCGCGCCCCACTGATGCCCGCAGCTCCGCTGGCACAAGGCGTTGCAAATGGCGGCGCCGAGAACACGCGTCCGAGCGAAACCGCGCGTGATGCGCTAAGCTGCTCGCATGTACCGCCCTGACTCGAAGTTCGTCGCCCTCTTCCTCTGCAGTTCAGCGCTATTGATCGGATGCGGCGACGACGAAGCCACCGGCCAAGCCTCTGGGACCGGCGCGAGTGCCGGCGCGGCAGGCAGCGCGGGCAGCGCGGGCAGCGGCGGCGCGGGCGGCACTTCCGGTGCGGGCGGCGCCAGCGCGATCCCCGCTCCGGGTGAGCTTCGCGTGATCGAACCCGGCGCGCCGACGATTTGCTCCCGAGACACACCGTTCCGATACTTCGTGCGCGGCGGCGATCCGAAGAAGATCGTGATCGACTTCCAGGGTGGCGGAGCTTGCTGGAACGCCCTGACCTGCTCCGTCGCCGGCAGCATCTTCAACGAAGCGGCGCCGACGGCCGCCGCCATCGAGGCCGCGGTCAAAAACGAAACCTTCGGCGGGATCTACCGCTTCGACAAGGCCGAGAATCCCATCGCCGGCTTCACCTTCGTGCACATCCCCTACTGCACCGGCGACGTGCATTGGGGCGACGCTACCGTTGAATACTCCGCCGACGTGAAGATCCAGCACAAAGGCTTCGTGAACAGCCAGGAAGTGCTCAAATGGGTCTACGCGAACTACGACCCCGACCAGATCTTGGTCACAGGCTGCAGCGCGGGTGCCTACGGCGCTATCGGCCACTCTGCGTGGATCGCACAGCAATATCCCAACGCGAAGGTCAGCGTCTTGGCGGACTCCGGTTGCGGCGTCGTCAGCGATACCTTTTTCAAAGAGAGCTTTCCCAACTGGAACGCGCAGCTGCCGACCTTCGTCACGGACTTGCAGGGCAAGGACATCAATACCCTCAGCATTGTCGACCTGTATACGGCCGTCGCCAAGGACTTCCCCAACGTGCGTTTTGCACAGCAGACGGCGGCCTTCGACAAAGACCAGACGACCTACTACACCGTCATGGGCGGCGTCGAAGCGGACTGGTCACCCAAGATGCAGCAGACCCTGGTCGACATCAGCGCCGGCGCGACGAACTTCAGCTACTACCTTTCGCCCGGGCCGGTGCACTGCATCCACCCCTACGACTTGATGTACAGCCGCACCACTGGCGGCATGCAGTACACCACCTGGCTCGACCAACTCGTCAGCGGCGCCAGCGCCCCAGCCACCGCCAAATGCGACGGTGCCGGGTGCCAAGACGACGCCTTCTGCAACGCTTGCGCCGCCAAGACGGAGACGGATCCGGCCTGCAAGTGGTGCGAGGGTTGGCCCAAACCCTGAGCTTGGTTTGATTTGGGTTTGGGGTCGGGTCGCGGAGCGGCCCAGGGCCACGCTTCTAGCTCTGGGCCACGCAGTTCGGAGCGAAGTAGCCGCCGGGAGCCCGCCCTCGGCGCGCCCGTCTACGCGGAACGAGGCGCGGGAGCGACTATGCTAAAACGCAACTATAGTTGCATGCGAGGCATTGGATTTTGCAATTGGGCTAAATGCTTGGACGCGTGACCCACGTTATTTCCGGCAATATTGGGCTTGATGCCCCGATTTCCTATCGGCCCGAAGCTTGCTCTAGAGACGGGCCATGCTCCACCTTCGCCGCCTCGCTCTCGCCGTCTCCGCCGCAGCCCTGGCCTTGGGCTGCGCCACTCAGGTCGCCGGCCCCGACGGCGCCGAGCCGACGACGAGCACTCAGAGCAGCGCCAGCATCGTGGAAGGGTCCCCCCAGGCCTACGGCGTCTTGGGCCTGTTGAACGCGCCGGCCACGAACCTGCACGTACTCGACCACTTGGTGCCCCTCAATCGCCGCGCGGCGGAGGAGTTGATCGCACACCGCGACGGCGCCGACGGCATCTTCGGCACCGCCGACGACAACCCTTTCGACGACATGCTCGAAGTCGACGCAGTGCCTTACGTAGGCCCGGCCGCTCTGGCAAGCCTGCTCGCCTATGCCACTTCCGAGGGCTACGTGCCCAGCGGCGGCGACTTGCTTGGCGTCTTCGATAACGTCGCCTTCACGGTGGACGAGGCGACGGCCACGCTGGCCCTCGTCAACACGGCCAGCGTTGGCGAACTCGATGACGACGTGGGCCTCGACAGCCGTGCGGTCAACTCCATCATCGCCGCGCGCAGTATTGGCAGTCTGCTGCAGCTGCAGTCCCTTTACTTCGTGGGCCAGTCCGCAATGCTGAAGCTGCGGGAGTACCCAAAGACGCTTGGCGGCACAACGCCCAATGGCATGGACTGCGACGCACACACGGAGTGCCAAAGCGGACTGTGCGCGGGACTGCTACTGCCGTACTACAGCCACGGCTATTGCATGGAGGCCTGGACGGCGAACAGCTTCTACAGCAGCGGCGCCACGGTCATTGGCGACGACGGCGCGGCAGTGACCAACACCATTTCTGTCAGCGGCCTGGCCACGGTGCCCATGGACGTGGTCGTGGACCTCGAAATCGAGCACCCGCGGCCCCAAGACCTGCGCGTCGTGCTGCATCAGCCCGGGGGCGCCTCCGCGGTGCTCTGGAACCACCAGGCGAACCCGCCCAGCCATATCGTCGCGCCGTCGGGTCTCGAGGGCGACAACATGGTCAACGGCGACTGGATCCTGGAGGTGACTGACACGGTCACCGGCCAAAGCGGCACCCTCAAGAGCTGGAAGATGTGGATCAGCTCCAACTGGGATTGAGCGTGGGGGCACGCTTCCTGTCCGGCACGGGGGCACGCTTTCTGGCCGGCACGGGGCCACGCTTTCCGTCCAGCGTGGGGGCA
>CALMUT010000063.1 GCA_937872925.1 uncultured Myxococcales bacterium | reverse complement strand
CGCGGGTCTACATTCTCGAAGGCACGCCCGTGTTTGCCTCCGAAGGTGCCCACGGCGACGCAATTGGTCGAGTGCTGCTTGAGGGCGGGCTGTTGAACGAGACGCAGTACGTCGAAGTGTTGAAACACCTGGTCGACGGAGTTGAGGGCCAACTTGCCGAAGTGGCGTGCAACTTGGGTTACCTGACGCTGGAGCAGGTGGATGACGCGCTGACGGAGCAAGTGCAGCGCAAAACTCTGCATTGCATGCAGTGGGAAGTCACCCAACAGCAGTTCACCGAAAGCCGGGGGCTACTGGACGATGTGCCGCATTTTCCCATCGACGTGGAGCCCTTGGTCATCGAAGGCGCCCGCCGCTATTTGAGCCCCGCCGCGACCCAAGACATTCTGGAGCGTGTCAGCGACCAGTACCCAAAGCTGCTCGGCACCGCCGCCGAAGTGTGCGACGGCCTTCGGCTGAAGACCACAGAGCGCAAATTCTTGGAGCTGATCGACGGTACGCTCAGCAAAGAGGCGGTATTGCTGCGCTCACCCTTGGACCAACTACACGCGCAACAACTGCTAGCAGCGTTGAGCCTCTTGGAGGAAATTGAGTGGGCCGCAGAAATGACGCGACCCGAGCCTGCCGCGACGCCGGATCCGAACCGAACGCCGACGCCGTCGACGGCGAAGGTTGTCTCGCCGCGCGCCACAGCGGAGCGCGTGCTGCCACTGCGGCTGCGGCGGCTGCGGCCTGCGGTGTTGCGACGTCCATCGCTGCCTCCGCCGCCGCCCTCCGCAAAGACCGCACCCCGCGCGGACGACGGCAAAGCGCGGCTACTCGCGGAAGTCTGTTTCCGGCGCGGGCGCAATGCGCTGCGCAACAACCTGGCCGGCAAGGCCGTAGCCGATCTGAAACGCGCAACGGAGCTCGACCCCGAAGCGGCAGAGTACGCCCTGGCCCACGCATGGGCGGAGCACCAGCTCACCAAAGACGCCGCCGAAATTGTCAGCCAGCGCGCGAAACTGGAGCGACAGGTCGCCCGGGCGCTGCTTGAGGACCGCGAGCTCGCCCTAGCGCACAACGTGCAGGGACATCTGTTCTTGGCCGCGGGCGATGAGACCCGCGCGCTGCGTGCTTTCAAACGTGCCTTCCACCTGGACTCCAGCGACGTCGACGCCGAACGCCACCTGCGCGTCCTGGCCCGACGCAGCTAGTGCCACCCCTAGGCGTGGGCGCCGGGTAGCTTCAAGCGTTCCCGCAGGATCTTTGCCGCCAGCACCAGCCAGGCGCAGATCAACACCACGTTGACCATGGCAAAGTTGCGCACGCCGAAGCCCAAAAAGGTCGTCCCCACAAAGACCAAGAGCGCGGACGAAACGTCGCCCATGCGCACAAAGAAGGTATCGACGGCCTGCTTGGCCTTGTATTTCATCTCTTGGGTCGTGGGCAGCCACAAGATGTTGCGTACGGTGTTGTTGACGGAGTAGTCCACGGAGTTTTCCGCGATCTTGCCTACGAAGATGACGCCCAAGACGGGAAGCACTGCAACCATCGTCGCGTCCGCCAAGGCGATCGCGGGCAATACATAAAATGCGATGCGCAGACCCGCGTGTTTCACTAAGCGGGAGACGACGAAGGTCTGCAGCAACACGGTGCCAATGCCCACATACAAGTAGAAGCGGTTGAAGGCCGCACCGATGTGCGCGCCCATTGCGTCCTTAGCCAGGATCCCGGCCGCGATCTGGTCGCGGGCG
This sequence comes from uncultured Myxococcales bacterium, assembly GCA_937872925.1. Taxonomy (GTDB): domain Bacteria; phylum Myxococcota_A; class Polyangia; order Polyangiales; family Polyangiaceae; genus JACKEA01. The sequence goes on along the minus strand of CALMUT010000063.1, from coordinate 30,601 downwards.
TCTTCCTGCAGCAAGCGACCGAGCATGTACTCACCATTGGTATTCACGAAGCTAAAAAGCAGCGAGAAGGCGGCCAACAGCGTGAGGTACTTGTGTTGGAACACCATGCGAAACGCGCCGCTCTTGTCCTGCACCGGCGCGGCTTCGTCCGCGAGCGCTTTCTCAGTCACACCGGCCCGGTGGCGGCGGTGGACCACGACGGTAAGCGCCGCGGACAGCACAAGCAGAGCTCCGCCTGCCAGCAGCATTTGGTACAGGCCGAGTTTCACGCTTTCGAGCAACAGCGCCGCCACCGCGCTACCGGCCAAGGCACCCACGGTCTGGCCGACGCCTAAGAGTGGGAACAGGCGCTTGCCCTGCTCTTCGTCGTAAAGATCGTTGGCAAAGGCCCAGAACTGCGCCACGACCATCATGTTGAAGATCCCGAGCCACAGATAAAACACAAGCCCCAGCCGCACACGGATCGCCTCCACGAAGCTGCCTAGAAAGAACAGCACCAGGTGCGACGCGAAGAATATCGTCACCCAAAAAACCAATCGGTTCTTGGGCAGGCGGTCCGCAAAGCGTGCGTAGGCCGGCACCGCCACGAGCAGCGTCACCGCGATGGCGGCGCTCATATACGATTTGTACTCGGCGCCAGATTGCATCGCCAAGATCAGTCCTTCGCGCACGGGCTTGATCACAAGATACGCCGTCATTAGCAGGAAGACGTTCAAGCTCAGCAGCAACGCGACGACGCCTTCGCCGGCGCGGACCTCCGTGACAAGAGAGAGGGCGCGTTCTAGCGGGCCTTTGTCCTGGGTGGGCTCTTGCATTTCAGCCCGGCGGGTCGTCGTCGCTGGGGCGTTCGAGCCCGACCACGCGGTAGTCGGTGCCGCCCAGGTGGTAAAGATGTGCGCGCGCGGGGGCAGTTCGCTGCGATCCGGAAGTGGCCACGACGTCCACGATCAGATACTCCGGCGCACTCGTGGAAGCACCGGGTAGCGCGGGCAGCCCCACGCACGCCCAGCTGCCCTCATTGAGCGCAGGCGTGTTCAACAACGCCGGTGTGCGGTCTTCACCCAGCCAAGCTCTTGCGCGATAACCGCGCTCCGCCTTCGTTACCACGCCTCCGACGACGGCCATGTCTTCGAGACAGAGGGCTGCCGCCGCGCCGCGGCGCTCCACTTTGGGCCACGCCAAGGGCGACAGGCGCGTGAGATAGCGCCGCAGGATCTTGTCGCGGCGTCCACGCAACAGACGCACTAGCTCGTCTCCCAGGCGATCCCCCATCTGCGAAGCGTCGACCATGGCGCGGATGTGCGCGTCGGAAAAGCGCGCCAGGATCCGCGCCATCCAGGCCGCGTCGCGTTCGCTCTTTCGCCCGAATGCGGGGTTGGGGTAGCCGGGTTTGTAGTTGTCCGGGTCGAAGGTCTCGATGTCGTAGTAGCCGAAGACGCGTTCGGTCTTTCCAAAACGCACCGTATCCCAACGGCGCTCGATCAGACCCAGGGTGAAGAAGTCTTCGAATAGGTAGCCGAAGTCCAGGTAGTACGCGTGCCCGATGCGGCGACCGAGCATGGGGGGCTCCCAAATGCTGCCAAAGGTGTCCCCAAAGTCGATCATGTAGTGACGGACGTAGCCACCGGGCGGCGCCTTGATGAAGGCGGCCAGGGTGTTCTGCTCGCGCGAATCGAAGTGATCCGTCCAAGCCGCCAACACCTCCATGCCGCGCAGCTCGCGCCTATCTTCGTGCGGGATGATGTCGTTTGGATCGTCGCTGCGGGTGCCCTGATACGTCCACGGACCAATGGGTTTGCCTTCGACGAATAGGCTCAGGTTCGCGCGATAGCGTCCGTCAGGCAGACGCAGCGCCTTGTCGAAAACCTTGTCCAGGTGTTTGTCGCTGAGAGGTTCCTTGTCGCCCTTTTCGTTTTCGCCTTTGGCCTTCGGGTCGTAGACCAAGATATCGCGGCGGAAATGAATGATTCGGTTACAGGGAACATAGTAGCCGGCAGCGTGGTAGATGCGGGAACCGATCACGTCCGCTGCGGTCGCCCGCGGGCCTTGCACGACGCCGTCGAACTTGGCCAGGTAGCGCTGACCGTCCGAAGCCTTGAGCAAGAAGCCAGGATTGAAGCCGTTCGGCTTAGCTCCGATGACCGTCCAGGTTTTCTCTGCGTCCGGCAGCGGAGTGGTGCACGAGCTCTTCGCAACTTGCGCCGGCGTCATGCCGTAGCGTCCGATGCGGTGATAGAACCAACTCGAAGAAGGCGGCTCGTCGAAGGCGTTCACATTCACCGCTTCCCCCGCAGGATCCACGGCGAAAAAGCGGCTGATGGGACGGAACACCATCTGGTCGGCGCCGTCCCAAGCGAAGGGTGAGAAGTATTCCTCGGGCTCCGCGGCGAAGGGCCGACGATCCGGATCGACCCAAAGCGGATCTTTGAGGGGGAACTGCACCGGGGCCGCTCCGCACGCGGCAGCGCCGAGGGCCGAAAGCACGAGGCCGAGCACCTGAGGCCACGACGGCCCGCGCCCGGGAGTCATGACCCTAGAAGCCACTGGTCGCTCCCAGCACGAAACGCACGTTTTCTATGCCCGCGCCTTGGTCGAAGGTTTCACTACCGAAGGCCAGCAGCAGCTCGAAGACGTGATCCCGAGAGCCGTTGGCGCGAAAACCCATGCCGAAAGACTGACGCAGCTTCTTCATCTCGAAATCCTCGAGGTGCTCGCCGAAGACGTTGCCGACGGCGTAGTGGAACGTGCCGTCGATGAACACCCAGATCGGCCAGTGGTAGTCGAACTGCGCGACGGCGGAACTGCGCCCCAGCAGCCGACCTTCAAGGAAGCCACGCATGGGGCGCTCGCCACCGAGACTGACGAGCTCCGTGAACGGGATTGCCGTGCCCTCGTCGATGGGGTCGACGAAATCGGCGATCAGCGATAGCCCGAGCACGCGCTGCTGTCCTGCAAAGTCCACGTAGCCGCCCAGGGATCCGCCGTACTTGATCCAGTGATCGCGAGCGGGAGCGTTCGGATTGGCCCGCAGCTCCGTGGACAGGCCGCTCGCATGTTCACCACGGAGCTGCAAGCGCAGCCCGCTGGCGTTGGGCGACACGTAGTCGCTGCCGTCGGGCAGCCAGCGGGGCTGCCGGCGCGGTCGCGTATCCAGCTCTGCCGTCACGCCTTGGGACAGCACGGTGTAGCCACTGTCCATGCCCGGCGGCAGCGGGTAGCGACCGCGGGCGACTTCTTGCGCCACGGTGCGATCGTCGCAACACCCTTCGTCGGGCTCGAAACGCACGTCGCGGACGGTGACGTGGCTTCTGAATTCGCTGGAGCGCCACAGCTCGGCTTCGTACAAGAGGCCGCCCTGAATCGACGTGGCTTGGTAGCGCGCTTCTTCCTCGCCACTCTCCGGGCCGATGCCGTGGAAAATGAAGTCCGAACGTCGCAGGAACTCTCCGCGCACGGTCAGTTCGTGCCCCTCACCGACGGTCAGGCGATCTTTGGCATTGAACAGCAGCCAGTCGGGCCCCCAAGTGGCTGCGCGTGCGCGCAGGTCGTTGTCCTTGGCGATGAAGTCGTTCCAGAAGAAATAGATACCGACACTGGGGCGAAACCCGAAGTCGATCAATCCTGTCGGCGCGAAACCAATGTTGTTGTCCGGTCCGAAAGTGAAGAAGTCGAAGACCTTGGCGACGACCTTCTCCTCCTCGACGGCGGTGACCAACCAGCCTAGGGGACGCCGTACGACAAACTCGCTCACGAAGTAGAGCGGCGACATCAGCACGCGAGGGATCCAGATCAGAACATCGCCGGCAGTGGTCGGATCCTCACCGCGACCGTCGTAGTCCGGCAACGCGCGCTCAGCGTCGGAGTCGATGGGGGCATCGGGTGGAAGCCCAACCTCATCCTCTTCCTGTTTCGGCTCGGGAGTCTTTTCGGTGGCCTCCCCTGCGGTCGCCGGTTCCTGACGCAGGTCCCGCCGGTCGTCGACTTGAGCGCCGGCTGTTGCGCCAGCGCAGAGCACCACCACAACAACTGCGCTGGATAAGACCCGCCTCACGTGGGCCTAAGTAGCGCTACGACCCAACCCACCGCAAGCCTCCGCGCGGTCTGGTGCAGCATGCCGCGGGTGTGGTGCAGCACACCGCCGCGGGCGCACCGACGTGCGACCAGGGACGAACTTTCCACCGCCGGTGTCGCCCAGCGCCAGATGCGTGGGTTTTCGTGGTCGGTGCGCCGTTGGCACAATGGCTGCAATTCCACTGACAACGGACGGCGAAGGGCGCCGCACCGACTCACCGCCGGAATCGATCCGGCCCTGCGGGCGCCTGCGCCCGGTCACTGGAGGTCCATCGTCATGCGCACGCGTCTCGCTTTTGGTTCACTCGCCTGCATTCTGTTGTCTTGCTTGGGCTGCGCGACCCCCGCAGGAGACGACCCGCCGGGGGTTTGTGAGCGTGCGGATTCCTGTTTTCAGTTTTGCGTATGCAGTTCTGGCGACGTGCAGGCCTGCGCCGCGGCCTGCGGCGAAACGGGCGAGAGCATCAGCGGAAGCAACACTTGGCCCGAGGGCACGGGCGGCGCTGGCGGAAGTGGCGGCAACTCTGGCGGACAAGGCGGAGGCACCACGGGTAACCCACCACAGAACACGGGCGGTCAAGGTGGTGCGGGCAGCGGCGGCGCGTCGTCGGGAGGCAACGGAGGATCCGGCAGCGCCAGTAGCGCCGGGGCCGTCGCGTCGGACATCAGCATTGACGAGATCGCCGTGTACCAGGGCGTCAAGGTGCCCATCGCCAAAGCAGGTGCCGCGGTCACACAGACCAACGCACCGATCATTGCGGGTCGCGACGGACTGTTGCGAGTGTTTGTGACGCCGGGATCGGGCTTTTCAAGTCGCGAGATCCTCGCGCGCCTGGAGCTTTCCAGCGGCGCGACGTTGGAAAAGACCATGGTCGTGAGTGGCGCGTCCAGCGACGCTACCCCCGGCAGCACGTTCAACTTCGACCTCAGCGGCAGCACGCTGACTACGGCAACCAGCTACAGCGTGACCTTGCACGAGACCAGCGCGGGCGCTCCGACGGGCAACACCGCCGGCGCGCGGTTTCCTTCCTCGGGCAGCAGCAACTTGGGAGCGCAGAGCGCGGGCGGCGGGCTGGACGTGGTGTTGGTGCCCATCGTCGTCAGCGGCTACACGCCGGACACCAGCAGCGCGCGGGTGCAGACGTACCGCGAGCGGCTGCTCAAGCTGTTCCCAGTGCCGGACGTGAAGATCAGTGTGCGTGCCGCCGTCACGTATCCGGGCAGCGTCACGGCAACCTCGGGCACGAGCTGGAGCCAGGCGTTGGACTTCTTGTACGGCGTGCGTTCGTCAGATCAGCCCGCCAAGGATGTGTACTACTACGGTGTGCTGACGCCCAAGTCGAGCTTCGGCACCTATTGCGGCAGCGGCTGCATTGCAGGCATCAGCGCGCTGTCCGGTGCCAGCGATGTGTACTCACGTGGCTCCATCGGCGTGGGTTACTTCTCCGGCGGTAGCTCCAACGACAGCCCCGACGTGATGGCCCACGAGCTTGGCCACGCGCACGGTCTGCCCCACGCGCCCTGCGGCGTGTCGAACGCAGGGCCCTTCCCGTACTCCGGCGCCAAGATCGGCGTGTGGGGCTATGACATTCTCACCAAGACGCTGATGTCCCCCACGTCGCGTGTGGACGTGATGAGCTACTGCGACCCGACCTGGATCAGTGATTACAACTTCGACAAGTTGTTCTCACGGGTCAGCTACGTGCACAGCAACATGAGCTTCAAGCTGACCGAGCCGAGCCGAGCCCCGGGCCGCTTCCGCGCCGCCATCATCGACGAAAACGGCCACGCCACCTGGGGACAGAGCCACAACTTGGACGGGCCTGTGCTGGGCGAGAAGCGCCGCGTGCGCATCGAAAACGCACAAGGCGTCAGCAGCCAGACCTCGGGATTTTTCTACCCGCTGAGCCACGCCGCCGGCGGCATCCTGTTGGTGCGCGAAAGCGCGATGGCCGGAGCCAGGGTGATGCAGGCCGAGGGCGCGCTTCCCGTAGCGACGTCAGCTGCGGCGGCAGCGCCACTGCCGGCTTTCACGCCCGCACAACCTTGACAGTACACACTGTAACGGTTACTACTGATACCATCGAGAAGCGCGGGGGCCGAACCCCGCGCTTTCTGCGACAAAACGGGAGCAAACGATGGATTCAGGTGAGGGAGACGCGGGCGCTGGCGCCGGGGAAGCGGAATACACCATCGACCAGCTGGCGGCGGTGAGCCAGGTCCCCAGCCGCACCATTCGCTACTACCAGTCCGCGGGCGCCCTGCCCGGCCCGGAGATCCGCGGCCGGGTCGCGTTTTATGGCCCGAGCCACGTGGAGCGTTTGAAGCTCGTCGCGGAGCTGCAAGATCGCGGTCTGCGCATCAAGGCCATCTGTGAGCTGGTCAAGAAGATCGACAAGGGCGAGCTGGACCTCGGTGAGTGGCTTGGTCTCGAGGAGCAGCTCGTGGAGCCCTGGGCCAACGACAGTCCGCGCGTCGTCAGCGAAAGTGAGCTCTACGAGTTCGTGGGCAAGAAACCCGCGGGGCTGCAGGCGCAGCTGCGGCGATTGAAGTTGATCGAAGGCAAGGGCGATTCGATCCTCATTCCCAGCCCTGGCATGCTCCAGGCCGTGATGCGCTTGGAAGCCGCGGGCGTGGACGTGGAGACCGCCGCGACGGGCCTGAGCATCCTCAAGAAGTACGCCCGACGCGCCGCCAAAGACCTCGCCAAGTACTTCTTCAAGCAGGCAGCCGCAGGCTTCGGGCGTGACGCAAGCGCCGCAGAGCTCACCGCTGCGTTCGGCGCCTTGAAGCCCGTGAGTCAGGACGCGCTGCAGCTCAGCTTCGGACAGGAAATGGAACGCGTGCTGCGCGACCTGTCAGAATCCGGAAAATCGACCAGCATGCCCAAGCGCAAGAAGAAGGCGGCAGAGACATCCGCCGCACATCCCGGCGCCCTGGAATGCGACGCGGAGTAGTTGTCATGAAGACCATCGTCGAATGCGAACCCCTCGAACCACGGCGCAGAGCGCCCGGGCCACGGGAAGAGCTCGCCAATAGTGTCAGCCACGGCTTGGGACTCCTGGCCGCACTGGCCATGGTCCCGATGATCATCAGCGCCGCGCACCCGAACGGCGTACGCGCCATCGTCGGATCGAGCGTATTTGCCGCCACCATGGTGCTCGTCTACTTGACGTCCACGCTCTATCACGCGCTGCCGGGAGGCAAGGCCAAGCGCGTGATGCGCATCTTGGATCACGCCGCGATCTTCTTGCTCATTGCCGGCACCTACACGCCCTTCACGCTAGGCGTGCTGTCGGGAACCTGGGGCTGGACGCTCTTCGGCTTGATCTGGACGCTGGCGGTTGCAGGGGTCGCGCTCAAGGCGCTGGGTGGCCTGCGCTATCCGCGGCTAGAGACAATCCTGTACGTTGCCATGGGTTGGATGGTGCTGGTCGCCGTGAAGCCGCTCTGGGAGCAGATGCAACCCTGGGGGTTCTTCTGGCTCGTGGCCGGCGGCGTGGCCTACACCGCCGGCGTGGGGTTCTACGCGGCTGCCAAGATCCGCTATGGACACTTGGTGTGGCACTTGCTGGTCATTGCGGGCACGGCGTGTCACGTCATCGCCGTCATGAGGTACTCCGCCTGATGGGACAGAAGACGGAACTTGCCATCAGCATCTTGAACGGTGCGGTGGGTGACTATCTGGCGCAGAAGGGCAACGGCCTGGCCACGCCGATGAGCTGCGTGCACGAGGGCCGGCCGGTGCCGATGCAGCGCGACGCACTCGCAGAGCTGCATCCCAACGCCAGCCCCCGAGTGGTGGTGCTGGTGCATGGGCTGATGTGCACCGAAGACCATTGGAACTTCGACGACGGCGACCACTACGGCTCGCTGCTTGCGCGAGATCTCGGCTACACGCCCCTGGTGCTGCGCTACAACTCGGGCCTTTCGATCCCGGACAGCGGGCGAGAGCTGGCGAATTTACTGCAGGCGCTGCTGCAAGCGTACCCGGTGGCGGTGGAAGAAATCCTGCCCATTGGCTTCAGCATGGGTGGTTTGGTGATCCGCAGCGCTTGTCACATTGCCGCGACAGAGAAGCTCGGGTTTCTGCCGCGCATGCAGCGCGCCATCTACGTCGGCACGCCCCATCGCGGCGCGCCGCTGGAACGCGTTGCACGCAAAGCCGCCAAGCTACTCGGGCACATCGACGACCCGTACACACGACTGGCCGTCACCCTGGCGGGCATGCGCAGCGCCGGGCTTCAAGATCTGGGCGACGCAGATCTGCGCCACGAGGACCGCGCCCGGCGCGAGCCGACCATCTCGCTGCGTGACAAGGAGCACCCCGTGCCGCTGCTGCCCAGCCTGCAGCACTATCTGGTGGCTGGCTCCGTTTCTGGCGATCCGCGCCTGGCGGCACTCTTCGGCGATGTGATGGTGCCGGTGCCGAGTGCCACCAACGGCGAGTGCGCGGACCCAGGAAGCATGGCGCTGCCCCCCAGCCATGTAAAGATCCTGACCGGCGTCGCACACATGACGCTGATGCGTCACCCGGATGTGTACGCGCAGATCCTGCAATGGTGCCGGGAGGAAACATGAACTCGCAGAAACGCTGGCACGGTCTGAAAGACTTGGTGCAAGACGCCATCGAACACGGCTCCACCGCGGTGGAGCAAGTGCACAAGGCCACCGCCGCCCGCCCCTTCGACATCCTGGAGCAGATCCCGGTGATCGCGACGCCCACGCGCATCGTGCGGGTGGTGCACGACGTGTCCGTCTCTACGGTGTACTCTGCGATCCGCATCACCAACCGCACCGTCGGCCGCGTGGTGGATATCGCCACGGAACGCGAGAAACCGTGAGCGGCGGGCGGATCTGGAACGTCAGCCCGGAGCGTGCTGCCAGATTTGCCAAAGCGCTTGGCCACAGTGAAGCCCAGTTCGTGAGGCTTTCGCTCCAAGACCAGGTGCGCAGCGCTGGCCTCAAACTCCGCGTGGACGTGAGCGCTGCGTAGGCCGGGTGCCGGGAAAAGCCGACGAATGCCGCCGTCTGACGCACGCTTGTAACGTTTCCGGCCCCTCGTGCGTGTGCTCGGTATGACCACTCGCGCCCTGGGCTCCGACCTGAGCCTGCATCACTCCCGATCCGACGCCGATCTCGGCCGCCAGTCCCAAAAGGACGCGGCGGTCGGCTCCAGCATTCGCCCCCAAGACAGCGACACCGAGCCCGACCCGCACGGCCCCCCGCGGCTCCCGCCCGTCGAGCGCCCGCGCGGCGTTTTCATGCGCCTATTGTACTGGTCCGCACGACGCCGCTACGGCAAGACGCCGACGGCGTTTCGGGTGATCTATGCACGAGCGCCCGCTTTGCTCATCGTCACCATGGCGGCACTGACGGTGCTGGAGCGCTTCCTGAAGGTGCCGGCGCGAGTGCGCGCGCTGGTGCAGTTTGCGATCGCAACCGCGCACGGCTGCACTTTCTGTGCGGACATCTCCTTGGCGGAGGCCATGCGGTCGCGCGTGGGCGCGGAGCGCTTCAAGCACCTGGACGAGTTCGAGACGCATCCGGCCTTCGACGAAGCCGAGCGTGCCGCCATTGCTTACGCCAAGGCGTTGGCTAGGGATCGGGTCGTGCCCGCACATCTCTTCGAGCGGCTGGCGCAGAGCTACTCCGAGCGCGAGATCGTCGAGATCGTGTGGCTGGGCGGACTCGAGTCCTACTTCAACGCCATGGCCATGCCCCTGAGCATTGGTTCGGATCATCTCGCCGCCGCGCAGCAGAACTCCTGATATCCTTGGGCGCGCATGGAGGCCGGCACTCTAGAAACCGCATTCTCGCAGCACCGGCGCATGCTGTGGAGCGTGTGTTATCGGCTCACCGGGGACGGCGCGGAGTCCGAGGACTTGGTGCAAGAAACTTTTCGGCGCGCCGTCGAGACGCCACCCAAGGACACGTCGCGGCCCTTGGGCCCGTGGCTGGTGCAGGTCGCGACGCGGCTGGGCATCGACAGCCTGCGACGACGCCAAACGCGCAGCTATCGCGGCCCTTGGTTGCCTTCGCCAGTAGAAGACTTGGAGCTGGGCACCTTCGAGCCGTCTCCGGAAGCACGCTACGGCGAGCTGGAGAGCGCGACCTTTGCGTTCTTGCTGGCGCTGGAAGTGCTGACGGCGGACCAACGCGCCGTCTTGGTGCTGCGCGACGTGCTCGACTTCTCCGTCAGCGAGGTCGCGGAGACCACGGGGCTGTCCGAAGCCAACGTGCGCGTGACCCACCACCGCGCGCGCAAGGCCATGGAGCCCTACGACGCCGATCGCTGCGTCGTGGACGCCGAGCTGATCGCGAAGAACGCGCAGGCGCTGGAGCGCATGGGTGCGCTGCTCGCTGCCGGCGACATGCAAGGAGTCACAGCGCTACTCTGCGACGACGCCGTCTCCCTGAACGACGGCAACGGCGAGTTCTTGGCAGCGGGCAGCCCCATCGTCGGCGGCGCCAAGGTCGCGAAGTTCTACGTCAAAGTGCAGAAGCTGCGGGTAGACGACACGCGCGCCAGCTTTCGTGTCGGCATGGTCAACGGGCTGCCCGCGATCATCGCCGTCTATCCGGGTGCGACTGGTGGACTGGCGCCACGCGCGGTGTTCCGCTTGGACGTCGACAGCTCCGGCTTGGTGCGACAGATCCACGTGATTGCTGCGACGCCAAAGCTCGCGGGGATCCAGTGGCAGGTCGACGCGGCGCCGTGAGGCGGACCGGCGGAACCATGGAAACTTTTCGTTCCGTCTTCGCGCGCGGGGGCCGGCCCCACGTGCGTCGGCTACTGGCGTGGGGCGCGTCGATCGGCGCGGTGGCGTGCGGCGCTGCCCCCAGCGCAGGCTGCGCCAAGACGCCGTCAGGCCACGCTTGCCCCTCGGGTTACGCCGCGGATCCCCCGCGCGCGCAGCGTACCCTCGCATTGCTGGAGCGCGACGTCGAAGGACGCGCGCTCCTTTCGCGCGTGCGCGGCAAGTTCTCGCTCTGCTTCGCGGCGGACGGCGCAGGAGTCGTCAGTCAGCGCACGCTGCTGCTGGACGCAAATGCCGACGCCGCGCACTCAGCTGCGAAGGCCGCACACCTATTGCATCACTTGGCCCATGGCGAGACCACCACGTCGGGCGATCCCCACGCCGCCGACGAACGCGAGGCGCGCGCGCTCGAAGCACGGGTGCTGGCCCGCAGCGCTGCCTCGGGAACGCGTTAGCACCATACGTAGGTGACAGTGCCGCTCTACAACACTGCCCGACCGCTAGGGAATGCGCACTGCGCGCATCTTCTTGATCAGCGGCCTGCCAATGGCGAGGAACGCCTCCGGCGCGGCGCGATATACCCGCCACAGCGCGTGCGCCGCCCCGGTGACCACGATGACCGCATCGTTGTTGCGCACGCCGCGCACGATGACCTTTGCGGCCTTCTCCACGGGCATCGGCTTCATGGGCAACACTTCCAGAGCGTCTTCGATGCGGAAGTTCCGCAACTCGGAGTTGTGCACCATCGGCGTTTGGATCACGCCGGGGCAGATCACGCTGCATTGGACTCCGAATTCTTCGGCTTCGCCCCGCAGCACCAGGGACAGCCCGACCACAGCGTGCTTCGTCGCGCCGTACGCGCCCTCCATGAACGCCGGCGTGATGCCGGCCAGGGACGCCGTATTGACGATGTGCCCAAAGCCCTGGGTGCGCATCACGCCGTAGGCAGCGTGCACGCCGTGGATGACGCCGCGCAAGTTCACGTCGATGAGCCGATTCCAATCGTCCAGGCTGGTGTCCCGCAGCTCGCCGCCAATATTGATGCCGGCGTTGTTGAACATGTAGTCAATGCGACCGTGCGCCTGCACGGTGCCGTCGACCAACGCTTGCACGGCAACGGGATCGCGCACGTCCACGATCTTGCCTTCGACCTGGTAGCCCGCGCGCTCGAACTCGGCGACGGTTTCGTCCAGCACCTGTTGCTGCACGTCCGCCAGCACCAACGTATTGCCCGCGGCGCCAAGCTCTGCTGCCACCGCTTTGCCGATCCCGGAGGCTCCTCCGGTGATCACCACGATCTTGTCCGTGATCTTGCCCATGGCCCGCGCCCTCGCTTTCTGCGCGCGAGCATCCCCCATGTGGGCGGCGCCGTCACTTGTCGTCTGCGCCCAGCGGGCGCCGAGTCCGGCTTCTGCGGCTGCAGCATCGCCACGCAGCGCGCGCAACTCTCGTGAGATCTGGATACGAGGGCGGGCGCACCACATCGCAAAGAGCGAGATTAGTGCGGCAGCGCGGCACAGTTCCACGACCAAAACCAGAACACCGACAGCGGGCGCAGCTGCGCTAGGCTGCGGTCACCATGGAGATCTTGAAAGAGTTCCGATCTTTCGGTGGACGGCAGCTGGTGCTGCGCCACGCCTCTAGCGCGACGCAAACGCAAATGGAGCTGTCGCTCTACTTGCCACCAGCGGCAGATGCGGGGCCAGTGCCGATGTTGGTGTATCTCTCCGGGCTGACCTGTACGTGGGAGAACGCAACGACCAAAGCCGGATTCCAACGCTGCGCGGCCGAGCTTGGGCTCGCAGTGCTGTGCCCAGACAGTAGCCCGCGCGGCGAAGGTGTTGCGAACGATGACAGCTACGATCTCGGTCAGGGCGCGAGCTTCTACCTAGACGCAACCGAAGCTCCGTGGTCGTCGCACTTCGGCATGGAGCGTTATGTCGTCGAGGAGTTGCCGCGATTGCTTGAGGCGCACTTCCCAGTAAACACCGCGAGCATGGGCATCATGGGGCATTCCATGGGCGGCCACGGCGCGCTGACCTTGGGGCTACGCCACCCCAAGCGATTCCAATGCATCTCTGCGTTGTCGCCGATCGTGGCGCCCAGCCAAGTGCCCTGGGGGCAGAAGGCGTTCGCGGCGTACCTGGGCGCTGACCGCACAGCGTGGGCCGAGCACGACGCCTGCGTGCTAGTGCGGAAGCGCCCGCACCCGGCACCGATCCGCATCGACCAAGGCGGCGCCGACGAGTTTCTAAAACGCGAGCTGCGCCCCGAGCTCTTCGAAGCCGCCGCGAAAAGCGCCGGCCAAGCCCTGCAGCTGGCCGTGCACCCCGGCTACGACCACTCGTATTACTTCGTCGCGAGCTTCATGCCAGAACACATGCAGCACCACGCGCGGGTGCTGCGCGGCGGCTAGCGGGGACCTGCGGCTTTCCAGACCGACGCAAGCCGAGTGCTCTGCGCAGCGGAGGCGTTGCACCGCATGGCGCGTAGGGTCCTGCTTCAGCGGGCGCAGCGGAAGCCGATGCTCGAGTGGCGCGTCCCAGGCGCGGCGCGGCGCCGCTCCGTTCCGCGAAAATCCACTTCGTGATCGTTGTAGAAGCTGCCGCCGCGATGCGCGCGCAAGGTCGACCGACACGTCGGCTCGGAATAGGGACAGTAGACGGACTCGGTCCACTCCGAGACGTTCCCGGCCAAGTCGCTGATACCCTCCGGCGTGTTGCCCGCAGGGAAGCTCCCAACCTCGCAGCTGATGCCGTTCGAGCGCCTTCGCGAGCAAAGCTGGTCCGCCGGCACCGCCTTGCCCCACGGATAGCGCCGGCCAGCTCGACCGCGCGCGGCGTACTCCCACTCCGCTTCCGTCGGCAGTCGCTTGCCCGTCCACTTGCAGTAGCGTTGTGCGTCGTCCCACGAGACGCAGTTCACGGGTTGGCGGCTGCGCTTCTCGTGGCCGAAGTTGCACATCGCTTCGGCGGCGGGCTCGGTGCTCAACCGTTCCTTCAGAGGAGCCAGGCACGCGTTTGCCTCCACGCACTTCGCGTAGGCCTCCACGGTCACTTCACTCACATCTAGCTCGAAGGACTCGATCGTGACCGCGTGCACCGGACCCTGATCCTCCGAGAGCCCGGCCTCCTCCGAACCCATCTTGAAGCTGCCGCCACGGATCCTGCGCATGGCACCTACCAATGCGGCTTGTATCGCGGCGGGATCCCGGGGGCCCGGCACCTCGACCACCGGCGTCGCACTCACGACGCAGGCGCCACCATCGACCCGCTGCGTTCCGTCGGCACAGGTGGCTTCCGCGCGCGGCACGCAGCCACCGTCGCTCGACGAGGCCTGGTCCGCGGAGCACCCCAACGCGCCGGCCTCCTGCGGCACTCCCGTTTGCGTGGCGCGGTCCTTCGAGCGGTCGTGCGCGCCCTCGTCCGGCGACGTCGCAGCCGCAGCTGTGCTGGAACGGCTCGGTGGACTCCCACAACCCGTGTAACCCACCGGCGCACAAGCTGAAGCCAATGCGAAGGAGACCCAAAGTGTGTGTGTGTGCCTCATGGTGGCGACGCGCTCATTTCCATCGAGTTGTGCGGCGGTTTTCGTCTGCGTGAAACTAGACTGAATGCACGCCTGGTCGAGCCCTCACGTGTCGGAACGCTTCATAGATCATCAGGCTGCCGGCGACAGCCAGATTCAGCGAGTCCGTGCCCGGCAGCATGGGGATACGCACGAGCTGTTGGCACAGGCGGCGTTGCTCAGGGTCGAGCCCGCGACGCTCGTCACCGAGCACGAAGATGGGCGTCGATCGGTAGCGCACCGCATCGTAGTCCGCATCCCCGTCGGGTGAGACGCCGACTAGCTGCAGCCGATGGCGCCGCGCGAAGTGCAAAAGCTGCGGTGCTCCAGTCCGCACGAACGTCTGCCGAAACAACGAGCCCATGCTGGCCCGCACCACGCTCGGGTCGAAGGGGTCCACGGCGCCACCCACCAAGATGAACCCCGCGCCACCAACCGCCGCCGAGGTGCGGATCAGTGAACCGAGATTGCCGGGAGAACGCACCTGCGTCAGTGCCACCCAGCAGGTACCCTTCCGGGGCTGCACGCCGTGCAGCGGGCGCAAGGGATAGCGCAAGATCGCGCCGATGCCCGAGGCCCGCTCGCTCTTGCAGACTCCACGGAACTGCTCGGGGGAAACCGACACTGTGGGCAGTCCGCCAGCACGCAGCTTTCGCACGAGCTGACGCGTCACCCCCGAGGTGAGCAGGCGTTCGCTGACGACCACACCCTCGATTTCCGCGCCATGGTCGACCGCACTCACGAAGTTGCGCACGCCCTCAGCGTAGTAGAGCCCCCGTGCATCGCGCTCTCGGCGGCTATGTTGCAGTCTTGCGATCTGCTCTAGGGTCTGCTCGACCCCACACCTTGGATCACCGGTCCTAGCTCCGGTCATCCTCCTTCTTGTGAGTGGCAACACCCACGGCAAGCGACTTGATCATGGCGCAACGGTAGCGGAATGCTCTGGCGGCGCAAGTCGAGTCCGCTGCGTGCTACTAGCGCCAACCTCGGCGAGCGAGGACTGCCGGTCGCGCAGCCTAGCCGACGCTAGTCGTTTCCCGCATCCTCTTGCGCACCGCCGGCCCCAGCTTGCCCGGCGGCTCCTGCAGCGCCCGAGTCCGACGCGGCGCTTCCCCCGTAGCCACCGATTACGCCGGCGCTGTCCGCGTCGCCGCCGCTATCGACGGATCCATCTGGGGACACGCCGCCGGCGCCGCCAACCGGTGCCAAACACGCCCGGGCGGAGCTGTCGGAACAGGCGCCCGCGGTGATCGTAGCCAAAGCTGCCGCGATGAAACGCGCGCGCCGAGCAAGGATGATGTCACGTGACATGAGCGGGATGCCTCAATACTAGAGCCCTTTTCGCCAGCGCGCCAGCAACTCGCGATGGAGATCCCGCGTGCGCTCAGGATCGGAGTAACCGACGATGACGTAGCTGTCCCGCGTCTTGACGACGAGATACGGCGGGGAGCCGCTGGTAAGAAACAGCTTGCCGTCGCCGAGGCGGTCCAGGCGAAAGTTCCCGCGCAAAGTTCGGCCCAGTCCGGTGCCGTTGGTGCGCGCGACGATGCGCGGCAGCTCGCGCGTTAGCTCCACGTCCGTGATGTCTGCCAGCGGGACTTCCGCTGAGTAGACGGCGCTGGAGACTCGAAAGAATGCGGCGTCGGCGGAAGCGCGCGGAGGCCGGGCCTCGGCCCAAAGCAGTAGGCCCAATCCAGACAAAAGCACGAAGGCGAGCGCAACCAGGACGAGCCACACGCGGCGCGCACCTCGCTCGGCCGTCGCGTGTTCCTGAGCGGAAAGCGCCCGCGGCGTGCCGAGCACCTGCACCAACGCATGCTCCAGCGCCTCCGGCTCATCGCTGCCGATGCGGAACTTCTTCGGACCGTCCAGAGTCAGCTCCACGGCGCCCAAGCCAGAAACGTTCCACAGCGTTCCCTCGGGCGTGAAGCGAATGCCCCAGCCGTACCACCACTTGTTGCGGACCACACGAAAGCTCCGCACCTGCGCCAGCGGGATACGCTTGCGAATGAGCCCCACGCCGAAGCGAACCATGACGTCGCTTTCGTCCACCCGCACTGTGAGCCAGCCAAAGCATGCCAGCACCAGCGCCAAGAAGACCGCCACCGGCAGCGCCAACGCCAGCCCCGCGCTGAACAACAACAGCGCCGACACCCCGACGAGCGTGCCGCCCACCAACACGATCAACAGCCACCCCACCTGGGTGTGCAGATAACGCCCGCCCGCTCGCACGTACAGAGTGTAAGCCATGTCGGGCAGGCGATGCGGAGTCATCGATTCGGATCCGGGAGGATGGCCGTGCGCCTTGCGAATCCGGGGATCGAAAGCGTGGCGGGGGGGCGGATGCGGCGACCGAAGACTGGGTGGGGCTGTCATCCCCGGGGGGCTCCCCACTCGGTGTCACCCACCCCCCCTTTCGCAGGGACAACGTCCCTATCGCTTCGGCGAGCGCTTCTTCCCGCTCTTCGCAGCGTCTCTAGGATCCCCCAGCTTCTTGTTGAGCGCGATTGCCTCTCGCGTCAAACGGCGGACCGTGGCCGCGCTCAGTGCATCGCCTTTTCGCAGTTCCAGCGTCGCCATCTCGTACCTGCCCCCGGGTTTGAGTCTTGGCTCGATGTCGCGCAAGCGCTGCCCGCGCCAAAAACCGAAGAGGATGCGTTCCGTCTCGGCGCGAATGAGCAACACAGGGCCGGTGCATAGGTAAACTAGGTGGCCCCACTTGAGGGTCTCTTCCAAACCGCGGGCGCGGAGCACACTGCTGCGCAAGTCCGTCACGCAGTCGCGCCGCCAGCCGACCAGCGTGGCGACGTATTCTTCTGGGCTGGAAGCTGTCGTGCCTTTCATGCCGGTTGCGTTCCTCGCGGTAGGGTGATCAACGCCGCCTCACGATTGAGGCGTCTTGCACGCGCTAAACTGCTCGGGCCAAGCTACCACGCGAACGCGGCGAAACCCGACACGCGCCCGAGCGCCCGGAAACACGAAAGCTTCTTGAGGCGTGGTTCGATTCCGGATACGCCATTGGCCATGAACCCGAAGTTACAGGTCCTCTTCGTCCCGCTCGCCCTGGCCGCCTGTTCGCCGAACCCGACGGAAATGGGTCAGAAGGCAGGGGCGCTGTACATGATTCCCTTCGGGATGTCGCTCACCGAGACCCTCGGCAAACCCTGCCCGGAGCGCTTGAAGGTCGCCAAGGAGCTGAGCGCGGGGTCCGTCGACAAGCGCAAGGAAATCGGAGCCAAGGCGAGCAGCGTGGCGACTGAGGAGGCTTTCAAGTCCGCGCTTGCAGCTGTCACGAAGGATCGCAAATCGATGTTCGAGCGGTTCGCCAAAGAGTGCCCCGCCGAAGCCAAAGAAGCGATCCCCGTTTTCGAACAGGTAGAAGAGCAACTGGGTATCAAGGGCGTGCTACCCGCGCTTCAAGCCACCGCGGAGTGAGCCACCTGGGCCGCCATCGCGACTTCTGTTACGCTTCGGTCGTGGCGGCCCTACCGGCGGAGGTTCACTGGCTCTTTTGGGAAACCGAGCCTGCAGCGCTGGACACTGAAGTGAACCGCCGCGACATCCTCGCCCGCGTATTGGAACGCGGACGGCTGGAGGACGTTGCGTGGGCGATGCGTTGCTACGGCGAAGCAGAGATTCTCGAATTCTTCCGCCACGGCCACCCCGCGATAAGCAAGAAGACAGCCCGCTTTTGGCAGCTATACCTAAACGCACAAGACGAGACATGGCCTCACCCGGCACGCTCACGAGCGAACAACAGCGCGCCCTGGATAGATTAGGGGGCGCGTCGGCGCTGCGCGATTTCTACCTGGCGGGTGGATGTGCCATCGGTCTTCATCTGGGTCATCGCTCATCCGTCGACTTGGACGTTTTCAGCACCCGCGGTGACGTGTCTCTCGATGAACTCCGACTCAGCCTTGCGACCGAAGTACCGGAATTCGAAGTGGTCGGAGTATCCGACGCCACCCTCAACGGACGCGTGTTCGGAGTACCCGTTGACATCGTTCGCTACCCGTATCCACCTCTGGGCGTTTTAGACACCGCAAGCGGCCCCATGCCAGTGGCGTCGTTGCTGGATCTCGCGACTATGAAGGTCTCGGCGATTGCGCGACGTGGGATCCGTCGAGACTTCTGGGATCTACATGAGATCATTCAACGCACCGATCTGGACCTGGAAACCGTCGGCGACGCTTTCAAAGTCCGCTTCGGCAGAAGCGATGCGGACCTGTATCACGTCCTGAAAGCCATGACGTATTTCGAGGACGCAGAAGCGGACACACTGATGCCACACGGCATGGACCAAGAAAAGTGGCGGAGCGTCCGAGACTGGTTTGAGATCGCCGCACCGCGTGAATTGGCACGTCGCCTTCACGCAAACCTTTGACTCGATGCGCATGCGCCCGGGCGGGGGCGGGCGCCGGCCCGCAAGCTTCCGCCGCGTAGGTTCCGCCAGGCCACTACGCCCACCGAGAAACGCGCCCCGAGCTGGGCCATGGCGGAACGGAAAAGGATCAGCGATGATTTCGCGTGCCTTCATTCCTGCAACACCAGGCGCCCAACTCCATCATCGCGCAGGCGGAGCGCACTGCGTTCACGCGCGCCGAGTTGACGCAACTCGCCGAAACCATCAATCCCAACGAAGTCGAACATGAGTTCGCCAGCGCGGTATCCATCGACACGCCCGCGACGGTACTGGGCTGTGCGCTAGCATTGCGCGGCACACAACTCGAGTCCTACACCGTTGCCCAACTCGTTCCGCAGCTGGACAACATCGAGCTTGTTGCGCCGCTAGTCCTGGCGACTGACCGAGCTTTGGTGACGACCGTGATGGCGATCTTGGAAGCCGGCACAACAAGTTGGCAACGCGAAGCGCTGCTGCTGATGCTCGCTGCGGACGCGCTGGGCGACAGGCCAGCGCCGCCGGGGTTGATCTCCCACGCACGGACCCTCGCGCGAAAACCTCTCGACTTCGAAAGCATGCGAATCTTGGGCGCGGCGGCAATACGCTTGGGTGATCCGCACCTCGACCTGATCGCCGCCGAGCACATCCGTCTCGCCAGATTCCATGGAGCCGAGGACAAGCTCCGCAACCACTTCTATCGACCGCTACTCGAGGTTCTACCGAGGACCGCACCCGCGTTTCACATCAGCGCCGGCACGTTGAAGCACGCCGCCGTGGGTCCCAAGCGCAACGACCCGTGCCCCTGCGGAAGCGGAAAGAAGTACAAGAAGTGCTGCGCGGACCGTCCCACGGAGCGCGCCACCAAGAAGCCGGAAGTTGACCCTCGGACTCTGACCAATCGCCAGGTCGAGGACTTCCGCCCCCACGAGCTGGCACGGCTGGATCTCTCCAAGTTGGGAAGTGTGCCGCTGATCGCGGCGTTTCGTCGCCTCGTCCACTTCGCACACTGGGACGACGCGGAACGGGCGCTGCAAGAGATAGCTCGTCGCCCAAAGTTTCGCGGTGATTCCGCAACGGACGACTTCCGCCTCGAGTTGATCGACGAGGCCCTTCGTAAGGGTGCTTTGGAGGTAGCGCGCGCGCATTTCGACGGGATGTCCGTGGACCCCGAGGAAGATGCGCGATTGCGAGTGCGGTTC
The DNA here is from genome assembly GCA_937872925.1 of uncultured Myxococcales bacterium. GTDB lineage: Bacteria > Myxococcota_A > Polyangia > Polyangiales > Polyangiaceae > JACKEA01. The sequence goes on along the minus strand of CALMUT010000063.1, from coordinate 10,601 downwards.
GCCTGCCTAGAACGCTCCCCGGATCTACTGGATACTCTGGAAACTGCCGCGCGAGAGGCGATGGCAAGGGATGACCAAACGGCCAGCATCGAGTTGGCGTACACACTGCTGAGGCACTTCCCGGCACTCGGTATCTTCTTCGCGCGGGGAACGCTGAGCGAGGACCGCCTGCTTGACAGCCAGGTGCTCTTGGAAGTGATGGAAGAAGCGCGGGATCGCCTGCTCATCTCACCCTTCGAGCCTTGGTGGGAGATCTTCGACGTGCTTCTCGCTAGCGAACAGAGTCAGCGGAAGCAATTGATCGACCGGCAAGAAGACGAGGCGCTTCGTGACGAACTTCGCAGAGTGCGCGGTGAGTCAAAGCGTGCCGCAGACGAAATCGCCAAGCTCAACCGAGAGCTGGCCAGCCTCGACAAGCGGCAGCAAGCCGATGCTGCGTCCCAAGAGGCGACCCCGCACAACAAGCGGCCAGTCGCTCCCACATTGGACCCAGACGAGCGGGCGCAAGTCGAGGCAGAACGGGCACGCCTGCGACAGAAAGTCCAAGATCTCCAACGGATCGTCAGCCAAGGGCAGGAGGAGCGGCGTAACCTTCGCGCACAGATCGCGAGCTCAGTCGGAAAGGGCATGCGCGCGGACGAGGTCCGCGAAGCGACCACGACCCCCGAACCCGACGACGACGTCGAAGCCGCCAAGGAACCTGTGGCGTCGACGCGCAGAGTACTGGTCCCGGCGTTTACGACGCAGGCCTCCAAGGAACTGCGTTCCCTTGGGCGCGAGACCGCAGCGACCGCGCTCCGCGTCATTGCAGAGCTCGCGGCTGGCAGCCCAAACGCGTGGAACGACGTCAAGAAGCTCAAGCGCGCCCCGCACATCGCTTCAGCGCGTGCAGGCATCCACCACCGCGTGCTCTTTCACGTTGAGGAAGACGTCTTGCACGTTGCCCACGTGGTTCCGCGCCGCGAACTCGAACAGCTAGTTTCGCGGCTCTGAGCGCCTCAGGTCACGCTTGCAAGAACTCCATCCTGCTTGCAGACCGTTTGCACACCTTGAGCCTAGTGCCCAAAGATTTGGACTGCGCCCGAGTACGCGGCGCTGTTGTCTTGGGGTACCGCTTCGAGCAAGACTGGCCCCTTCGAAGGGCTGCTGTCGAGCGGGTCGCCCACCGCAAGTGTCTTCCCACTCGAAGAGCAGGCGACGCTCGTCCCGAACGCCCCATTGAAGCAGGCCACTTCTCCAGGCCTGCAGCCAAAGTGGGCCGCGGGCGACTTCAAGAAGGTCTCCTGAGTCCAAGCGTCGCCCGAAGAGGTGCGCCGAAAGAGGTACGCCGCGCCAGTGGAATAGAGGGGGTAGTTGAGCTGGCTCTTGGTTTGATCGCCGTTGATACCGGCACCGGCGCTATTGTCCTTTGGGGCTGATACGACGAGGAAGTTGCCATCGTCCGCTAGCACGAGCTGAGCGCCGAACTGGGCGTCCACCGCCGGATTCGATGCTTGCAGCCTGCCGACCTCGGACCAATTCGCATCGCGCTGGAACAAGAACGCGGCTCCGCCCGGTGTCTCGCCCGGGGCACCGACCGCGAGCACGCCACCGTCAGCCGAAAGCGCCAGGCTCGCACCGAACCCGCCCGAGGGAGACGGATTCGACGTGGAAAGCTCTCGGATCTTCGTCCATTGCGAGCCGCTGTCAGTGAGCAGCGCGACCGCGTTTGCGCGCGAGACGGCCAGCGTGTGTCCGTCTCGCGACAGCGCGATGGCTCCACCCGACGTGATGCCGACTCCAAACGGGCGAAGCGCAGCCTCTTGAGTCCACGCCGCCCCTTGGCGACGGAAGACGTAATAGGTTGTCGTTGCAGCGCCGTTCGGGTCGGGATTTCCTTGACCGTCCGTCGGGTCCTGCGGGGACACGACAACGAGGACGTCGCCGTTCCCGGACAGGGCAACGCGCACGCCGGAGCTGGCGGCCAGCGACATGACGGGCAACGCCGTACCCCAGCCCTGCGGCGTGCGCGACAGGACGAACACGGCTCCTGGGATGGGGGTGTTGGGAGCGCTGACCGCCAGCGTGTTCCCGTTCCCCGACAGCGCGACCGATTCCCCGATCCCTGTTGCAGCGAGCTTGGTGCCTTCCAGTTTCAGCTCTTCGGTCCAAACGCCACCCGCCCGTGAGTAGACGTAGAGCTTGCCGACGTGCGTACCGTCGGGAGCCTCGTGGTGCCGGGCCCCTACTGCAAGGGTGTTTCCGTCGCCGGACAGGGCAACCGCTTCCCCGAACTCGTCTGTCGCCATGCCATCCGAGGCCTTGACCGAAATCTCGTGCCGCAACTCACCCGAGCCCTCCCCGCCTGACCCGTCCGACGTGGCGCTGTCCGCCACCCCACCGTCGGCCCCTCCGGCCCCGCCCGGCGCACCTCCGGCATTTGACGAGCTGCAGCCCGGACCCCACGCCAGAAATGCGCAAAAAAGACCATAGCGGGCGAGGCGAAGACGCCAGTCGTGCCACTTGGCGGGGCGCAACCGGAGCGTGAAGGGTGGAGCGTTCTGCATCGGCCGATTCCTACGTTCGACGGGGACGAAACATGCCCTGTTCCCTCGGACGAGTTACCGCCGCTTCGGTATTGGCGTCGCGACGCGGGTCCGTTGCGGCTGCTGTGCAGCGTGCCGCGATCTCGAATCCCATTCCGTCGAGGACGATGAGTGAGCGCGAGCGCGGGTGGGACGTCGTCGTCCTAGCTGGAAATCTGTGGCACCGGGAATGGCTCGCCGCCCGGCGCCGCGTCGAGCGGGAACGTGCCCTTAACGTCGGGGCAGCCTCTCAGCTGAAGGTGAAGATCGAGGTGCCACAGGATTTTCGCGTGGTTGTTGCCAACGTTTGGTGGCAGGCGGCTCAGGGCCGCACGGGGTAGCAATCCGACGAGCTTGAGTTCAGCGGGGTTGGGGACCAGCTCGATCTGCTGCAGGGCTACCTGGTGGGAACGCTTGTGAGACTGCTTCCGAGTGTCCTCGCGGATGAAAAGGAGCGTCTCGGTTCGTTCATCGACGCGAATGACGGCACTTGCCCCGACGATGCCCTTGAAGCGCTCGAGCTGAATCTCTACCGAGACGGCCTGACCATCCGGGGTCAGGCCGACGCTGAAACGAGACTCCCCGATGCGGCGGTAGACCGCCGTGTTCCTCAGCAAGACAAAGATGTAGCTCAACCCGAGCACGAAGCAGAACAGGGCGACGATGCCTGCGCCGGCAACCCATAGCAAACCGTCTGCCACTCCGTTCAGCAGCACGGTCAGCCCGATACCAAGCAGTCCCGCTGCACCCAGGCCCGTGCAGCCAATGCCGGAGCAGCAACCGACGTAGCTGCTCGGGTTTCCCGTGAGTTGCCACCCGACCATCGGAGCGATGCTGAGCGGTCTCGCGTCCTGCGCGATGGCGATCGGCATCCAGGCGGCGGGCTCGCGCCGCACGCCCGTTCGGGAGCCATGTTGGCTGTCGAGCAGCGTCACCGCCACAAGTCGTGTCTCGAGGGAGAAGAGATGGCCTTGGTACCGACTCACACAGCGCGGTGCGGCCAGGTGAAACGGAAAGGTGTTTGTCGAACCCGGATGGAAGGGCCCGGTGTAGACCGATTGCGACGCCAGTTGTGCATATCCAGGGTGTCCGTCGCTGCCGACGGTGAAGGCGTGGACTTCGACCAACAACTCCCCGTTGTCGGGATGTGCACCGGTTACGGTCAGGTGTCCGGTGATCGGCTGCCCAGGAGCGAAGGTCGCGTTCGGAGTGTCCAGCTGAATCTGCACCGGGTGCGGACTGGCGACGGCCTTGGGGATCAGCATGAGTAGATCCATATTCCAGATTGCCCAGGATTCCACCTGTCTGGGCCGCATTTCCGCCGGCACGGCGACGGCAGCCGCGTCGATGTCGCCCGCGGCGGATATTGCGTCCTACGTAGGCAACATGCGCGTCGCCGTGGTGGGCACCAACACCGGCAGCATCAACGGCGACGTCGTGGTGCAGCACATCTTCGCCGCGTAGGACGCTGACTGCGCGATCGGTCAATACTGCGACCGCCCTGACATCCGCTTGGCAAACCCGACGCCCTGGCAATATCGCTGCCAGGCCCTGGCCGCAGTTCGAACGAAGACCACCCAGCGGACACCAGGCACTCGCCTGCTGTAACGTTCTGGGAGCTTCACCCTCTTCGCCGCTCAAGCGCTCGGTCATGCGGCGCCGAACACCGTCACCTCCGAGTCGAAGATGAGCCCCGTGTCTGTCGTGACCGATGCCTGAAATCCACTCGAAAGCCTCTGCGGTCATGACTGTCGACGACGACTCGCTCCTCCGCAACTCGCTCGAGTACTAGCGTCGCACTTGCTACACGCTCGGAGGAAAGACCGTGCTTTGCAAGTTGCTCTCGGAACCTCCTGGCAGCCAGCCAGCGCGCCGCCTCCTGAGGGCTGCCTGGCGAGCCGACGCTTTCATCGAATAGATCGATGCGCATGCTCGACAGATCCTTCACGAGAAATCCGAAAAGCCAGTAGCCGTCGTAGTCGGAGTAGCGACTGGTATACGTCCCGAGGAACCCACGGAGCACGCCCTTCAACACTCGACGCGTCGTTATGTGTTTCCGCCCTCAGGTCCACGACATGGCGACGCCGCCTTGCGTCGGGCACCGTGAGTGCGCCCGGCGCAAGCAAAGCCATCGCCCGAAAACCTTGCGTCAATCCGCCACCACTAGTCGCAGCCCCGCGTCGTACTCGGCGAGCTGGCGCAGGTGTCCGTGCTTGGCGTCCCACCCGCCGCTGTCGAGATCCGCGGTGAGGGTCGCGACTACGCGCTCCACCACCTCGGAGCTTTGGCGCGCAAACCCTGACGTGGCGTTGCGAGCGTCCGCGTCGAGCACCCATTCGGGATGTGCCCAGAACGCCCCAAGCATGCGGTCAGGCGTGTCGGCCGCAATGGGCACCGTCTCCACGCGCCCGCCACCGAGCCACTGTGCGATGGTCTCCGGCGGCGGAAAGATACGGCGGTCTAGCTCGGCGACCTCGGTGAGGTACTCCGCCATCAACCACATGCGACCGCTCACCTCTGCGTCGTAGGTGAGCACCACCACCGGGCCGCGAGCCACACGACGTAGCTCCCGCACACCGGCCTCCCGTTCGTCGTCCCAGTGATGCACGGTGAGGATCGCCATTGCCGCGTCGACGCTTCGGTCTCGAAGTGGCAAGGCAGCTGCAAATGCGCGAATTGCGGGGACGTGGTCAGGCGGTCGCTGGGCCGCCATCACGTCGCTGGGTTCGATGGCGATGACGTGACGGGCCGTTGGCTCGTAGGAGCCGGCGCCCGCGCCCACGTTGACCACCGTACGCGCATCACCCAGTGCGCGCGCAATGCGCGCTGCAATGCGCGGATCTTCGCGCCGACTTAGGGCGTAACCCTGACCGATGTGATCGTAGCGAAGCGACACGCGAGAAGTGTATTTGTGCTTCAGCCCAATGTCACTTCGCCGTCCAACGCAGCGTACCAAGCCTGCTGTTGGCGGGGCGATGACGCGCGTATGCTTTCGACTGAGCGGCCGCTTCTGCCCGGCGCCGAAGTTCGCTAGGATCCAGACTTTGTCCTCACGTTTGAAATGCGTCGTGTGTGCGCTCTGCTTCTGGCTCTGGCCGAGCGCAGCGCGAGCTGACGGATTGCCGGCGTGGCCGGTACGGCTCAACGTGTCGATGCCACTCGGGAGCACGTGGGGTCGAGAGAAACTGAACGGTTTCACCTGGGGCTTCCGTGGTGCGCTCCTGTCCTACCCCGCGCCGGGCGGCCGGGGCCTGGGCGTGGGCGGCTGGGCCGACGCCTTGCTCGATGGTCGCACACACTCGATGTACACCCTGGGACTGCTGAGCACCGTCCCTCTGGCGCATCTCGACTTGGTTGACTTCCGCGCGGGCGCATTCGTCGGCACGCGCAGCAGCGGCGAGGGCGGCGACGACGAAAAGCGCCTGGCGGCGGGCGCACTGCTGGAGTTGGCGCTGCCCGCATACCTGTACGACCTACGACTCGGCGTGCGACTGGACGGGACCTTCGACAACCAAGGCAGTAGCGCGCGCTCACTGCTGTTCGAGCTGGACGTGGCCGTGCTGCTCGGCGCCATCGGCTACGCCGCCGGTGGCGCGCGCTAGGGCGCATGTGCGGATGCGCTGCGCAGTAGTCCCGCGCGCGGCTCGGACGCTCAGCCCACCCAAAGGGCCATGTACACGTCGTCCAGGTACTCGCCGGGACCGATCTTCAGCCGTCGCGTCTTGCGCCCCTCTTCCACGAACCCGAGGGACCCGTACAGAGAGATGGCGGCGTCGTTCGAGGCGCGCACCTGTAGCTCGACTTTCTCGACGCGCGGCTCCGACCGCGCCCAGGACAGCAGCTCGTTCATCAGCGCTCTGCCGACGCCTTGGCGTTGGTGGCCGTCGTGAACAGCGATCGTAAGCCGAACCACGTGCGACGTCGCCGCGAGGGACAGCGGTTCCAAGAACGCGTGCCCAACCGCCGCGCCGCCGAGCTCCGCAACGAGAAAGAGCCCGCTCTCTCCGGCCTCGAGCTCGAGGATCTTGGCGCGAACCTCGTCGTCGACGATCTCCTCCGGCGTCGAAGCGAGCAGGCCGGGACGCTGCGCGATCGCCCGCTGAGCCAACGCGAGCAGCGGAGCGTCCTCTTCCCGCGCGCGCCGAATCGAAAGCGTATTCGTGGTCGACATCGGGCTGGAGTGTACCTGGATCGTCGTCTTCGATGTCCCAGTCACGACTCTGGATCAAGCCCGAATACTCGAAGCTCCTGATCACAGCGACACGCTTTCGCGATACGTGCGGCCCATGCGATAGCGTCTTCGCGGGAAGGCAACTCCAGGACGGTGAACCCACCGTTGAGCGGAGGCGCCCACGGGTAGCCTCCCTCAGCCAGCGATCCATCGGCCGAAACCAGAACCGGCGGAACACCCTCATCGATACCACCAGCGAAAACGCAGACGCCCGCCGCCTTCGCCTCGCGTATCACTTCACGAGCATCTCGTCCCACCGCCTCCAACTCCGCGTCCGGTACTTTCATTGCCGCACTGGGGAATGAGATCAAATACTTTGCCATCTGGAGCCCCCGCAGGTGCGCCCAACGTTGCCGGGCGGATCTGATGGGCGTGGATACCAACTCCCCTGCGTGCGCTCAACTCTTCTTCTTCTCCCAGGATTTCACTTTTCGCGGCGGCGGAGGATGGAGCGCGGTCACGCCCAAACCGATGTCACGGCCGTCGCGGTCATCAGGCGCAACCCTTCTGGCACTTGACCGTCGTCGCGGTCTGAAGTCGGCAGACCGGAAAGTCCGGCTGGCAGTATTGAGCGCAAACCGCGTCGGTTCGCCACTCCCCGACGCGGGGGTGCCGGCAAGGTTCAAAGAACTGAGGCGCATGAGCGTGGGGGTGGGTGCTAGCGGGCGGGCTCTTCCTGTCAGCCGGGTCCCGCGCTAGACATCCGTCGTGCAGATCGCTGGGCCGCTCAGGCAGCGCGTGGCCGCGATGCTTAAAAAGGCACGCGTACCCGGCTGCTCGGTTGCTGTGTGGCGGGCAGGCGCGCAGGCTACCGCAAACTTCGGGCTGTCGGATGTCGAAGCGCAGCGTCACGTCGAGTCAAGCACGGTCTTCCACTTGTTCTCTGGTACGAAGCCGTACACGGCAGCAGCGGTGATGTTGCTCCGGGAGCGGGGGTTGGTGGAGCTTGACGGCCCTGTGGGAGACTACGTTGGCGATCTTAGGCTGCGCAATCCGATCTCGGTCCGGCAGCTCCTGAGTCACAGTTCGGGTCTTGCGGATACCCTCGCCGGCTTTCTTGCAGTGCATTTTGAAGGTACCCCCATGCCATCAAGTGCCGCAGCGCTTGCCCGCTATCGCACGGATCAGGGGAAGCGGCCCGGGCGGAAGGCTGCCTATCGAAACGTCAACTATGCGATTCTTGGCGAACTGGTCACGCGTGTGTCCGGCGTGCCTTATGTCCAGTTCGTACAGACGCAGCTCCTGGGCCCGCTGAAGAGCGGCGCAACGTTCACTTACAACAGCGAGAACCAGCCACACGCCGCCGTGGGCTACATTTCGCGTTTCAACCCGATGCGGTGGCTGCTTCGCTTCATGATGCCCGAGGTGTCGAGGCAGTTGGAGAGAGCTCGACTCGGCTCCTTGGTGCCGCTCAACCAGTACACCCTCGATACGGCCGCGATCGGGGGATTGCTGGGGTGCGCAACAGACTTCCTCCCTATGGCGTCTGAGTTGCTCAAGACGACCAACGGCATACTAAGCGCAGACTCGAAGCGAGAGATGCTCACCGTGCAGTCCCCAGGCGCAGCCGGAATTGCTTCCAGGGTCGGCGTTGGCATTGGGTGGAAATGCGGTCGTCACCGTGGCGTCGAGTTCTGGAACCACGAAGGAGGAGGCGCTGGCTTCACTTCGGAGACCCGGATCTATCCTGATACAAACCTGGCCGTGGTGATCCTGATGAACGCAACTCAATCCAAGAAGCTCAGCATGCTCGCGCATGAGATCTGCGAGCTTCTGCAACGCGACCTGGCGTCGGCCTAACGGTTGTGGCGCTCAGCAGCGGACGCCAGAAACAACATGTGGCGTTGAAACCCACAGCGAATCCGGCGGCGCACTCGGTTCGTTGTCGGCCGGTTTCCGCCGGCGCCGCCATTCGCAGCTCCGCAGGTACTGTCCGCGGCGACAAGAAAGTGACGGTATTCCACGCCCATAAGGAACCTCCGCACAGCAATCTATCGACTCGGGCCCGCGGCGGCTAGCGCTAGGGGGAACCGGGCGCTGGGGATTGCGGGTCCAAGCTAGCGGCCGCTGGAAGCGGTCGACAAAACCGCCTGCGTCTGTCTGCTGCCGAACCATCGCGGGGTTGGTGGCCATCTGAGTTCGCACCACCGGTCCCTGTTCGGCCGCCTTCGCGGTGTAGACTCCGGAGCCATGGCTGAGCTTCCCGATGACGTTCACGCTGAGATTGTACGACTGTCTGCTGAGGGGGACGAGGCCGCTTCGGGCGAGCGTTTCGACCAAGCGTTGGAGAGATTTCAGGCAGCATACAATCTGCTGCCTGAGCCAAAGCAGGAGTGGGAGGCGGGTCTGTGGTTGCTCGCGGGAATCGCGGATGCGCATTTCCTTGCCGGTCGCTTCGCTGACAGTGCGGATGCTTTGCGGCAGGCGCTGAATTGCCCGGCCGGGATCGGAAATCCGTTCGTCCATCTGCGAAGTGGACAAGTAGCCTACGAGCTTGGCGACAGGGAAAGGGCAGCAGACGAACTGGCGCGCGCTTTTCTCATGGAGGGACGCGAGCTGTTCGAGGAAGACGATCCCAAGTACCTTGCCTTTGTCTTAACGAAACTGCGCCCGCCTGACGGTTTTTCCAGCTGGGACGAGTACTTTGAGAAAAGCGAAGAGGTGTGACCTGGCCGACGCCTCTTCCCAGAGCCCGGACATCATGAACTAGCTCGGCCGCAGTACTCGTCGCCCGCTCCAAGTACGGTAGCAAAGTCACGCGAAGGGTCCAGAGTCGTCGGGTCCGAGCTTCTTGTACACGAAGGACGCGAGCGCAAGTCCTGGAACGGTGCTCATGGCGAGGAGCGCGACGGGCACGCTAGAAAACAAGAGCAGCAGCAGGACAGGCGGGATCCCGCCTGTGACCACCACGATTACGACCGCTGCGGCGGCTGCTCGCAACCTTTTGAGCTGACGCACGCGCGAAGCGTGCTGCATCCGCTGGAGCGACGCGCGGTCCGCTTCCGACATCTTGCTGAGATCGAACCCGGCCATGCCCGCCTAACGATTGAGGCGCGGCGCTAGACCCCGCGCGCAGTTCGGCAAGACACCACCCGAAGCCAGCGCTCGTCTGCTGCAGCCCTGTTTGGTGGTCGCGCAAGACTGTCGTCCGGAAAGGGTCACGGGTCAGCCAGTTTCGGGTTGTCGAACCCGCAAGCAACGAGCAACGCGCCACGGACGTCCGGCCATCGCGTTTCCGAAAGGACGCACAGAAGTGCTCCGATTCGGTCGCGTTGAGCGAGTGACACATGATCGAAGTTCAGTGCGGAAGTTACGGGCATGCCGTCGTCCTGCGTCAGGACAACTTCGGTCGCCAGTCCACGAATGGTGCGCGTGACAGGCACGACGACAATCTCATTCAATTGCTCGACAACCTCGTCCCGGGAGAGGATCAGAATCGGCCTTCTTCTTGTCAGGGGCCTTGAAAGTGTACCAGCGGACCTCGCCGCGCTTCACCCGACGTTCTCCCAACCTTCCGAGTCCCACCCGAGAGGGTCGTCGTCACTGCTAAACTCGTCGGGGGTCGGTGGGACGACGCGATAGGCCTTCGCGTCGCCACCTCTGGTAGTGACTAGCCGAAAGAATCGCGCTCGCTCTTGTGGGGAGAGCTGAGCCACCAGCGGGAGAATGTCGTCGGCGGTCAATGGCTGGGCCATAAGGAGACCATACCAGCGCAATGGGGCGGCAGCCAGGACACGCAGGCGGGATCAGCGCTTCAGCGTCGCCCTAAGGCTGATCCAATCCGCTCGTGTTGCCAGATCCACGGA
>CALMUT010000062.1 GCA_937872925.1 uncultured Myxococcales bacterium | reverse complement strand
GCGGCCTCGCTGGTGGGTCGGGTGCGAAACCCGGGCGGCGCCGGGAGCGGGGGCAGCGCCGGAAGCACCGGAGGGAGTGCGGGCAGCGGCGGCTCGAGCGGAGCGGCCGCCAGCGCAGATGTGAACTGCGTGTCGAAAACGTGCACGGCTCAACGCTGCTGCTACGCCCGCGCAAGCAAGACGGGCGTGTGCTCGGCAACTCCGTGCCCGGCATCCAAGTCCGTCACCGAGTTGAAATGCGACGAGCCGAGCGACTGCAAAGCCGCCGACGTTTGCTGCCACGTCCAAGGACCTCTCGCCGACATTCACAACACGGCGTGTCTGCCCGCGGCCCAATGCACCACCATGGGCAATACGAAACGCGCCGTCGTGTGCGCCACCAACTCCGAGTGCAAGGCGGACGAACTGTGCACCGTCGTCTCCGACAGCATCGCGCCCGCCGGACTCAAGACCTGCGTCCAGCAGCGCTGGGGCATGTGCCCCGGCGGTAGTGACGCCGAGTGTCTCTCGGACGAAACCTGCCGCAAAGCCCCGGGGAACAACGTCTGCGCCAAACCCGGTTGCCCGCCGGCCGCGAACTGCCCCCCGCCGCCGCCAGGCCCCGACGCAACCGCGAGCTGCAACTCGGCCACGAAGCACTGCCTGCTATCGTGCAACATCGCCAGCACCACCTGCCCCAAAGGCATGAACTGCGTATTCGGTCAGAACCACTGCCAGTGGAAGAACTGAGCGCAGCCGCTGCTGCAAAACCGTATGCCGTCATCGCCTCGAGGGAGGCTTCCGCCGGTGCTCGCCAAACGTCGGCGAATTGGCGATACTCGGCGCCATGCCCACGCGTTTGAGTGCTTTCACCCTCCGTCTCGACGCTCGAGAAGTGGCGATGTTGCGTCAGCTTGCCAAAGCCTATGGCGGCACGAAGACCGACGTCATGCGCGAGTTGGTGCGTGATGCCTACGAAAACAAACTGCCTGAGCTGACGGCCCGAGCTGGCTTCGGCTTCACCTTTCTAACGCCGCAACCGGGCACGCGCCGCGCGATTCCATGCGCGCAGACGAAAGCGGCGCCGCGTGGTCAGAAAAAGAAACGGTGAACGTCGCACTCGTGCTGCCGCAATCCGCTAGCTCGGCTGCGCGACGACAACCTTTCCCCTGGCCTTTCCCGTCTCGATCAGTGCGTGGGCGGCGCGGATGTTTTCGGCGTTGATCGGAGTCAGCACCGTGTCCAGGGTTGAGCGAATGCGCCCGGCGTCGATTTCCTGCGCTACGTAGGTCAACAGCTTGTGCTGCTCGATCATGTCGGGGGTTTCAAACATGGCGCGGGTGAACATGAGTTCCCAGTGCAAGCTGGCGGCCTTGGTCTTCATGCCGCCCATGGGCATCGGCAAATCGGTGTCGTCGATCGTGACGATGCCACCCTGCGGCCGGATCAGTTCCACGGCCGTTTCCCAGTGGCGCATATCGTTGAAAATCGCGATGTGATCGACATGGTGGAAGCCAAGGTTGCGAACCTGTTCGACCATGGGCTGTCGGTGGTTGACCACATGGTCCGCGCCTAGCTCCTTGACCCAAGCGGTCGTCTCCGGACGCGAAGCCGTGGCGATCACCACCAGACCCGCCGCCTTCGCGAGCTGAATGCCTATCGAACCAACTCCGCCGCCCGCGCCAATGATGAGCAGGGATTGCCCCTTGTGGCCGCCGTCGCGATCGACTCCGAGACGATCAAAGAATGACTCGTACGCGGTGATCGTCGTTAGCGGCAACGCCGCTGCCTCGGCGAAACTGAGGCTCTTCGGCTTCCACCCGACGATGCGCTCGTCCACCAACTGGAATTCCGCATTGCTCCCGGAGCGCGTGATGTCACCTGCGTAGTAAACCTCGTCGCCGGGTTTGAAGAGTGTGCACTCCGGGCCGACGGCTTCCACCACGCCGCTGGCGTCCCAGCCCAGCACACGGGGTGGGTCCTCGACTTTGTCTTTGGGTTTGCGGACCTTCGTGTCGACGGGATTGACGGACACGGCCTTCACGGACACCAAGAGATCCCGAGCCAGCGCGGCGGGCTTGGGCAGCTCCACGTCCAGGAATGCCTCCGGGTTGTCGACGGGAAGGTAGTGCGTGAGCGCGACAGCTTTCATACGTTTCTCGCTTGCCTCTCGAGGTCTCGGCCAGTCTACAAACCTGTGGGTCCCTTCCTGGATTGGCAAGCCTGAACATCCCCGGTGCGGCAAGCTCGTTGATACGCGGCGGCTGCCGCTTCGGAAAGCCCCTTGGCTTCCAGGAACGAGCCGTATACCGAGCAAGCGAATCGCCCCAGCTTCTTGCAGCTCACTTCCGCGACGCTGGCAGCGGCAGACTTGTTCTGGGCCACGCCCGCACCCCTATGCAGTGCCAGCGCTTGCATGCCGCAGCCGAAGGGTTCTCCCGAACGGCAGTTCATCTCGAAGAGCCGATAAGCACAGGCAAGCTCCCCGGGCTCCTCGCTTCGGCGGACACGGTGCGCGGCATAGTTGACGCAACCCGCGTGGCTTCCCATCCGGCAAGCGTTTGCGTAGGCCGCGGCAGCGAGGGGATGCTCTTCCAACTCCAACACCAGAGCCACCTCGACACATGCGTTCGAGTCCCCGGACTTGCAGCGATCCAGACAGTCCTTGGCCGATGTTAGTCGACACGACGAGCGCTCTTGCGAAAGCTGGTACTTGCTCAGTCGGACCTCGTCCGCGAGACACCCCGGTGTTCCCGGCGCGGGTGCGTCGGCGTTTTTGGCGCCCGCGGAAGGAGCCGTCGCGCGCTGTTGCCGCCCCGCGCCTGGCGCCGCGCAGGCTGTCGTGAGTACGAGCAGCGTCCAGAACGACCCTTGGACCGTCATGACTCAATCTTCGCCTGACCCGGTCGCGAGGTCGAGCTGAGCATTCATTCGTCGGATGAACGCGCAGACATCTGCGCCGAGCATCCAGGGGAAGCTAGTCTAGACTCAGCACTTTTGCGTAGCGCGGCGCCTCACCCGGTCCCGCAAGATCGACCCAATAGGTCTTCTTGGGGCGCACGTCGAAGTGAATGAAGGTGGAGTTGGGGTAGTAGCCCACGCCCACGTCGTCGAGAGTGAGCAGGTAGTCGCGCAGTGCTTCGTTGGGCACGCCTGGGATGTGAAAGTCCACGGCGCGGCCGTGCTTGTGACGAGAATCATCGACGAAGGACGTCGCGCGAAGACCACTGACGATGCGAAGCTCACGCCCTCCAAACTTGTCGCTAACCTTCGCGATCAGACGGATCAAGCGCCCGTCAATGCCGGGCCCCAGCACCTCCGCAATGCCCTTGCGCCCCGCAGGCAGTAGATTTCCGCGCCGGCCAACCACATATCCTCGCCAGCGGCCATGGTGCCCCTGCAACGTGACGTAACCTTTGCGGCGCGCCGCACGCGTGTACTTGCGCCAGCTCTTCTTGTCGACGCGAAGCTCAAGGGCTCGGGTCTGCTTCTGCGCGCGGAGCAGTCGCTCTTTCGCTGCCAGCGCCCGGGCACCGTCTTCGTCCGCCGGAGCGGGGACGACCAACTGCTGGCCGACCTTCAACGGCTGGCGTCGATCGATCTCATTGGCATGGCACATGGCTGCGATGGACGTCCGATAGCGACGCGCGATAGCGCCCAGGGTCTGTCCCCGAGCGACCCGGTGAAGCTTGGCCTTCTGGGCCTTTGCAGCCTTTGGCGCCGCGGCCTTGCTCTCTGCGGCCTTGGGCTCCTTGGACTCCGCGGCCTTGGGCTCCGCGGCCTTCGAGCGCGTGCTCTCGTCCGCAGACTTGCTGCGCTTTTCCTGGCGCTTGTCGAACTCTTCGCGGGCACGCTCACCGCCGGTGTCGTCGCGATCGGGAATCAACAGCACGCGCCCCGGGTCGAGCTGCGCGGGGTTAGAGATGTCATTGGCGTGCGCGATCGCAGCGACGCTCACGTGATAACGCTTCGCAATCGAGCCCAGCCGCTGCCCGCGATAGACCTTATGGGTGCGCGATTCCGCCTGGGCGGGACCGGCTAAAGCCAATACGACGACAACTACGAGCCCGACCATCACGCGCTCCCAGTGGCCGCGTTCGATGTGCATCGATGCGACAGCCATGCCCCAAACCCCTACAAAGGTTCGGCGCGCACGCCAAGGACAAACTGCCTGGGGTCAGAACCGCTCGCCGCAGGGCCCGATTAGCGTTCAAAACGAGCTCCCGGGGCATGCCGACCAACGCCGGCCCGCCGCGCTGCCAGTGCCGAACTGGCGCTAGGCGCTAGGCTTGCCGTACGAGAAGGGTCGGCAGCTTGCGTGCCGTGACGCGGCGGCCCATGCTCTGACCTGAAGTGAAGCGGCGTTACCGTGTTCGCGTCGGCCGGTCCTCGACCGTCGTGCTCCTGCTTCTCGCTTGTGCGAGTGATAAGCAGCCTGCCACCGCGAGCAACTTGGACGCGGGCTCGGATGCTCCAATGGACGGGGCGGGAGCTGTTTCAAGCGGCGGCGCGGGCGCCAGCGGCGGCTCTTCCGGCACGGGAGGCGCCGGCGGAAGCGGCAACAGTGGCGGACTTCCTTGCATCGGGGTCAACCCCGCTGGCTGCAGCAGCGAAGGGTGTGCGAAAGATACGGTCTGCGACAAGCTCGCCGGCTGCGCGCCCACCAGTTGTGTCTGCAACGGCGGCGTGGTGCTGGATTGCGCGAAGGATTGCCACGGCGGCGTGTGCGTTGGACAAACGGACTGCTCCGCGCTGGCGCAGTCCTTGGCAAATGGCTTGCCCACGGACGGATCTTGTACCGCGGTGGTGCGGTTGAAGTACGAGACGCTGCGGGTGCTTTCTCACGCCTTCGTGTGTGGGCCCACCGTCACTCCCGATGAAGCCGAAGCACGCAAAGCCGCAGCGACTGACTCGGGCTTCGGCGACGGAAAGCTGCTGTCGGGGGCAACGCCCGCTGACGAGTGGATCTTCTACACTGAGGACGACTTCGGCGGCGTGGGCGCCGTTAGCGTCCGCAACGGTCAGACCGTGTTCGGAGCAAGCATCGTGTGGACCGGCGCGGGTCAGGTGCTTTTCCCGACGACCTGGCAGAAGAACGACATCGGCGACAGTTGCGCGCCGGTGGCTCGGCCGCCGGCGCGTGGATTCAATCTGGTTTCGACGAGCGTGCCCCTGTTGGACGCTGAGATCAGCATGGTCACAAGCACCGTGTGGCGGACGGCGATCCCCGCCGCGCTCGGCAAGCTCGGCACGGTGCGCGACGTCGTGGTGCTGCTCTACGCGCCCACCGTGGGCTGGGACACGGAACCACGCGGAATGGACAGCAGCACGGCTGAGTACGTGGTGCTGGTGAACGAGCAGTAGCGGCACTTGGTTGTGCCGTTCGGACATTAGACTCAGCTGGTCCCCGCTTCTGGGCAAAACCCGTGCGCGTACAAACCGTTTTTCGCGCACTCGTCCCCCCCCCCGGGCGGGCCCCTCGGGCGGGACAAAGTAATACGCATACAAACCGTTTTCCGCGCACTCGTCCCCCCCCCTCGGGCGGACAAGACTAATACGCATACAAACCGTTTTCCGCGCACTCGTCCCCCCCTCGGGCGGGCCCCTCGGGCGGGACAAAGTAATACGCATACAAACCGTTTTCCGCGCACTCGTCCCCCCCTCGGGCGGACAAAACTAATACGCATACAAACCGTTTTCCGCGCACCGATCCACCCTCGACGCACGCTCGCCCTGGTGCATCCGCGAGCGGGCGAAGACGCTCGCGACCCAGCGACTGGGACGCCATTGGACACCTGGGGTCGAGGGTGCGGAGCCCCGCCGGCCTCCCGCCTCTTTGACAGCGGGAACTTCGGTGACGCCGTCCTACTCCTTCTTCGCGTCCCCACGCGCGAAGATGCTCGCGACGTAGTTCAGGACGTCCGTGGCGCTGACTTCGTTGTAGCCGAAGTAGCGCATCAGGCGGCTCTTGATGATGTCGATCTTTTCTTGGGTTTCTTTGTCGACCACGCTGGAGACGAGGGTTTTGAGTTTGATGCTGTCTTTTTGGTCTTCGAACAGCTTGAGTTCTAGGGCGCGGCGCAGACGATCGTTGGTTTGCCAGTCGAACTTTTTGCCTTCGACAGCACGGGCGCCGATGTAGTTCATGATTTCGCGGCGGAAGTCGTCTTTGCGGTTTTCGGGGATGTCGATCTTTTCTTCGATCGACCGCATCAGGCGCTCATCGGGCTCTTCGTCTTGGCCGGTGTACTTGTTCTTGACCTTCTCTTTGAGAGCGTAGGCTTTGATGTTGTCGATGTAGTTTGCCGCGACTTTGTTGAGAGCTTCGTCGTCGGCACTGATGGCGCGTTGCACCTCGTTCTTGACGATTTCTTCGTACTCACGCTTCACGACACCGATCAGATCCCGGAAGCGCTTGCGCTGCTCGTCGTTGGTGATCAGCGAATGGTGCGTCAGGCCCTTTTCGAGTTCGTTCAGCACCATGAAGGGGTTGATGGTGCCTTCACCGGCGTCGCTGACGAGCGCGTTGCTGATCTTGTCCTGCACGTAGCGCGGGCTGACGCCCTCCATGCCTTCGCGTTTGGACTCCTTGCGTAGCTCTTTGACGGTGTCCTGGGTGTACCCGGGAAGCACTTTGCCGTCGTAGAGCTTCATCTTCTGGATGACTTGCAGGTTGTGCTTTTTGGGCTCTTCCAAGCGCGACAGCACCGCCCACATGGCCGCCACTTCCAGGGTGTGCGGCGCGATGTGCTTGCCCTTGACCCGAAGCTGGCTGAAGTCCTTCTCGTAAATCTTGATCTCGTCGGAGAGCTTCGTGATGTACGGGATGTCGATCTTAATGGTTCGGTCGCGGAGTGCTTCCATGAACTCATTGTTGAGCAGACGCTTGTACTCGGCTTCGTTCGTGTGCCCGATGATGAGTTCGTCGATGTCCGTCTGAGCGAACTTCTTGGGCTTAATGCGGTGCTCTTGAGAAGCGCCCAGCAAATCATAAAGGAACGCGACGTCGAGCTTCAGCACTTCGACGAACTCGATGATGCCGCGGTTGGCTACGTTGAACTCGCCGTCGAAGTTGAAGGCGCGGGGGTCCGAGTCCGAGCCGTATTCGGCGATCTTGCGGTAGTTGATGTCGCCTGTCAGTTCCGTGGAGTCCTGGTTTTTCTCGTCTTTCGGCTGGAACGTGCCGATGCCCACGCGATCTTTCTCCGAAAGCAGCAGCCGGCGCGTGCGCACGTGGTTTTCCACCACCTTGCCCCAGTCGCCTTTGTACTTCTGCATCAGGTTCTTGAAGATGAAACGGCTGGCCGGGTCGAGCTCGCCGTCAACACGCACCTTGAAGTTCTCGTTGCTGAGGCCCAGCTTTTCGATGGCGCCGTCGCGCCATTCGGCCGGGATCAGCTTGAGGGGGTCTTCGTTCATGGGCGAATCGAAGACGTCCGCGTCGCCACTGGCCAGGCCGGTGTTGGCGAGATTGATCCAGCGGAAGGTGTACAACGCGCCTTCGGGAGTCGCGCAGTATCGCTCAAGGCCCTTCTTGAGCAGCCGCGCGATGGTGGACTTGCTGGACCCGACCGGACCGTGCAGCAGGATGACGCGTTTTTCGGGACCGTAGGCCTCCGCGGCGGCCTTGAGCACGTTCATCAGCCGCATCAGTGGGATGTCCAGGCCGAAGATGGCGTCCTTGCCCTTGTCTGCTTCGTCTTGGAAGAAGTTGAAGCGCACCAGCTTCTTCTTGTTATCGATGTACTCTTCCGTGCCGTAGGAGATGACCATGTCGTACACGCGCTGGAATGCGTTGCGCGTGATCTGGGGACGTTCGCGCACGAGGTTGAGGTAGTCCTCGAAGCTGCCGTCCCAGGACAGATCGCGATAGCGATCGTAGTCCTGCATCGCAGCGATGGTGGACAGCATGCTGCGCCCGCTGCCTTTTTTGCCTTGGTCACTGGCGGTGGAAAAGTCGCTGTCGCTCATAGGGTCCTTCTACTCACGCTTCTGCGGTGGGGGCTTAGGATAACAGGCTACGGGCACGTAGGGCGCCCCGTTTCAGGGACTTGAAAACGCCGCCAGGGCTTCAAAAACCCGGCTTTGCGCTTGTTTCGGCATGCCGCTTTCGGCGCGAATGCCCCGTGAGCAGTGGGCAGCAATGGCGGCGAGCGACGGCGGCGTTTCGGCCGCTGCAGCACGTGCCACGCAATCACTTTGCGGTCCGTCGTGCAAAGCCGCGGCCACAACGATGGGATGCCGCTGCCGCCGCGCCGCAAGCGCCTTGAAGAATGCGTCGAAAAAGGCGGTCTGCTTGGCCTCGCTGCCCTGCACATCCGCCGACGACGGCAAAGCGACTTCGTGCAGCACGATGGGCGGGGCCGGAGCAGCCTCACCGGCAAGAGTGGCGTGCAGCGCATCCAAGTCTGACAGCGGATTGCTACTGTCGACCTGGAATCCCGGGGTCAGGGGCACATAGCTGACGACGGCCACGTCCCCGGCGTCGACCAACTCTCGGATCTCCGCATGAGGACCAGCGACGACAGCGCTGAGGTTAAAACCAATACCAATGCTCAGTTGCGACGGGCGGGCCGGGTGCTGTCGCGCATAGTCGAAGACGTGGCGCACGAAACCCACGAGCTCCTCGCGCTCGGCCGTGGAGGACTTGGCGATGTAGCGATCCACTTCGACGCCCAGGGATAGCACGCTCAGCTCTTCGCCGAAGTAGGTGAACGTTTCGTCGATCAAGGCCCGTCCGGCTTGCAGATTTGCTGGTGCGTTCCATGCGCCCGCTACGCCCGTTGGACGCGCCGCCTGCGCGCGGTCCACGACGCTCAAGCACGCGACAAGCTGCGCACCTGCCCCCCGATACGCGCTCGCGGTTGTGGCGAGGTTGGCCCAGCGCGTTGTCACCGGCGAAGCCGGCGCGTCGAAGAGTTGGTCCCAACGCGCGTGCACGATCCCCACGCGCGCTCCAGCCGAGAGCACCGAGAGATGGGCGAGCAGCATGTCCCCGGGCGCGACGCCCGCGTCTGACGTTGCGGGGGTCGCTCGCAACCCGAGCCGAACGGGAGCCACCGGAGCGTCGGGATCTACGACATCCGAAACGCCGTCATTCGACGCGTCGATGGCGCCACCCTCCGGCGATCCGGTTTCGCCCCCTTGACCATCTTTGCCGGTCGCGGCGTCGGGGTTGCTCACGACGTCTGGCGGCTCAGAACCACCGCAAGCCCCGGAAAGTAGGCCCGCACAGGTCACGACCGCGAGTACACAGAAGATGCGCCGCACGTCCCAAGGGTAGGCCAACTACGCGTCTCTGCAGCAAACGGCAGACGGATTCAGAAAATCCCGCGCATTTTATGCAGTTTCACCAGGAGCCGCGCCAGGTAACGATTCGATGACATCGCCCAGGTCGCCGCGTTCTGGCAGCGGCTTCGCGCTACAGTAGGCGCCCACATTTTCAGGACCCATGACATCAGCACTCTCCGAACCGGCGCCCACCAGCCAGCAGGTGCCCCGCCAGCAGCCGACGAATCTTCTCGATCCTAAGCTGTACATCAACCGCGAACTCTCCTGGCTTGAGTTCAACGCGCGCGTCGTATCCGAAGCAGGCGATGCAGCCGTTCCGCTCTACGAACGCTTGAAGTTCCTGGCCATTTTCGCCGCCAATCTGGACGAGTTTTTCATGGTGCGCGTCGCCGGCCTGCAAGCGCAGCTGCACGGCGAGATCGAAGAAGTCGCGCCCGATGGCATGACGGCGGAAGAGCAGCTGAGCGCCATCGCCGCGCGCGCTCATGAATTGACCGACGAATGCTACCGCGTGTGGAACGCCTCCGTCCTGCCGGAGCTGCGCGAGGCGGGCATCACGCTGGTCAAACCCGAAGAGCTCGCACCCAGCGATCTCGATGCGCTGGACGAGCACTTCCGGCGGGATATTTTCCCGGTGCTCACGCCCATCGCCATTGACCCCGTGCATCCGTTCCCGCACGTGCGCAACAAGAGCATCAACGTAGGCTTCCTTTTCGACAGTACGGAAAACAGCAATGAGCCGTCTTTTGGCGTCGTGCAGGTACCCACCAGTCTTCCGCGCTTGATCCGCGTCCCTCTCGGCGGCGCGCGCCGAGCCTTCGTCGCCCTCGAAGACCTGATCCTGCGCCACCAGGCCATGATCTTCCCGCAGATGAGGGTCACCGGCAGTTATGCCTTTCGCGTCACGCGCAACTTCGACATTGAGATCGACGAAGACGAAGCCGAAGACCTGCTGCTTTCACTGCAGGCGGAGCTGCGTCGTCGCGAACGCGGGCACGCGGTGCGCCTGAGCGTCACCAGCAACGCCCCCCAAGACTCCATCCGCTGGCTCTGCCACGAATTGGATATCCACCCCGAAGAAGACGTCTACCTGGCGGACGGTCCCCTGTTTCTTGGAGACATGCCGGAGCTGGTCTCCGGCGACGACAAGAAGTCCCTGCGCGACGAGGCCTATGCCCCGGTCTACGCGCCGCCATTGCGCGACTCCGACGACTTCTTTGAGACGATTCGCGAGCGCGACGTCTTATTGCACCACCCCTACGAGTCCTTTGAGGCGGTGATCGACTTCTTGTCCCAGGCCGCAGAGGACCCGAACGTACTGGCCATCAAGCAAACGCTGTATCGCACGGGCGGCGAATCTCCCCTCGTGCACGCGCTGCAGCGCGCCGCGGAACAAGGCAAACAAGTCACCGCCGTGGTGGAGTTGAAAGCGCGTTTCGACGAAGCCAGCAACATCCAGTGGGCACGCGCCCTGGAGCGTTCGGGCGTGAACGTGATGTACGGCCTGCTCGGCCTCAAGACTCACGCCAAGGTCCTGCTCGTCGTGCGCAAGGAAAAGACAGGGCTGCGACGCTACGTGCATCTGGCGACGGGCAACTACAACCAACAGACGGCGCGGCTGTATACGGACGTCTCGCTGTTCACTGCACGCGAAGAGTTCGGTGAAGACGCAACGGCGCTGTTCAACCTGCTCACGGGCTACAGCGCGCCTTCCAGTTGGAACCGACTCATCGTGGCACCGCTTGGGCTGCATGAGGCCATCCTGGGCCTGATCCGCCGTGAAGCGGCGCACGCCGAGGCAGGCCGCCCCGCGCGGATCATCGCAAAGATGAACTCGATTGTAGACGCAGACGTGATCGCCGCGCTGTATGCCGCTTCCCAGGCAGGCGTGCAGGTGGATCTGTTGGTGCGCGGCATCTGCTGCCTGCGCCCCGGGATAAAGGGCGTGAGCGAGACAATTCGCGTCCACGCCGTGATCGACCGCTTCCTGGAGCACTCCCGCATTTTTGATTTCGAAAACGGCGGCGACCCCGAGGTGTTCTTTTCCAGCGCGGACTGGATGCCGCGGAACTTCCGGCGACGGGTGGAGACGATGTTTCCCATCGTGGACCCAGTGCTCAAAGAGCGCGTGCGCTCGGAGATCCTGGCCATCATGGCTGCCGACACCAAGAAGGGCTGGTTGTTGGATTCGAGCGGCCGCTATCAGCGGGCCGTGGGCGGCGATTCCCCGCTGCGCAGTCAGAGCGTCTTCATGGAACAGGCGCGGGAGCGCGCACGGGAGCCGGAACACATGCTGGCGCGCCAAATGATGGCAGCGCCGCGCCCGGACGCCGCCCTAGAGAAGCTGCGACGCAAGACCAAGAAGAAAAAGAAACGCGACAAACGCGGCCGCCGCAACGACTAGGGGCCCGGGACGGCCGGAGCGTAGCGCGGCGTAGCGCGGCGTAGCGCCGGCAACCCGGCGGCTTGGGGGGGGGGTTGGGTGGGCGAAAATCGGTTTGTATACAAACTATTCTTGACGCGCCCATCCCCCCGTCAAGAGCGCAAAACGATCTGCATGCTTGCATGCTTACTTTCCCTGGCGCGCCGTGCCTCGGTGCCGGGTTCCGGTGCCAGGTCCCGCCCCACTCACCGCACCAGCGGCGAGTGGCTACGGTGCGCTGGGCGACAGGTCGATGGGGTTTGTGGGTGCGCCGCGGTGCAGCCCGCCGTTGCCGACCCAGTAGATGTACCGGGGCTCCGGTCGGCCGTCCAAATACACGTCTACGCGCAGCGTGACGCCTGCAGCCGTGTACACGCGCATGCCGTCGAGACCAAACGCGTTGTCGTTGACCATGCGCACGGCGTTGGATGCTTCCCAATCCAGGTAGTCGCCGCCTTCCAGTCCGTCGGCTTCGAAGTCCAATAGGTCTTCGCTGTTTTCCGTGCCCACGATGATGTCGAACTCGCACGCAAGATCGGAGATCTCGGTGTCGCAAGCTGTTGTGATCTTCCAGTTGCCGCCCGTTTCGTATTCGACGAATACACCCACGCCGCGTCCCGGTTCGATGGCGCTGAGGGTCGCGCCGGTATCGATGGTGGAAAGCGCGACATCGGTTTTAGGAGGATTGCCGATCGGTGGGTCAGAGTGCTCGTGGGGGTGCTCTTCGTAGCGACACCCGAACAGGCTCGCGGCAAGAAGCGCGCTCAGCGCAACGGGTCGGACTCTCTTTACGATCTTCGGGAGGTGCAGCATGGCGATCACACTAACGGCGCCGGGGGCGCGAACGGGAAGGTGCGCTCCGGCGAGACGGGGCTGAGGGGCGCTTGACCGTAGGGGGTGGCGCCCGGCGAACCGACGGCGTTGAGCGCCGCGGCGCGGTGTATTTCGGCTGGCTACGCGCGGGCGCGGATTTGCGAGCGGGCGCGGAGCGCTGGGGAACGCTGCGGCTCGGGGCGTAATAGCGTCGTTGCGGAGCCGCGGAGCGCTGTGGTGCCGCGCGCTGCCGCGGACTTGCCGATCGCTGCGGCCCGGGCCGAGACGTACTGTAGCGACGGCCTGGCACTGGAGTCGGCGCTCCGGCGCCGCGGGGGCCCTTGCCCGGGGCAGACGTGGTGCCCAAGCTCTTCACGCGGCCGAGCCGCGCGGCGCTGCTCGGCGACCGTCGCGTGCCGGGCACCGCGCGTCGAGCAGAGGGCCCCGAAGGCCTGGAGGCAGCCACGGCTTTGGGGTTCGCTGCCACGCGCTTCTTGGGAACTGCGCGCGCAGGAATGCGTGCTTGGGCATGACTGGGCCCCGCGTACCTGGGCTTGCCATGGGCGTGGTGGTGATGTGTGTGTGCTCCCAGGTAGTGCACGTGGTGGTGATCGTGCACCAAGTGATGGTGCAGATGGTAGTCGTACACATACAGACTGGGGCAGAACACCCAGGCGGTGTACACGCCGAAGCCAATCCCGACCGCGGCGCCGTTCACCCAAATATAGTCCGGCGGCATCGGCGCCCAGCCCACATAGTAGACGCCGGGATCCGGCACGCGCCATACGACCCAAGCGTTTGCGTACTGGCGCCCCGGGATCCAAGACCAGCCCACGCCGCGCAGCCAGACCCAGCGCCCATAGTGGAAGGTGACCCAGCCGAAGGGATAGTTGCTGACCCAGATCCACTCGCCGGCTTCGTCTTGGGCCCAGTGGCCGTTGGTCACATAGGGCTTGAAGTCTTTGCCAACGACATGTGGATGCGGCACCCACACGGTGCCGTAGGTGGGATCGTCACGCCAATAGCCGTAGGGCTTCAGCTCCGCGTTGAAATCCGTGAGGGCACTCGGGTCGCGATCCGCGTACTCTGCGTCGCCTGCGGCGCCGGCTTCCGCGTCGCCCTCAGCGAGCCCTGAGCTTTCGTCGACTTCGAGTTCGGTCGGCCCGTCTGCGGGCGCGTCTTCCCAGTTGGCTTGGGCGTGCGCCAAGCTGGGCAGACAGACGATGCACATGGCCAAGAGCCAAATGCGCAGACCTCGGACGTTCATTGCTTCAATCATGCGATCCAGGACAGCTATGGGCAACCGGCGTGCCGAAATGTTTGACGAGGTGGATGTCAGTCGAATTCGGCCAAAACGCTGGGTAGTTTCGTGAAATCTGCAGATCGTCCCGGAAGCCGCGGGTTTCCCCGGCGTGAACTGGGGTGCCTTGTCGTTTCGGCACAGCTTCCGCGTGGGAGCACTTTGGCTATGCTGCGCAAAAATGCTCGTCTTTGAAGAAGCCCTGCAAAAAGTGCTGGCAGCTGCCACACCCCTTGGCACTGAACGCGTGGATTTGGTGCGGGCTTTCGGTCGCGTGTTGCGCCAGGATCTCACGGCGCGCGCGGACATGCCCGCCTTCGACTACAGCGCGATGGATGGCTACGCCGTGCAGACGGCGGAGTTCGCGTCGACGCCGCTGAGCTTGCCCGTCGTCGGCGAGAGTCAGACCGGACACCCAGCACCCAAGCTGCAGCCGAAAACCACCTGCCGTATTTTTACCGGCGCCGAGCTGCCCGCGGGCGCCAACGCAGTGGTGATGCAAGAGAACGTGCAGCTCGCTGGAGACGCCGCGACTTTCACGGACAAGCCCGAGCCCTTTGCCCACGTGCGCAGGCGCGGCGAAGACATGCAAGCCGGCACCGTTGCGCTCCGTAGCGGCGCGCGACTGCACGGCGGCCGCCTGGGCTTGATCGCGGCACTCGATCACATGAGCGTACTGGTGAGCCGACGGCCACGCGTCGTGATCGTGTGCACGGGCGACGAGCTACGGGATCCGGGCAGCGTGGCGCGGCCGGGCAGCATCCCGGAATCCAACGGCTACGCACTGTCGGGCTTTGTGCGCCAGGTCGGCGGCGACCCCATGCTGGCACCCCTTGCCAAAGACGACGCCGAAGCAACCCGACGATTGCTGGCGGAAGCAGTCGAGGGCGCGGACCTACTGTTGACCGTCGGTGGCGTCAGCGTGGGGGATCACGACGTGGTGCGCCCCGCCCTCGAAGCCCTTGGCGCCCAACTCGAGTTTTACAAAGTGCGCATCAAGCCCGGCAAGCCGCTGACCTTTGGTCGCCTCGGTCGCGCGGCGATCCTGGGGCTGCCCGGCAACCCCGTCAGCGCACAGGTTACCTTCGCGCTATTCGGCGCGCCGCTGCTACGCAGCATGCAGGCCGACAGCGCACCGCTGCCGCGTCGGCGCACAGTGACACTGCTTTCAGAGATCACCCAGAAGACCGGACGGCGCGCTTTCGTGCGGGGCGCGTATCGGCCGGACGGCGTCGAGCCGTTTACGAACCAGGCGTCGGGCTCCGCCGTGAGCATGGCCCAGGCCGACGCGCTGATCGAGGTTCCCGAGGACGTCGAACGGATCCCCGCGGGAGATCGCGTCGATACCATTTCGCTGGCCGAGCTGTGAGCGCCCTCGTCGGTATCTTCGTGGGTGGCAAAAGCACGCGCATGGGCAGCGCCAAAGGCCTGCTGGCCGCGCCTGGTAGCACCAAAGTGCTGGTGCAGCGCCTGGTGGACGAAGCCCGCGCCGCATTGCCTGACGCTGAATGCGTCCTGGTTGGGCAGCGAGCAGAATATGATCCTCTGGACCTGGTCGCGCTCCCGGACGCGCGCGCCGACTGCGGCCCGCTGGGCGGTTTAGTGGCGCTTTTGCTCGAAGCGCGAAGCCGCGGTCACGACGCGGCCTACGCCCTAGCCTGTGACATGCCGTACCTCAGTCGCGCGTCCATTGCGCAGCTTGCTAGCTTTGCCCTCGACGCAGACGTGGTGGCGCCAAGACGCGACGAACGCTGGGAGCCGCTGGCCGCCCGTTATGCGCCCGTCCCATGCTTGCCGCTGGCGCAGGCCCGGCTCGCCGCTGGGGATTTCTCGCTGCAGGGACTCCTGCGTGCGCTAGGGGAGCGCTGTCGAGAGATCGAACTTCCCGCGGCGGAGCTGGACGACTGGGATAGCCCAAGTGACGTTTCGGCGCCGCGATGACAAATCAACGGCTGCCACAACGCCCTGAGTCGCCCTAGGTTGTCGTCCGTGCGACGCCCGGACTCACTGCTGACCCCCGCCTTCGTGCTGGCGTGGCTGTCGAGCTTCGCGCATACCCTTGCGCTGCACAGCTACGTGCACTTGTCGGGCTACCTGGAAGGCCTGGGCGCAAGCAGCGTCGCCATTGGCTGGGCGTTTTCCTTTTTGGCGATCGCTGCCCTTGCCGCACGCCCGCTGGTCGGCCGCGCGATGGATCGCCACGGCCGCCGCATCATCATCTTGTTAGGCGCGGTGATCCATGTGTTCGCCTGCGCCAGTTATCTGCTGATCCATGAGATGGGCCCCTTGGTATACGCCGTGCGCGCGCTGCATGGCGTGGCGGAGGGCATGCTGTTTTCCGCGTTGTTCACTTACGCAGCAGACATCGTGCCGGATGCCCGCCGCACCGAGGGCATCGCCCTATTTGGCGTCTCAGGTCTCCTGCCCGTGGCACTCGCTGGCGCCTTGGGCGATGTGATCATCACGCAGCATGGCTACCGCGCGTTATTCCTCTTCACCATCGCCGTCGCTGTGGTGGCGCTGCTGGTGTCGTTGCCCTTGCGCGACATCGCCAAACCCGCCGGCATGGAGCCCGCGCGCGGCTTCGTCACCACCCTGCGCGAACCGCGCCTGATGCCGCTGTGGTTCGTGGGCATCGTATTCGCGACGAGTCTGTCGACCTTGTTCATCTTCTTGAAGACGTACATGTTGGCCGAAAAGAGCGGCAACGTCGGCACGTTCTTCGGCGCCTTTGCCTTTGCGGCGGTCACGCTGCGTGTGACCCTGGGCTGGCTGCCGGATCGCATCGGCGCACTGCGCACCCTCTACCCGTCGGTGCTGGCGCTGGCCCTCGGCCTGATGCTGCTTGCGCTGAACACAACCACCGCGAGCATCATTGTCGCCGGCCTGCTCTGCGGCATTGGGCACGGCTTTGCCTTTCCGATCTTGGCCGGTTTGGTCGTCGCCCGTGCACGCCCCAGCGAACGCGGCGCCGCCATGACAGCGTTCACCGCCCTCTTTCACATCGGTGTGCTCGCAGGCGGTCCCAGCTTCGGACTGATCATCGATGCCGCGGGTTATCCCGCGGCGTACCTGGTCGCCGCAGCCGCCGTCGTATTCGGCGCCATCGGCTTTGCCTGGCTCGAATCCCGCCGTGGCGTGGTGGCGCCGTGAGCCGAAGCGACATCGCCCACGCACGCTTTGGCCCAACGAGGGCCGCAGGCACCGCAAACGCTGCGAACGACGCTCGAGCCCTACTTCACGCGCAGCTCGCCGCCGACGAACGTTGCGCCTGCGGCTTTGCGCCCGGCGCCGTCCACCACGCCGCTGCGGTGCTCCGTGAAGCGCACAGCGCTTGTAGCGTCTGCGGACGCGCGCTTGAAGTGCAACGTGGCGAGCACGACATTGTTGGCCGAAGCGGTCGACTGCTTGCCGTGGCCCGATAGCGCCATCACCAGCTGCCCCGGCTCCGCGCCGGGCTTGGCCAAGTTGAGGGTGCGCGTCATTTGCGCGAAGGCGGGGCCGAGCGTCATGCGCTCGAAGGCGAGCGCGGCCGGATCCACGCTGATCCGCGCAGCCACTCCGTACAAATCCGCAACCTCGTGCGCGCGCAGTTCGAGCACCAGCGTGTCGCCGGTGACTTCCTTTTCCCTCAGCACAATGCGCGAGCCGGCGGGCTCGGCGTCCGTCACGAAGGCGGCGCCAGCACTGGGCTTTTGTGAGGGGCCGTCGTCGCTGCTCGAGCCGCAAGCAAGCAAGCAGATGGCCACGGCGGGCAATCCGTGGGTGAGCTTCATGGTGCCTCCGGGCGAACGGTCGCGAAATTGTCGAGCTGCGACTGGAGATCGGCGTCGTCGATGCTGCCGTCCAAGTTGGGATCGC
Source organism: uncultured Myxococcales bacterium (assembly GCA_937872925.1). GTDB lineage: Bacteria > Myxococcota_A > Polyangia > Polyangiales > Polyangiaceae > JACKEA01. The sequence continues at coordinate 14,765 of CALMUT010000062.1, read as the reverse complement.
AGCGGGTGTCGAAATCCAGATCGTAGCGCATGAGTCCTTCGGTACCGCTGAGCTGCGGTCCCGTCTTGCGCCCGACCTGCAGGGCGCAGTGGATCAGATCGAAGCCGTCGACGTCTTGGTCGAAGTTGACGTCCCCAGCCTGGGCAGACGTGCTCCACAGCACCGCGTCGTGCCTGCGATCCGGGCGCAGGGAGCGGACTCTTTTGGGCAAGTCCAGCGTCAGGCTGCCCTCACCGGGCAGCTGCAGGGTGCGCTGCTCAGAAGTGCCGTCGAGGTATTCGATCTGCAGTCGCAGCCAGTGGTTGCCGGGCGCGCCGGAGGTCGTGACCACGACTTCTTGCCGCTCGCCCAGCGCCTTTTGGGAGAAGCTGAACTTGGGTGCGGGCAACACCGTGTCGTACACCCAGGTAGCGAACGTGCCCTGCAAGTCCTTGCCGCTGCGCGCCTCCAGCGCTTTGCGGAAGTCCTCTGTGTCGCAGTATTGCTTGGCGCATTGGCTGACCCAGTCCTGCAGCGCGCTCGCGAATTCCTTTTCTCCGACGATCACGCGCAGATGATCCAAGGTAGCGGAGGAGCGCATATACGCCCAGATCGTGTTCTGGATTTGGTCCTGGGGTATCGACTGCTGCGACGGCGCAACCAGGGGCGGCTGTTCGGGCACAGCCACGTAACGCAGCAGCATGTGGTGCTCGTTGTAGCGGCGAGCCAGATACGTCTCGCGGTCGAAGCCTCTTGGGAACTTCTCAGCGGAGTAGTCGATCTGCGTCAACGTCGCGAGCCCTTCGGTCAGCCAACGCGTACGCGCAAGATCCGTGGGCGCGACCAGGATCCCCCACCAGTCATGACTCGTCTCGTGGGCCAGAGTCTCTTCGAAGTACTCGGACCCGTAGGCGCCATAGTCCTCCGCCAACAGCACGTAGCCGTCTCCCGCGGTGCCCGGCAGCGTCCAACCCGGCGGCAGTTTCACCACCGAAAGCTCGGGGAATGGCAGCGGCTGCCCCGCTTGGGTGTCGAGGAAGGGCAAGATGCGCTGCATCCAGTCCGCCAGCTCCGCTTTCCACGCCGGCAGCGCCTTGGGCAGGAAGATCGACGTCGCGGGAGTCGTGCCGGCGACGCTGGATTGTTCGAGATCTCCGAACAGCACGAGGTACGGCCCAGCGGTGTGGTAGCCCGGCACCTCCCAGGTCGTGGTGCGAGTCGTGCCGTCGTCCACGTCGGACTTTTTGTGCCCAGACGCGATGACGTCTGTCTTCGTTGGCATGTGCAGCGTCAAGAAACGCTTGGCGCCCCAGATGTTGTAACCCGCGAGATTGCTCTGGTCGATGATGCTTGGAAGCGCAGAACCCTCCATCAGCACGCCAAGAGGCGGAGCGAGGTTGCAGTACTCCCCAACGGTGCTGCCACCGGGGCCCGGGCACTGCAGGTTCCCGGAATATTGCACCGTGACGTCTCGCTGCTCTCCTTGCGACAGCGGAGGTGAGACGATGAACGTGACGTAGTTGAAGGGTGGGAAGCTCTGGGACTTCGACGTCACTGTCGAACCGCTTGCGCTGGCCGCCGTCACCGACAGTCCTTGATCGAACATCAGGGAAAAAGAGCCCACGGATCCTTGCAGTGCGCGCAGCTTCAGCGTGATGGTCCCGTTGGTGGCTCCGGTGGTTGGGTCCACGCTGAGCTCCACCACGGTTTCGTCGAGCCCCGTGCTTTTCATGGGCGGTGCCGCCCAGATGGGTTTTCCGCTAGTGAGTTGTTTTGGCGCGACGGCGTGGCGGAATTGTCGCTGCGGCATGGGCCGGATTCCCGCCGCGGTGTGCTCCAGCATGGGCACGGGCGTGGCCAACGCGGCCGTAGCAACGGTTGCGCTGCACAGGGCCGCTAGTAGCGCGTGGCACAGGTGGTGCCGTTCGGAAAGCATGGCGGTGGACGAAAGCGAAATGCGTGCCACGCCGGCACGAGCGCGTTTCACAGGTTTCGCCCTGGGAAGTACCAAACGCGCGCACACGTACCGGCAACCGTCAGTTTCGGCACGGCGGCAACGCTCCGTCGCTATTCGTGGGAGTGATCGTGCGCCACACAGCGCGCGTCTTGCCAGCCGACCCAGTACGGCCCGTCAGGGCCATGCTCGCGTTTCCAGATGGGCACCTGCTCTTTGATGCGATCGATCAACGCCCGACACGCTCTAAAGGCTTCGGCCCGATGCGGCGCACTCGCGGCGCAGGCAATGGCCGTATCCCCGATTTCCAAGCTGCCCACGCGGTGCAGCGCCGCTAGTTGCGCGCCGGGGATCTCCTTCGCGATCTGCTCACCAATGCGCGCCATCTGCTTGACGGCCATGCTGGCGTAAGCCTCGTACTCCAGGCGCACCACGCTCAAACCGTCGTTTTCGTTGCGCACCACGCCAAGAAATACCGACACGCCGCCCGCCGCAGGGTGGGACACCGCGCGCACAACTTCATCGAGGCCGAAAGCCACCTCGCGGATTTCGAATAGGTTCATCGTTGGTAGTCCCCGGAGCGGCCGCCGCTTTTCGATAACAAACGCGTCGGGCCCAGCTCCATGCCGCGATCATAGGCCTTGAGCATGTCGTATACGGTGAGCGCCGCAGCCGACGCAGCAACGAGTGCCTCCATTTCGACGCCAGTACGATCGAGTGCTTCCGCGCTGGCCACAATGCGCACCCGGGACGCAGGCACATCGACGACCAGGCTGACTTCGACGCGTGTCAGGGCAACGGCGTGGCACAGCGGGATCCACTCGGGAGTTCGCTTCGCCGCTTGGATGCCTGCAATGCGCGCCGTGGCCAGCACATCCCCCTTCTTCGCGGAACCCGCAGTGAGTCGTGCCAGCCCCTCGGCGGACAGGGACACCGCGCTTTCGGCAGAGGCGCTGCGCAGCGTGGGCGACTTTTCTGCCACCCCCACCATGCGCACTTCACCGTTTGGGCTCAGGTGCGTAGAGAGTGCGGACGCGCCAACGATTTCGTCGTAGGCCGCAGCAACCCGCTCGGGGCGGCCGCGCTCGACGACTTTTGCAAGCACATAGCGATCGAGTGGAGCGAGACTCACCCACAGCGCGTCGGGCAGGGGGCGCTGCGCGCCAAAGCCGCTCTGCACTTCCGGCGGCACGTGCTGTGCGTTCGGTTCTGCGCGTGGCTCGATGCGTTCTGGGGCGGGCACCGCGCTTGTGCAATGCTGCGCTACGCTGCTGGGCTCGATGCAATCGCCGGAGCCCAGTCGGGTCACTGCCGTCCGCTCCGCGAGCGGCAGGCTGCTCCAGCCGTCGCGACTCAGGCGCAGGCCAGCGGCGTCTAAGGCGCGACGCGCGGCCAACGGCAACAGTTCGAGGCGTTCGTCGACTTCGTCGAAGAGGTACAGCTTCACGGCTCAAGTTTCCAGAAAGACGTTGCGCCGAGCGTACGCCGACGTGACAGCGGGGGCAAAGCAGCATTCGCCGGCTAAAGTGGGGTAGCCTGGACAGCGCCCATGGGACCGCCCGATCGCAAGTCTTCGGTCCAGGCGCTGTTCGCCATCAGCTCAGTGCTTTCCCTGACGCTCGCCGGACAGCATCTCTATCGCGCTTACCAGCGCCTCCAGTACCACTACGATCTGAACTTCTGGTCGGAGGACTTCCTCATGACCAGCATGTCGAAGCTGCGAGCGGGTGAAGCGCTCTACGGCCCGGTCGCGGAGGCGCACTCGAGCGTGTATGGGCCGGGCCAGCCACTGCTGCACTACGCATTGCTTTCACCCCTGGGTGCGGACAGCTCCGTCCTGGCGCACAAGCTGCTGGGACATGTCTTTATCCTGCTGGCGGTCGCTGCTGCCACGGGACTGGGACTACGCCTCACCAGCCAGCTCGGTGTGGGCAAGCTGCTGCGCGTCGCGGTACTGGCTCCCGCGTTTGTCGCGTGCGCGTACATGAACCCAGTGGTCGACGCCTTGCACCCTGGCAACCTAGAGGCCGGTCTGCTCTGCCTGGGTGCACTGGGCTGCGCGGCGCTACCGGAACTGGGCGCGCGGACTCGACGCGCAATGCTGCTGCTGTTGCCGCTGGCCGCGTTGCTCGTCAAACAGAACGGTGGCGTGGTTGTACTTGCGGGTCTTTGCCTGGTCTGCATGTGGGGCGCCCGGGGCCGACGGGAGCGGCTGCGGGACTTGCTACTCTTGGGAGCAAGCGCTGCGATTTCTGGGCTTGTGCTGCAGCTGGCCTTCGGCCGGAACTACTGGGACTGGGCAGTGTTCGTGCTCGGGGCTCACGCCATGGAGTGGCAACGCTTGCGGGGCTTCGCGAGCGGACTGGGGCCGCTTTTTGCGCCAGTGCTGATCGTGGCGGCGGCGCGCCTGATGGTCGCGTTGCGACGACGGGCGCCGGGGGACGCCCAGTGGCTGCGCGTCTTTGCGCTGGTGGCGCTGTACGTGCCCGCCGCGGTGTTAGCGCAGCTAAAAACCCGAGGCGGAGCGAACAACACGGCGAGCCTGGGCTTCGTGTTGGCGTTGCTTGCGCTGCCTGCACTGATCGAAGCCATCTGCGCTGCGAAATCCCGGGGCCTGGCCGTGCTCAGCGGCGCGGCACTGCTCATCACGACCGCCGCGTGGCGCTGTCAGCGTTACGTGCCGGGCCCACGGGACTACGCGCTTGCGGAGAGCCTTTGCGGCTTTGCGGCCAAGCGCATGCGATGTGGCGACACGGTTTGGCTCGGCCGTGGCGCGTCCTGCTATGCACGCGCCGGCAAGCTGCCCAAGGATCGCATGCCTAGCGTGCGGGACGTCGTTGCCGCGGGTCGCTTTGCCGAGCTCGCGCTCCTTGGGCGTCTGCAGCGCGAAGAGTACGACGTGATCTTGCTACACGAGGCGGATATGCGCTTCTTGGGGCCCGACTTTTGGGAGCCCCTCAATGCGCACTACAAGTTGTTCCACGCGGGGCAGGAGCAGGTTGAGGGCGACTACTGGCTGCACGGTTTTCAGGGTTGGGGGTCGCGGCGCGTGTTGTTCTTTGAGCGCATCCGAGACACTGGGAAACACCGCGCCGACCCCGACTACGGCTGCGCCGGCGCGGAGCGCTGATACAGCCACCAGGTGCCGTCGTGGGCCGTCTGTTGGATATTTGGATCCGCGCGAAACAGGTAGCCGGGATCGGCGGTGCTGCGGACTAAGAAGGTATCGAAGAACGCGCCATGCTGATCCAATCGGAATCGATGCGGCGTCCACTCCCAACGATCGGGAACTTCCGGGGGCACCGCCGCGCTATCCGTCCGGTAGCGGATCGGACTCTGATTCCAGCCGCTGAAGTGGAACGACAGCGCTCCGCCTTTCTCGGCCTGGATCCACGCGGGAAGATGAATGAACGGCGTGACCCGCCGCGAAGACCCGCTGTGGTCGAACACGAGATACATCAGGCGCGGCTTCTGGGGAACGGCCTTGGCCACTTCACGGAAGTCGAGCGTAGCCTTCTCGAAGGCAAAGTACTGTTCCGCCACGAAGAAGCCGAGCCTACCCACCGCGACGCTGACCACCACGACGGTTGCCGCACGCAGGTACCAAATCTTGGGCATGTCCGGCATCAGAGCCAGCAGCACCAAGAGCGCACTGGTTGCCTCCCGGGGATAAACGTACCACCAGATGCCGATGCGCATCGGCATCACGAAGTAGGCGAAGGCATAACCCGCGCACAAACACAGCGGCAGCATCAGTTTTCCAAAGGCGAAGGCGATGGGCCGGGGGTGCGGGACGCGCTTGTCTTGAAGCAACGCCCGCCAAAAAAGCGTGCACAGCAGCACGACCAGCACGGCACCTAGAAAACCATCAAACAGCCGCTGCTCCTCCACGCCCGCCGCGCCCGCAAAGCCTGCCACGACGTGCTCGCGCACTTCGTGCCAGCGGTTGGTATCGAGCGTCAGCTGAATGCCTTGCTCCGCGATGGATTTCGGAGCGATCGCGCGCCATGCACCGAAGACAAGTGCGCTGGGCACAAGTGCGAGCAGCAGCGGTCCAATGCGCCGCGTCGCCGGATAAAACAGGACCCCCACACCCACCACGGAAAGCATTGCGAAGGGAAAGCGGTAGATGTGCGTGAAGAACACGGCGAGCAGCGACAAGCCCAAGCCGATGGTGTGCCCACGGCTGGGGCGGTCCACGGCGAGCAATGCAAAACCTACGGCCATGGCGTAGAGACCGAGCGCTCCCATGAAGTTCAGGAAGCCCCAGTGGGTCAGATTCGTCCAAACCCCCGCGAGCCCAAGCACGCCCCACAGCGGCGTCTTGCGCATGCCATGGAACATCACGGCAAGACCCGCCGGCAAAAGCGCCAGCATCACGAATGCTGCGGCCTTGACGGCGACGTGCATGGGGAGCACCAACGCGAATACGGCGCCGAGCGCGTACATGGACACGTAGGGCACTTCGAGCAAGTGCAGGGAGAACTGCTCTCGAAATCCGAAAGCTGGATCCCAGTAGTGCCGCAAGATGGACATGCCGCTCGCGTGGAACGGCAAGTCCGTGATTGGCGGATAGCGCACCACGAAGAGGGGGTAGCCGATCACGTAGATGGCGACGGCGACGACGACGGCGCCCAGCAACAGTTCGGCTCGACTGCGCGATCGCGGACCTGGCCGCACGGTCTGCCAGCTTCGAGCCATGACGCGTTGTTTCCGGCTTTATCATGGAACTGGGCCGGTCTCGCGTGCAGCCAGCGTGGAAAGCAGGCCGGAATATTCGCGGGATCCGCTGCCCCCGGGCCCCGCGGCTTGCACATGGCGATTTTCCGGCTAGACAGCAGGCGTTCGCCGGTTTTTGCTGCGCCGGGTTTCAGGGGGAGTTTCCGCGGGATGGCAGATGCATCCCGCACTTATTTGTTCAGGAGAATGACGATGAAGTGGTTCAACTTATCGCTGTGCGCCGCCCTCGGCGCCGCTGGAATGATGCTACCCGCCTGCTCGAGTGACAGTGGCGGCGGTGGAACGGGTGGAACAAGCGGCGGCGGCGGCGTCGGTGCCACGGGCGGCTTCGGCGCCACGGGCGGCTCCGGTGCAACCGGTGGCAGTGGCGGCAGCGGCTTGACGGGCGGCACCGGCGGCACCGGCGGCTCGGCTGGCGACGGCAACGACACGCGGGCGACGGCGACGCCAACCAAGATTGGCACGGACCCGGCGCAAGACTCCGTCCAGGGCGCCCTGGACCCGGTCATGACCGATCAAGACTGGTACTCCTTCAGCGGAACCGCTGGGCAGATCATCTACATCGACACCAGTGCCAAGACGGGCACGGATCCTTTCGATGCGACGTACCCCGACTTGGTGATTGGCCTGTACGATTCCAACGGCCTCAAGATCGCCGAGCAAGACGATCCCTCGCCGCGCAGCACCAACGATCCATTCTTGATGACGGTCCTGCCGTCCACGGGCACCTTCTACGTGCGCGTTGTCGAGTGCAACGCCTGGGAAAAGGGCGGCGCCGCCAACTGTGCGGATGCTGCGGGCGTGGTGAACAAGAACTACGCCATGTACATCAGCGAGCTGGACTTCAGCAGTGCGGGCACCCTCAAAGAGGTGGAGCCCAACGAAGACCTGACGAGCGCGACGCCTCTCACCTTCTCTCCGAATACGAGCGGCGCAGTGGGCAACTACTTCCTGACCACGGTGCACGGCACCTTCGGCAGCGCCTCGGACGTGGACACCTACAAGTTCACGGTGCCTTCGGATCTGCTCGTGGATACGGGCGCCCGCGCGGTCGCGAGCTTCTACCCGCAGCCCGTTGGCCCCGAGGGCAACGGCTCCACCACGGACATGGGTGAAGTCGTGTTGGCACTTGCTGCCACTCCGGCGGACATCATCGCCCGCGTGGATGTCAGCAAGGGTGCGAACTTCAGCGTGCCGGTCACGATCGGCAGCGAGTACGTGGTGTTCTACAAGCGTGCCGCAACGCCCTCGGGCGCCGCGGACTTCTACTTCGACCTGGCCGGCGTCGGTGACGGCAACCCGGTCGAGGCGACGCCTGACGCGAACAACACCCTCGGCACCGCAGAGGTGCTCACCGTCGCCGCCACCCAGGCGGGCAGCTACTTCGTCGAAGGCGATCTGACGGCTGCAGACATCGACCACTACTCGATCGCGGTCCCTGCCACGGATGCGGATCAGATCTCCGTTGCCTGCGGCGCCCAGCGCTCCGGCTCGGGTCTGCGCGGTCTGAAGGTGGAGCTGCTTGACGACACCGGCGCGGCGATTCCAAGCGCAACGCAAACGGAAACGGCAGACACGGACCTGCTCATCGAGAACATCGTGGTTCCGACGGGCAAGACCAAGCTGATCGTGAAGCTGACTGCGGCCAGCCAGGCCACGGACACGTCCAGCACGTTCTACCGCTGCGGCGCGCATTTCCGTAAGACCCCCACGCCCTAAGCGGCGCTCGGGACGAGAAGACGGCCGCGGGAGCATCGCTCTCGCGGTCTTCTTTTTTCCATCGCGGCAATGGAGCTTTCATTCCGCCGGGCTTTTGCCATGCTGGGTAGCGGATGAGAGCGAAATGGCCGTGCTTGTTGCTCGGGATGTGCACCGCGGCGTGCGCACCCAAAACGGGCGCGGTGCACGGCGCATCCAGCGACCACTGCGCGGTGCGCAGCAGCGCCGCTGCACCCGGCACGCCGCCCCCGGACGCTGAAGTCCCTGCGTCGCAGCTGATTGTGGAAGCGCGCGCCAAGAAGAGCGCGCTGTCTCGAGAGATCGGCAAGCGCGTGCCGCAAACCTTGGCCAGCGTGCGCCAGCAACCCCAGGGCGCTGTCGGCAACGTTAGCTACGTCGTGACACGTGGCCCCATCGGCGTCTCGCTGAAGGGCGCAGACTTTGTGGCAACGGTGCCCGTCGGAGCCGAAGTCGAAATCTGCAAGCCTCTGGGCCCCGTATGCATTCGCTACGGAGCATGCAGTCCGCGGCTAAGCGCCCAAGCACGCGTCCCGCTTTTACTCGGCGATGACTACAGCTTGAAGCGTGCGCGCGTCGCCATCGCTTTGACTCGAAGCTGCGTGATTGCAGGTTTCGACGCAGGTCCGGAAATCCGCAAGAACGCCGGGCGGCAGATTGGCGGCATCGAGCGTCAGATCAATTCCGCAGTACCGCCTTTTCGTCCCTTCATCAGTGGCGCCTGGCAGTTGCTGCACGTGCCGATTTCCCTGAGTCGGAACAGTTGCCTCAAGATCGAACCCCGCAGCCTCAAGCAATCCCCCCCCAAAGACACCAACGATGTGATTTCCATGCGTCTGGGCGCGGAGCTGCGCGCGTCCCTTGAAGAACCCTGCGCAGAGTCGAAAGCGGCGAAGCCCGCACCCGCGCTGCCCCCACGTCAGATAGACCCTTCGCTGCCGGCGGAAAGCGAACTCCGGGTGCCGCTGCGTCTTGGCTGGGCGGACGTCTCCGCGGCGCTGAGTCGCTCAAGCGCGGGCGGAAGCGGACCGTCGTGGGTGCTCCGCATTCGCGCGAGTGGGCAACTGCAGGGGCAGGCGCCCCGAGTGCGCCTCGACGTCACCGCCGACGGTGTCATTTGCGGTGAGGTGAGCTTTCTCGCCCAGCCGTATTTCGATGCGGAGCGCGGACGGATCCGACTGCGCAAGATCGAGCCTCTGGCCGCCATGCCCGGGGCAGGGGCACTCGCCGAGCACATCGAGGCCCACGCTGAGGTACCCGTCGCCGTAGACATCGACGGCGCGGCCCGGGGGCTGAAGTCCGCGGTGGAGGCGGCGGTAGCTGACGTGCCCAAGGATGTGCGGGTGGATCTGGACATCGAGCCGGCACAGATCGATCGAGTCGTGGCGGAGTCTCGGGGGATTTTCTCGGTCTTGTTGGTGCGTGGGGTGGCTCGGGTCGTGCTGGACTGACGTTCGGCCCGGACCGCTGCTATATGCCCTGGGATGGTCGACGCCTCCGCGCCCGAACCAACGGACAGCCTCGGCAGGCCGTTTCGCGACTTGCGCCTGTCCATCACCGACCGCTGCAATTTCCGCTGCCGCTATTGCATGCCGCGGGAGCATTTCGACAAAGAGTTCCGCTTCATGCCCCGGGCGGAACTGCTGAGCTTCGAAGAGATCACGCGGGTGGTGGGTGTGCTCGCGCCCCTTGGCCTAGAGAAGATCCGCATCACTGGCGGCGAACCGCTGCTGCGTGGCAACCTGCCGGAGCTGGTGCGCATGCTGCGCGGAAACTTTGCGGGCGACATGGCCATGACCACGAACGCGTCACGCCTGAAAGAACTGGCGCGCCCCCTGACGGACGCCGGTCTGTCACGGGTGACCGTCAGCATGGACGCCCTAGACGAACCCACGTTTCGCCAGATGACGGATTCTGAGTACACCGCCGCTGACGTCCTGGCGGGCATCGAGGCAGCGGCGGCGGCCGGGCTCACGCCGCTGAAGCTCAACTGCGTCGTGAAACGTGGCAGCAACGAACACGCGATCCTAGACCTGGCGCGCCACTTTCGCGGGACGGATCATGTCGTGCGCTTCATCGAGTTCATGGACGTGGGCATGACCAACGGCTGGCGTCTGGAGCACGTGGTCAGTGGACGGGAAATCGTCGAGCTGATCGCCGCCGAGTTCAAGATCGAGCCCGTCGACCCGGACTATCGCGGTGAGGTGGCCGCGCGCTACCGCTATTGCGACGGACAGGGCGAGTTCGGCGTGATCACCAGCGTGACCCAGCCCTTCTGCGGTGACTGCACGCGCCTGCGGCTCTCGGCTGAAGGCAAGCTGTATACATGCCTGTACGCACACATCGGCTTGGACCTGCGAGCCTTGCTGCGCGGTGGCGCCTCCGACGCCCAGCTACAAAGCGCCATTCGCGACCAATGGGAAGCGCGAACAGACCGCTATTCCGAAGAACGCAGCCAACGCACACGCTCGTTGCCGCGTGTCGAGATGAGTTACATCGGCGGCTGAAAGAGAACGAGCTTCTCTAGAAAAAAACGCTCATAGCCCGCCGCAGGGCGGCAGCGCCGTGGAAAATGCGCGAATCGTTTTGCGGGGACGAAGCGCATCTTGCTTTTTGGGCGGCTCGGGAGGAACCACAGCACCCAAACGCCAAGCGACGGGCTCTGAGCAACTTTGTTTTTGAGCGTCTCACCTCCTGTGGTGTTGCTAGGGGAACCGCCACCCGCGGGGACCTATTCCCAAAATGTGCAGGCCGTTGATTTGGCCAGATCTTGGCGGGTCTGATACCCGAGGGCATGCCGGGAGGGCTCAGATACGGGCGGAAGCTCAGAAAGCTACTGCGTGTCGCGGCATTGCTCGGCGCCGGCGCCAGCAGTCTGACCTGCGCCGACCCACTCGATCTGTGCACGCCCAAGAAGGCTCGCTTCGACTTCTTTTCCAAGGGCGACTGCATGCTGACCCGTGCCAGCTTCTTTCAGGGGCACGAATGGCTCACTTGGTTCGGGAACCAAGACCTGCCAGCCAACGACCGCTTCACAGATGCGGAGATCAGCACCATCGCTGAGGGCAACCGCCGGGTCGATTGGCCCAAAGAGCTGCTCTTCCACATGAACAACGGGATCCTGGCCTACATCAGCGCGCTGACGGAACACACGGAAGAGCCCAAGAACCAGCGCCTGCACTTCTTGCTTACGGACAGGAACTCCACGGCCGAAGCGGCGGCAGAGGCCCAGGCGGAGGTACGACGGCTGACGGTCGAGGCCATGCGAGCGTGGATCACCAATCGCATTTGGTCGCTGACGCTGATGGGCAAGGCGCAGCACCTGATTCAGGACGCCTATAGCGAGGCCCATTCCCGACGCGAGCCCCTACACCCGACGCGCCCATTCTGTGTCGTGAAAGTCAAAGCCTTCATCGAACGCGCGCCTGGCTACGACACTCCAGACGTTGAGTATCACAGCGACGACGACGACGACTCAGTCGGACACACCACCACCAAAGACTCCATCTATCGCACCGGACGCGACTGTCACGAGCCAGTGGGTGCGGCGGCCGTGGAAGGCTGCCTTTCCGACTCGGCGCTGCGCGCGCGGGCCGCCAGTGCGGACCACCTGAGAGTCTTGCGACGCCTGATCGGCAACCAAGTCTTCAACCAGGCAGATCTGGAGCAAGCCGTCGACGCCGAACTGCAACCCTTCATCCAGGAACACTTGGCGCTGTGCCCATGAAGGTCCAACTGCTCGTAGCGCTACCGCGGGCCCTTGCCTGGGCGTTGCTCTGTTGCGGTTGCGGCAACTCGGCGGAGCTCTGTGGGGAGCAGCTGGCGGCGCACGAATTGCGAGTTTTCTCCGGCAGCATCTTGGAGGGTGAAGCTCTGTCGCCGGGCAAGAATACCGGCTGCAAGGAGGCCACAGCGCGCCAGACCATCGACGCTCTGTCGCGCGCTCTGGACAAACTACCGACCTCCGCTCGCGTGCCGCTGGATGTGCACGTCGACGTCAGCGTAGACCTGCAAGCGGCCCTGCCTGTGCGCACGGTGGAAGCGCATGCCAGTGGCGCGCTGCTCGTAGGCAAAGCCCCGACGGACGAGACCATCTGGCTTCACGAGATCTTCCACACCCAAGCAGGCCATCCAACCAGCTCAGCCCCCTTGGTGGCGCGCACCCTGCGCGCACTCGAAGAAGGCAGTGCTGACTACTTCGCGGCAACCTTTGCAGGCACAGCGCAGGTGGGTGGTCGCGACGGCCGCGAGGTCCGCAACCTCATGGGGCCAGAGCGAGCCGACGAACTGCTATGGCTGCGCTTCGCGCAGGGCAAGGCCGACTCGCATTTGCTCGGGTCCATGTTTGCCCGCGAACTGTGGTCGGAACGGCCCAGCAGCCCCGGCGTCGCTCAGGCGCTCGTGGGTTGCCTCCGCAATGCGACCCAAGCGCAGCTTAAGGACGTTAGCGAGCTGAGCGCGTCTTGCCCGAAGTCTAGTCGCCCAGTCGTGGAACGCGCCGTCGCGCGCTGGACGCTGCGCAGCCCACAAACTCCTACGAACCCACCGCGTCCCGAGGAACTATGAGAACCATCCGAAAGCTTGCAGCAGCTTGCACTGCGCTCTTCCTGGGTGCTTGCACCATACCGGCCAGCAAGCAGGCACTCTGGACGTCGGGAACCGCGCCCCCAAGCGACGCAGCCACTTTCGTGGAGGAAGAGGACAGCGGGCTGAGCCTATTCGGGCTGATCCAGTTCACGGAACCGGACCATTTTGCCGTGCTGATGGAGCGAGCGCGCAAACGCAACCGCTGCGCGAAGCTGCATCACGCGCAGCTCGACTACTTCATGGATCACTGGGTGATCGTCGCCTTCCCCATCGCGCGCATCACTGCAGTCTGCGAACCTCAAACCGCCGCAAGAAGCCAAGTGGCGAAAAGCAGATGACCGTGCGTCGCGGACTTTGTCTGGGGGCCGCAGCAAGTGTATTTGCTGCAGCCGGTTGGGCGCGGGCGCAGCCCGACGACAGCTTTGTGCCCCGCGCCCCACCCCAAGCGGACGCCTGTGAGACGTCGCCGGAGCGACCGCTATTGCCTGAGCATCTCGCGCGGTTGCCGAAGAACTATTTCGTGGTCGGCGCAGCGCTCGAGCGCTTTGGCGAAAATTTCGCCGGCAAGTCTCAAGCGGACAACCTGCTCTACGGCGTCGCCGCCATGTGGCGCATCAAAAGCTTCGGCCCCCACATCCTGATCATGACGAAGCCGTCAACGGACAACTATCAGAACTCACGCTTTCTGGCGGGTGCCGGCCTGCGCGGCATGTTCAACGTCCCCGGACTCACGGAGTTCTCTTACGGTGTGGGCACACACATCGAGGCGCGCCTCGAGGATCACTATTGGCTCGCCTTCGCAACACCAGCCGAACTGGGCGCAACCATCTGGCGTCGCGGCTCGTGGAATATCGATCTGTTCTTGGGTGTGCGGCGAGCGATGGCAGGCCAGTTGATCAACCATTTCTTGATTGACCCCAACGGCATCGACAACGAAAACGCTCAAGACGAGCTGTACCGTGCGCGTCACGAGGACGCTTGGAAAGGCTTCATTCGTCTGGTTTTCAGTCGGAGGATCGATTGATGCACGGGCGCTTCGTAGTCGCGCTGATCGCGCTGGTCTCCCTGTGTGAAACGGCACAAGCAAAGAAGCACGGCATCAACACACCGGGCGGTCGGCAGATCTACGACAGCGGTGAGACCTTCGCGGAGGTCGTGGACAGCGACACCCGCTTCTTCATCGTGGAAACGACACTTGGCGCCGGCCCCGAGGGCAATCTGGGCATGTTGCTAGGGCTGATCAACAAACCCGTGCGGGGGTTGGAGTTCTACGTGGGGTTCGGCTTCGAGGCGAATCCGGCGCGGCACTATACGGCGACAGCCCGCTACGCCTTCAACATCGACGGGTACCGCCCGTACGTTGCCGCAGGCTACATGCACAAGGACCTGTACGTCCTGCGTACGTACTCGCACAACGTGTTCGCCGAGATCGGCTACAGCTGGAAGCTGCACCGAACGTCCCACCTGACCGCCGGCGCAGGAGTCGCTCGCATCTTGCACGTGGGGATCCGCTCGGACTCTCCGCTGCTAGAGGACGACGTGGACCCCGAGCTGCTCGCGGAACAGCAGGATGGAATCAGCCGCTGGACCCCCATGATCGCCGTGCGTTTCAGCCGAGCGTTCTGAGATCCGTCACCCGGTGCGGATGTGCTAGTACTTGCGCTGGTGAACCCCGGCGCGCCTGCCCGCACGTTCCTAGAAGCGCTAGTGCTGCTCTCTCGCTACGAGCGGACCGGCGTGATGGAGGTTGCCGCGGGTCGCGTGACGA
>CALMUT010000061.1 GCA_937872925.1 uncultured Myxococcales bacterium | reverse complement strand
TGCGCGGCGCGCCGCCGGAGACTGAAGCCATCCCGCTGCGTGCGCGCCCAAAGAAGCACCCGGAGTCGAGCCGTGGGGCCGCGCCTCGCCTTGAACTCGTCGCCGAGGGCGACGACGATGGCGCCTAGTGGGCGGTCTCGAAAGGGCGTGGCGCGCTGGCCCTTCGCGGAACTAAGTCCGCTCGTAACTGGCAGCGAGGGTGCGCAACCGCGCGGCCAATCGCGCAGTCAGATCCCGCCGGGTGAAGCGCCAGGACCAGTTGCCCCTGGAAGTGCCCGGCACGTTCATGCGTGATTTCTGGCCCAGACCAAGGGCGTCCTGCAGCGGGATCACGGCGAGATCTGCGACGGACGCGTAGGCGAGACGGATCAGCTGGAGATGCAGCGGGTCTCGGCTCGGGCCCAAATAGGCGTGCACCCGCTGTTTCTCTGCGCGCCCCGCGGCAGTGCGGCCCAGGGAACGGTACCAGCCGAGCGTGGTGTCGTTGTCGTGGGTTCCGGTGTAGACCGCGGTGCTGCTTGGATATCGGTGGGGCAGGTAGTCACTCCCGTTCGGATCGCCGAAGGCAAACTGCAGCACACGCATGCCAGGAAGCTGCAGAGCGTCGCGCAACGCCACGACCTCCGCGGTCACAATCCCGAGATCCTCCGCCAAAAACGGCAGGCCCCCCAGGGCCTTCCCCACCTGCTCGAATAGAGCTTCGCCGGGCACGCGTACAAAGCGGCCCCGGCGCGCGTCTTGGGCGTCTGCGGGGATTTCGTAGCAGCGATGGAAGCCAATGAAATGGTCGAGTCGCAACACGTCGAACATGTCGACGCCTCGGCGGAAGCGCGCGACCCACCAGGCAAACTGGTCGCGCTGCATTGCCTTCCAGTCGTACACGGGATTGCCCCACAGTTGGCCGGTCTCGCTGAAGGCGTCGGGAGGCACTCCCGCGGAGACGCGTTTGTTCCCCCGCTTATCGAGTCGAAATAGCCGCTGCTGGGCCCACGTGTCCACGCCGTCATGGGCCACAAACATGGGGACGTCGCCGAGTAATGCGACGCCTTGTCTCTTGCAGTGTGCAGCGAGAGCGCGCCACTGCGTGTCGAAGACAAACTGTACCCACTCGTGAAACGCGACTTCTTGGGCGAGCTCGTCCTGCGCGCGTAGCAGCGCGGTGCGGCTTCGCTTGCGCAGCGGCCCGTCCCATTGGGTCCAGTGAGCGCCCCTGGCGGCGTGTTTTAGCGCCAAAAATAGGCAATGGTCGGACAGCCACCCTCGCTCTGCGTGTCGAAAGTTGGTGAGCGCCCGCGGCTCGTGGATATTGGCGTCCTGGTAGCGCGCAAACGCCACGCGGAGGAGCCTCTCACGAAAGAGCTGGCTCTTGCCGAGTTGCGCGGACGTCTTCTGGAGGTGCTGTGGCGCCCGCGTCTCGGTTTTGGACAGGAGTCCGTCGCGCTGCAGTTGTTCCAAGCTGATCAGCCAAGGGCTGCCCGCGTTGGTGCTCGGGCTGTCGTAGGGAGACGCGCCAAAGCCCGGAGGGCTGACCGGGAGCATCTGCCAAACGCTCTGCCCTGCAGCCGCAAGGAAATCGACGAATGCAAAAGCGCTCGGACCCAGATCCCCATGCCCGTGGGGACCGGGCAGGGACGTCACGTGCGCCAGCATGCCTGCTCGGCGCTTGCCTAGCAGTTCGAACTGCATCGTCGATCCTTGCCCGGGTAACTGTGCATCACTGCAGCTCTGTCAGCTCGGTTCTTGCCGCTTGACCGGCTTGAGCAACGAGGCCCCCACCGCGAGCACCGGCCCCCCCGGCATCACGCCCAGGCTGACAAAGTTGGGGATCTTATAAAAATCGGCACCCAGCATCTTTGCGCCGATGAAGACAAGAATCACCGCCAAACCGATGTCCAAGTAGTGGAAGCGGCTCATCATGCCGCTGAGCATGAAATACAGGGCGCGCAGTCCCATGATTGCGAAGATGTTGGAGGTGTAGACGACGAACAAGTCACTGGAGATGGCGAGCACCGCAGGCACGCTATCCACAGCGAAAATGACATCCGTAAACTCCACCACGATCACGACCAAGAACAGCGGAGTTGCGTGGCGCACGCCGTCTTTGATTACGAAAAACTTCTCGCCTGAGAATTCCTTGGTCGTGCGCAGGTACTTGCGCGCCAGGCGCAGGGCGAGGTTGTTCTCTAGGTCGACGGATTCATCACTCTTGAAGGCCAGCTTGATACCCGTGAACACCAAGAACGCTCCAAACACGTACATGGTGAAGTGGAAGCGATGCAGCAGCGCCGTGCCTGCCAGTATGAAAATGGCGCGCATGACCACTGCGCCGAAGACGCCCCAAAAGAGCACCCGTGACTGGTGCTCTTCCTTCACTCGGAAGTAGGTGAAGATCACCAAGAACACGAAGAGGTTGTCGACCGAGAGGGACTTTTCCACCAGGTAGGCGACGACGTAGCTGACGGCCTTCTCGGACCCCATGCGGTGCTGCACCCAGCCGGCAAAGGCCAGCGACACGACGATCCAGAGAACGCTGCGCACGGAGGCCTCGCGGAATGAGATCCGGTGCGAGGTACGACCAAATAGCGCGAAGTCCAGCAGCATGGTCAAAACCACGGCTGCGGCGAATACCCCCCAATCGAGCATGGCCGCGCTGCTGAGCATTGCCGCGGTGCTATCACGCGGCCCCCACAGCGGCTAGCCGAACGCCGGGCCGGGCGCCGATTTTGCGTTCGCCCATTGCCGGCGGCTGGCCAGTTGCCCTACACCCAGGCTGTGCGCCGCCCCCGTATCGACCGCGTGATCCTGCTACTGCTTGCCTGGGCAGTCTGCATGCTGGTCGCGCCGGCCATGGCCCAAGCCCCGGACGCGGGCAAAGACGCGGGCACGGATGCCGCGCCTGCAGCGGCGCCCGCCAAGGTGAGCGCGGATGCCGACGTCGACGCCGTGAAAAGCAAGACGGCGCAGATCCGCGCGCTCATGGAGGAGACCTTGGACGTCTCCGTGGACCCCACTTCGCTGTTCGACGTGAAGCTCGACGACGCGCGCGCCGTGTCCGTGGAGGTGGCGCGGTTGCGCACGCTGCTCGCCGAAGCAGGCGCGGATGCTGCCGATGCGGGCGCGGGCGGCACCCTCGACGCCGGCACGCCCGCGCCGGGCCAAAAGGAAACCAAAAAAGACACCAAGCGTGCCGGGACGAAGCCGGCAGCTGCTGAACAGCCGGACGCGTCCGTCTCGCGAACACCGCTGCCTTCCGAGAAGCTGTCCGCAAAAGAGTCCCGCTTGTGGCTGGCGCGCTTGGACTTGGATCGCGCTCGCCTGGACTTCCTGGCGCTTCCGGCGGCCGAGCGTGGCGCCAAGCTGGCCGCGCACGCGAAACGCCGCGAAGAGGCCAGCGAGAAGGGGGCCGGAGTCGATCAAGCGCAGAAGAAGGCGGAGGACGCGGCGGAAGCAAAGAAGCGTGCGCTCGACACGGCGAAGCGCGCCCGCAGCGAAGCAGCTCGTCTCGTCGCTGAAGAAGAAGCTCGCCTCCTAGGCATCAAAGAAGAGCAGGCCCGCTTCGAGGCGACTCTGGCGAAAGCCGAAGAGAAAACCAGCAAGCGGGCCGAAGAAGCGCTGTCTTGGCGTCGGCGTGTGTCGAGCTTCGTTGCAGAGCGGAAGGCCCGCAAGACAACGGCAGAAGAAGCGGATTCCCTGTACGAAGAGCTG
The DNA here is from genome assembly GCA_937872925.1 of uncultured Myxococcales bacterium. GTDB lineage: Bacteria > Myxococcota_A > Polyangia > Polyangiales > Polyangiaceae > JACKEA01. Next base: position 28,735 of record CALMUT010000061.1, on the reverse strand, counting down.
CGCAAAACCTTGCGGGCGAGCCGGGACGAACTCGCCTCTGCCTTGGGCTCGCTCTCGACGTCGGAGCTGCCGCGCGCTGGCGCAGATGCCCTGGACGTCGTGGGTGCGGCGGTGGATCGCAGCCGCGTCGACGCCCTGCGCAAGGAACTCACCGCCCAAGAGACGAAATTGGAGGTGCGCGAGAACAAGATGCGCTGGGAGCGCGCTCGCGCACTGCTGGAGCAGGTCGAGTCCCTCAACCGGGACCGTCTGGCGCTCTATCCCCACCTGACCAACGAAAAGCGCGCGGCACTGACCGGATTCAACGTCTCGGGTATCGATCAGGCGCGCTCCGAAGGACGGCAGGTGACCCTGGTGATGCGCTACCAGGGCCGCGCGTCCTGGCGTTGGCTGACCAACCTGCGCGACCCCAACCGGGATCGCGCTGGTGAGGTCGTCGCGACGCTTTCACTGCTGAAGATATTGGTGCTGGGCGGCGCGTTCTTCTGGTGGCGCCGCCGCGCGCGCTCGTTCATCAAGATGCTCGAAGAGCGCATGGACGAAGCGCGCGTGGAGGCACGCGGTGCGCGCTGGCTGGTGTACGCGGATCGCGGCGTGAGCCTGATCGAGCGGGTCCACAACCCTGTGGCATGGCTGATCTTCGTCTGGGGTGTGGTGTACTTCGCCGGCTCGGCGATCAGTGACCTGTACGCGATGCAGCTCTTGTGGATCGTCCTGAGCTGGACCTTGGGTGGCAACATCGTGGTGCACGCCATTGACGTCGGCTTCGCCCACGGCGTGAAACTGGCCGGCCAGCGCCGCACCGACGCGCTGCGCTACAAGTCGCTGCGGCTAGTCGGGCGCGTCATCGTCACGGTCGGCCTGTTTCTGGCCCTCACCAGTCACTTGGTGGGCGAGGGCACCATCTACAGCTGGGTGCTCTCCACTTGCTGGTTTGCCGCCATCCCCATCGCTCTGGTGATCGTGCGCTGGTGGCAGCCCGTGGTCTTCGAACGCCTTGACTTGCTTCGAAAGAAGAGCGGTTTCGTCGAGTGGGTGCTGGCCCGGAAAGACGGCTGGACGAGTTTTCCTGCGGCCGCCGCCGGCGGCGCGTACCTGGTCGGTCTCGGAACGGCGCGCATGCTGCGCACTTACGTCAGCACCTTCGAGATGACCCGCCGCGTGCTTGCGTATTTGTTCCGGCGCGAGGTTGCAAAACAAGCCCGCGAACGCGGCAGTCGCCCGACGAAGCCCCTTGCGGAAGAAACCTACGTATCGCTCAGCCCGCAGCAGGGGGTGGCAACGCCCGTGCCCACGGTGGGCGACGCAGAGATCGCATCCATCATCGAGGCCATCGAGCGCCCGGGCGGCGGCGTCTTCGCGTTGGTCGGGGAGCGTGGCTGCGGCAAGAGCATGCTGCTGGAGCGGATCTTGAGCGAGCAGCGTGAGGGCGTGCGCATGACCTGCCCTCTAGGCGGCGCCGGAGATTTTCGCACCGAACTCACTCGAGTCTTGAAGCTGCCGGAGGGTGCCGACGACGCCGCAATCCGTAAGGCTCTGGACGGACTCGGTGAGAACGGAGTGCTGCTGGTGGATGATGCGCACCGCCTGGTGACACCGACCATTGGGGGGCTGGACGACTTCGACCGCGTGATTGCCCTGGCCCGCGAGTCTAGTTCTCAGACCACTTGGGTCTTCTGTGTGGGAGCGGTGATCTGGCAATACATCGAACGGGCGCGGGGAGCGCGGCCGGTGTTCGACGACGTGATCCGCGTCGCGCGTTGGAGCGAAGAGCACATTGCCGCCATGCTCAAGCTGCGCAGCAAGGCGGCCGGGGTCGTGCCCGTGTTTGACGATCTGGTTGCGGAGGAAGAGGAAGACGAGGTGCTGCGCCACGAGCAACTGGCGCGCACGGAGGCTAGTTACTACCGCTTGCTTTGGGACTACGCGACTGGCAATCCAGCCGTTGCTGTACACTTCTGGCGCGAGTCCTTGCGCATCGACGACGAGGGCAAAGTGCGCGTCCAGCTCTTCTCCGCGCCAGACACCACGGACATCGAGCGCCTGCCGGATCCGGCCATCTTCGTGCTGCGCGCGATCGTGCAGCTGGAGTTGGCGCAGGCCGAGAAAATCGTGGCTGCCACGATGCTGCCGATGCGACAGGTGCAGGACGCCGTGCGCTACGCGCTCTTTCGCGGATATCTGGAACAGGTGGGGGACCGCTACCGCGTCACCTGGAGCTGGTTCCGCGCCATCACCCGCGTGCTCCAACGCCGGCACCTGCTCGCCGGAGGAGGCTGAAACCGTGAATCCAAGACAAACCAAGCTAGCTGCAGTCCTTGCTTTTGCGGTGGTCTGGGGGGCGCCCAGTCTCGCGTTTGCGCAAGATCCACCAGACGTTTCGCAGATCGTCAGTTTTGTGCGCTGGAGCGGCGTGCTGGTCTCGCTGCTTGTCATTGCCGGCGCGGCCATCGCATTGCGATTCATGTCCGGGATCGTGGCCCGCCTGAGCGAGCGCTTCACCCACCGCCGCATGCTGTTCAGCAAGGTCGAGAGCATCACTCGCTTTGTGGTCTACTTCGCAACCGGCATCTTGGTCGCGGGCCTCTCCTTCACCATCAACGACAAGGTGCTCACGCTCATCGGCGGCACCTTCGCGTTGGCTGTTGGTTTCGCCATGCGGGATCTGATCGCTGCCATGATCGCGGGCGTGACGATCATGTTCGATCGGCCATTTCAAGTCGGCGACCGGGTGCAATACGCCGGTGAATACGGAGACATCACCGCCATCGGACTGCGTTCGGTACGTATGCAGACCCTCGACGACAACACGGTCACCATCCCCAACAACAAGATCCTTACGGATGTGACCAGCTGCGGCAACTATGGCGCCCTCGACATGCAGGTCTCCATCATCTTCTTCGTCGGTATCGATCAAGACGTGGATGTTGCCGAACGCCTGATCATGGAAGGCATCCTCAGCAGCCGCTACGTGTTTCTGGAAAAACCCGTGGTTGTCCTAGTCAAAGAAGTGATCAAGGATGACTACGTTGCGCTGCAGATGGTCGGGAAGGGCTACGTGCTGGATACGAAGTACGAGAAGGCGTTCGAAACAGATGTGACCAAACGGGTGATCAAGGCGTTTCACGCAAATCGCATCTTGCCCCCGGCCGTGCTGCACCGCGCGGTGGACACACCGACCCACGAGCTGCGTTCGGCTTCGGGAAAGCCGCGGGCAGAAGCATGAGCGCCCGCGTATTTGTGGCCCTAGTGGTGCTCGCTACCCTTGGCTGCGAGAAGAAGCCCGCGCCCGCCCCAAGCGACCGAGAGCCCGGCACCACCCCCGCCGCGCAGCCCAGCGGCACTCTGCCGCGTCCGACCACCCACGGTGGCGCGCAGGAGCTGAAAATCACCTGGCAGGATGTGCCGGGCCTAACGCGCTTGAATCAGCAGAAACCCATGCGCGCCGCCAGCTATGCGGCGCCGGCGGCCGAGGGCGACAAAGAGCCAGGTGACCTGGGGGTGTTCTATTTCGGCGCCGACCAAGGTGGCGGGGTCGAGCGCAACATGAAGCGCTGGATCGATCAGTTCCCGGACGTGCCCAAGGACCAGGTCCGTCGCAGCCAGCGCACGGAAAACGGGCTGCTCGTACACGTCGTGGAGATTGAAGGCGGCAAATTCGAGAGCGGCATGCCGGGCGGACCCAAAACTCCGAAAGAGAGCTACGGCCTGCTGGGTGCCATCATCGAAGCGCCCAGCGGGCTCTACTTCTTCAAACTCACGGGCCCCCAAGGCACCGTGAAGAAGGCCCGGGATCCGTTCTTCAAGATGCTCGCCACGGTCAAGGCGAAGTAGTCGCCGGCGATGCTGGGCGGCGGCCGTCCGGTCTCTCAGCCGGCGCGTGGGCCAAGAGCCTAGACCATCTGTTGCGGCTGTTTGACGCTTTCTTTCTTGCGGCTGCGCAAGATGCGGACGCCGACGTCCAAGCGAATGAAAGCCAGCATCACGGCCAAGATGATGCCAACGCCGAGGCCGGCCAAGAGCCGATTGGGCTCGGCCTTGATGAAGACGGAGCCTTCGCCAATGCGCGGATCTTGTTCCGAGTCGGCTCGCAGTCCGTTGGATTTGGCGATCTGGGCGATATTGCTCACGTGCACCACCGGCACACCTCGCTCTGCAAACCGCAACATGACCGAATCGACAATGCCTTCGCCGCGGGGCGGCTCGGAATTCAGTCCCGGGCGAAACTGCTTTTTGCCCACGTGGGTTCCCACCGAGGCCGAACCACCCCCCACGTTCACGTAGGCTTTAATGGGCTTTTCTCCGGCGCGCGCGTCGTACAGGGACATGCGCCGTTCAATGGCATCGACTAGGGACGTACTGTCGAAGCGCTCGACGTTGTTCCGAGCGATGGCCGCGTCTATCAGTGCGCGCCCTTCTTTGCTCATGCCCATGCCGCGGTCGTCGATCCCACCTCGCGAAGCGGCGGCAGAGCGATAGGAGAATAGTTTGTTCTCGAAGAGGGTGCGCTCCATGTCGAGCCAGGTGTAAGTCGGATCGTTGGCGCCCCACTCGGACCCGGAAACGCTGGCGATCACGATGGCGTTGGCTTCCAACACTTGTAGTGCAGCGAAGGTCGATACTGAAAGCGCGGGAAACGAACCGGATAGGCCTACGGCGACGGCGTCCCCACGCTCGACCCCCGCGCGTTTCAGAAAATGCAGGATGACGGCGGCGAAGTTTGGATTGGTGCTGGCGCGCTTCGCGCTGATGTAGCCCGTGTTGGACGTGATGGGGGTGAGCGAGAAGCCGATCAGGCCAGTTTGGTGCGGGTCGACCTCCGGGTCGATGACGAGGCCGCGCTTGATGCGCTCTGCCTTGATCGCGCGCATGGCGTCGTAGGACAGCCGCGCTGCCCGGATCTTCTCCGTGTGCCAGGACTGCTTGCGCACGACTGGAAAACGTTCGACGATCACGAGTGCCGCGACGGCAGCGAGTGCGATCATCGCTAGGGCGGAGCGCGAGACTCCGGGGGGGCGCCAGTACACGCGCTTCATCCCGAAAGCTCCGCGCCGACTACGACGACCAAGATCAGTCGGACTACGACCGATGCCGTGATCAGCGCAGCCAGTGTCTCCACGATGCCTTGGCGATCGAGCCAGATCCCGATCAAGCCCGGAATGATGAACCCGATCACTTCGATTTCGACGCCGCCGATGCCCACGCTTCCTGTGCCCCAGCGCAGCGCCATGCCCACCAGGTAGCCTACGAGGATCATCAGCACCGTACGGCGCCTGCCGTAGATGACCGTGAAGGATGACAGGGTGTGCACGACTGCGAAGGTGGCGAAGCCCGCGAGTACCGTGAGCACGACGTCTACGGGGCGATTGAGCGACAGCGCCAGATAGCCGGGGACGATCATGCCGCCCGCAGCGATGCCGAACATCTCAGTGAAGAGCAGGCTCACGGCAAGGCCAATGCCGACGGAAAGGGGAAGGAGCTCAATCATGAAGCGACCGGAATGGAGCGATTGCGGAAGTAGCGCGTGAGAGGCAGACCGTCCCCGCCAATGTTGCCCATGCCCATGACCAAAGCGGAACCATCCACCAAGGCCACGATTTGCTCGAAAAGCTCCTCCACGTCTACATCTTCTGCAAAAACGAAGCTGCCGGAGTCCACGCCGGCTCGGATTGCGGCCCGGGCGAACAGATACGTGCCCGTTCCCATGAGCACGAACTTGTCGGCTGGCTGCCAGTTCGCGATCTCCGCGCCCAGCTGTAGGCTCCGGTCCGGGCGGTCCGCACGGCAGTTGAAGACGGCGATCTTGGTCTTCACGTCTGGATTGCCAGCCAAGGCGAGGTTCCAGAGTTGTTCGGTGGAGACCGGATCGTTGGCGGCGAAACCGTTCACAAACACGATGCGGCGTCCAAAAAACGCAAGCTCGAAGGACGTGAGGGCGCCGGGGTCGGGGCTCGTTTTGTACATTCCGCGGAGCGCAATATCGCGTTCGATTCCAATGTCCTCGCACACGCTCAGCGCAAGGGCGACATTGTCGGGGTGTTCGGTATACGCGAAGTTCTTGAGCTCGTCTTTGGTCACACTCGTGATGGCGTCTCGGTCGACGGCGATGAGCTGGGTCTTGCGGTCTGTCGCGGCTGCTTGCATCACCGCGAGGTGCTTTTCCTCAGCCGTGAAGAGCTTGCCGCCAACGGGCACCATTCCGCAAAGCGCCTTGGCGACGTCGATGTCTCCGGGCCCCATCACGTCCAAGTGATCGGGTCGGGCATTGGTGATCACGCCGTGCGTGGCGCGCACAAGCTTGAGCTCGCATAGGGCGATCAGCTCCGGGGCAAGCGCCATGCACTCGACGACGAGCGCTTCTGCGCCGTGGGCCGCGGCGGCAGCGACAATTCGTTTTTGCTCGATGACGTTGGCGCCCGCGGGGCGAAAGATCGGAAGCTCGCGGCCGTCAGGCAGGATGAAGCGCGCGAGAGTTCCGGTCGTTTTTGCGCAGGTGACGAGCCCTGCCTCCCGGAGTGCGGAGGCAATCAATCGCGTCACGCTGGACTTGCCCCGCGTGCCATTCACGTGCACGCGGATCCGGATCTGCTTGAGCTTCTTCTTGTGAGACCACAGCTCGAATGCGCCCAAGAGCACGAGGGAAGCGGTGACGATTATGAGCAGGGCGGTGCCAGACATCGCGGGCGAATCGGTATACGCCGAGGCTCGCCCGGAGGTCTAGCGCCTGCAGTATCTCACCAGGGAAACCACTCCCCCGGGATCTTCTGCCACTCCGTCGGGCGCCTGGGATCGCCGTCGGGGATCACCAACGAACCGACGAAGTCCGCGTGCTCGTAGACGCCGCCAATGCTCTTGGCAATGCCGTCCAGGTCCTTCTCGCTCACGACGCCGTTGCTGGTTGCCTTGTAGAACTGCACCGTGATGCGGATGGGGAACTTGTCGTCACGCACCAGCTCCAGCCCGCCGCCTTCTTCGAATGGGCCGCGGTTCCTCCCGTGGCCGAGCACCGCCTGCTCCACATCACTCTGCTCTGCCTTGGACTTCTTCGGCGGTGCTGGCGCCGCGCCAGCGGAGGGTGCGGCCATGTCCGCGGCCATCTCCTCGTCAGCGCCGGAGCCCATGCCACCCAGAAAGCCGCGGTTCTTGTGTTTCAATGGCACCTGGATCAGGAACAGCGCGTCTGCTCCCCGCGCTAGCGCACTCTTGTCGTCCTGAGTGCGCGCGCCGCCCTTGGCCTCGATGCGTCGTTTGACATCGCTCTTACGCTCGGCCGTGAAGGCCGCGCGCTGGCCCTCGTTGTTGAAATAGAGTTCCTGCCCGACACCCTGGATCAGGCTTTCGCCGGGTCGGTTTTCCACGATGCTCATGCTGGTGCCCTGGCGCGTCACCAAGATGGCCAACACCGCCGGTGAACCCGGCGCGGACTGGTAGTTGAAGATCACCGGGTTGAACTCGGCCTTGCCCTGCTTGGGAATGGGCAGGAAGACGGCCTGAGCGCTGACCAGGAAATGCGTGTCGCGTTTCGCTAGCAGATTGCCACTGCCCTTGATGCTCCAGGGCTTGGCTGCAAACTTGCGCACGTTCTTGAGCACGTCGGTCAGCGGCACGGTCTGCAGTTGGTCCTTCTTGCGTTCGTTGCCAACGCGAATGAAAAACTTGTTTGCCGGCACGTCCCCAGTGCGGTCCGTGAAGTTGGGGAACCGGAGTACTGGCATCAGCGCCGTGCGTTCGCGCTCGCCGCCTGGTCTGTAGCGCACTTGCAGCGTCAGATCGGAGATGTTGGGGCCGAGAGACGAACCCTGCGAGCGGCCGGTATCCTCCCAGGTGACGTTCACGACATCTAGGCCGCGCCGCTTGGCGCCACGCCGCACCTCTTGGTCGCTAGTCATGCCGACCACTTTGTCCACGACCGCGGGGTAGCTAGCGTCACCGATGATGCCCCACTCGCCGTCTTCAGGCTGGGGTGCGTCGGGGTCTCCCGTCGCGATCTGGTTTCCGTTTTCCTGCACTAGCGGCGTGCCACCTGGGCCACTGGTCGCGGCCTTGCCTGGTGCGTTGGAAGTCGGCTGCCCCGAAGCACATGCGGCGAGTAAAGCCAGAGTCAGGCCGGTCCATGAACTGCGTTTCATCATTACGTTCTCCTCAGGATCACTTACGTCTCTCTACCGCAAACGTTCTACTGCCGGCGATACTTACACGAGCGCCGAGCACGACGAAGTCGCACTCGGCGCAAGGCAAGATCCACTGGATATGTCAGCGCCAACCGAAGTTGCGCACGGGCACCAGTCGGGATTGCATGCGGATCTTCGCAACGCCGATGGTTTTGCGGGTGCCGTCCAGATTGAACGGAATCACCTTGCGAGTGCCCGCGATGGTCACGGTCACATCGCCGCGCACCGGGCCACCGGTAGCGCCTCCGGCCCGCACAATCTCGATCACGTACTCGCCGGTCTTGGCACCGCGCAGGGCCAACCCTTCCTGACTTCTGCTCTGCACATCCGTGGCGGTGATCACCGAGCGCGTGGGGGCGCCCAACCAGGATACGCGGTGTCCGTCAGGGTGGATCAGCGCCACGTCCAGGTCGGCGTCACCGCTCCACTTGGCTTCAACTCGGAAGTCGCCGGAAAGCGCGTCATCGCGTTTGTCGAAGCGCGCGACCAGCGTTTCGGCGACCCGCTTGGTGCGCTCTTCGGCTCCCGACAGCATGTCGTTGACCATGACGCTCTGGCCGGTTTGTCGCGCGCAGCTCACGGCCTCGGCGAGCAGCTTGGGGTCGCCACTGCGGATTTGTGCGATGGCCAAGGAGTGGCGGCAGCCCAGGTCGGGGCGTCCTGCCCAGCGATGCAGGCGTGCCAAACGCTGTTGTGCTGCTACATCGTCGGGTCGCACGTCGACGACGCTGCCCAAGATGCGGATGGCGAGTTCGCGGTCGCCGGTGCGCGATGCCAAATCAGCCCGCGCGGTCAAGGCGTCGGCGTCCAGGGGTTCCTTTTCGCTCCAACGCTCTGCAGTCGAAAACGCGCGCTCCACGTCGCCCGCCAGCATCAACAGCGAGTACAGCTTCTGTACCGCTGCGCGGCGATTGGGCGCTTGCTCCACCTCGCGCTCGGCAATGGCGATGGCCGACGGAAGTGCCGTGCTCGGGATGGCGTTTTCGCTCGCTTCAATCGAACCCTTGCGTTCCCAGATGCGGCGCATCGGGACCATGCGTCGGTTGTCGGGGCGCGGCCAGGGCCGGCGGCTACTGCGTTCGAGCTCGAACGCACGGTCGTTTCCTTTGCTGCTTTCTTTCTTTGCCTTGGCTTCGCTTTGGGCAAAGGGCAGCGGTTCCTCAGCGGGCGCGGAGGCCGGTGGCGGGGAGGGACGCGCCGCGACGCTTGGCTTCTTGGCAGGCTTGCTCAGCCCGAAGCCGCCGCTGCTGCTGGCACCGCTGCCGATACCGCCTACATCCTTGTCCGCGGCGGACAGACCTGGGCCCCTGGCTCGGCCGCCGCCACGGGGGGCGAGATCGCCGACGGGATCTTCTTCGTCCTCGATTTCGTCCAGACCGGCTGCCACTGCGCCTTCCGCCGCCTCTTCTCCGGTCCACTGATGGCTGGTGCGGGTGTTGTCGAGGCCAAAGGCCTGGAACATGGCCTTGCTCTCCAGCACCAAGAGCGAGGTGAAGCGGCTGGCCACGTCGAACCGACTCGAGAGCGCGATGGCTTCCTTCTTGGGCTCGGCTCCGGTCTCGCGCTCCAGGTCTGCGATGCGCGTCGCGGCAAAGAGCCGTGGCACGAAGGCGTTGCCCTTGCTGCTACTGGCAAGCAGTCGCAGCGGGTAACGCTGCTCAAAGCTCTCTTTGCCGACGCGCCCTCGCAGCACCACGGTGCCGTCGAGCTCCTTCTGGTTCATCCGGGCAACGACGACCTGCTCGCCGCCGGCCACGATGGTATCGAGGCGTTTGGGAGCCACCGCGGTGAGCGCCGCAGGGAGTTCCACGCTGACGTCCTGCAGGGTGGTGCCGTAGGACGCGCCCAAGACCGCGAACGCGACCTCCGCCGTGGTCTGTCCGGGCACGTACGGCAGCACGACGCCGCCGCCCCCACGTGCCAGCGCACTGAGCGTATCCAGGTCCGAATCCGCCCCAATGGCAACGGTTGTGACCGTGCCGCTGCCGGCGGGAACCGCATCTTCAACCGCGCGGGTGACATAGGCCTGACGGATTGGACCCACCGTGGGGGTGCCGTCGCCGATGTACACGATACGCACGTCACCACCCCCGAGCTGTGCGGCGCTGCGCGCTGCAGAGATGGCCGCCGTCGGATCCGACGCGCCTTCGGGGCTCGCGCCTTCCAAGAAACGTCGCGCTTCCAGCGCGGATTGGGCACTGGGGTGTTGGAGACCGCCACTGAGGGTGCGGCACGACGTGTCACAGGCAAGCAGTGTGAATTGGTCACCGCGGTCGAGCTCCCGCACCGTCTTTTCCGCGACGGCAATCGCCCGGCGGTAGCTCTCGCCGTACATCGAGCGGCTCGCGTCGACCACGATGCCGAAGCTGCGCTTTGTATTTTCTCGAACTCGGGGCAGCTTGGGTCGCAGCGCGAGTGCCACGAACGCACTGCCGTCGTCAGCGTCGCCGGACTCTTCGGCATCCGCGGTTTTGGTCGCGGCGTTTGCGGCGACCTTGGCCGGCTCCTTGGCTTCCGGTTGGTACGCCCAGGCGGACAGCTCTGCGTCGCGACCCGGCAGCGCCAGCTCTAGCGTCAGATCTCCGCTCGGAATGAAGCTGGAGGCGTTCATATTCAGCTGCTCAGCGCCGCCGGACTTTGAGGACGCCAGCTGGTAGCCACTGGTCTTGACTCCGAAGGCCTCGTCGTGACCGCGCACCTCGACATTCACGCTGAAGCGATCGACTTTTGTCGAGCCGCTGGGGTCGTGGGGCAGGGGATAGCTGTAACGACGCACACCGCCCGTGGGCTTGAGCATCTGCGTGTAGGCAAGGACCACGCGTCGCGCCCCACGCTTTGGGATGGGATAGATGCGCAACTCGAAGCGACCGCCGCGCTGCCATTCGAGCAAGGCCGGGTCCTTCCAGGGCCCGGGGACCCACACGATTTCATCACGGATCTGTTGGCGCAGCTTCGGCGCTGCGTTCACGATGGCGCCGCGCCAAATCGATGCCGCGCGATCCCGGTCCACAAAGGCCCCTTCTTCCAGTTTCCCGTCTACCTCCAGGGCCAAGCGCTCGATTTTCGCGTCCGGCGGGATCGGGAAGCGATAGATACCCTCCAGCACTTCGTCAGTGTTGTTAGTGAAGGTCTCGTCGACCTCGGTGCGCGCCATTGCGCCGGCCACGCGAACCTTTACCGCATGCGAGGTTAGGGTGACGGCTCCTGAGCGCTCTGTCTTGTCGCCGGGCTTCTTCGCCTTCAACTCCCCAAGGCCGCGCGCTGGGACATCCTCGGCTTCGCCTTCCGCGCTGGCCGCTTCACTCCATGCCAGCGCTTCTCCGAGGGCCGGGGCCGGACTCACGAAGGGCGGCTGCCCCGCGATGACGCGGCCTTCCTCGCCAGCGCGCACCACGACTTTGCGCTCTTCGGCATCGACGAGCTCCACCTTGCCGCGGGAAACGTCCACACTGGCGTCATCCCCCACGACTTTGATGGCCAGCTTGGTGCCGAGCACGTTGACGTGTCCTTTCGGCAGATCGAAGCGAGCGGTCTGTCCTTCGACTTTGGCAACGTCCGCTACCAGTGCACCTTGCGTCAGCTTGGCGCGTCGCGACGATTGGTCCGACAGTTCCAAACGCGTCGAATGATCCAGGGTCACCTTCGTGCCATCTGCCATCGTGAGTTGCGCCCGCGTCGTGCCGTCGGTGACGAGGGCCTGCCCTGCGCTCACGTCGCTTTCCGAGGTCACGGGCGTGCATTCGTCCTTGGCGGTGCAGGTGCTCAGTCCACCCTTTTCGCCGCTTGCGCTGACGACATGGGATACTTTGCCGCTCCAACCGTCGCCACTTGTGCCGCCCAGAGGGCCGCCACCGGATCGGAGCAAGAGCACGCCGGCCGCCGCCATCGCGGCGAGTCCAGCAAGGCCTCCGCCGGCCAATAGCGCCAGCTTTCCCCGAGACCGCGTTGCCACGAGCCGGGGGCGCTCGTCGATCTTGCCGCCTGAACCGGCCGGGTCCTGGCGCGCATCGGCCGCCGCTTCCGGCGTCGCACTGGGCATCACTTCCGGCGTTGCGGGCATCTCCTCGGTGGGCGCTTCCGTCGCGCGGGGCTTCGGTCCCTCGCTCTTCAGGGTGTCGTGACGGTCCGCAGTGATGGCGCTCTTGACGAAGTCCATGCGCGCGGTCACCGGTGGAGAGGACATCGGTGCGTCCACGCTGTCGGGCTCCCCGCTCGTCGCGTCGCCGCTGGCCAGGGATTCTGCGGGTTTGGCGTCTGCGTCCCCACTGGGCGCCTCTGCAGACGCGGCTGGCGTTGCGCTCGGGGTAGTCGGAACACTGGCCGGCAACCCTGCTCCCGAATGCTCGAGGCTATCGCTGGCGGCGCCTCCGCGGCGTTCCAGCTCTGCAAGTACCCGCGACTCCAGGTCGTCTTGGGGTACGTAGTCGGCTCCGGCCGCCGCAACCAGGCCGGTCAACCGCTCCGCCTCGAAGCGCACGTCTCTGCAGCGGTCGCAGTCAGCGACGTGATCGTACAGCTCGTCGCTGGCAGTGCCGTCGAGGATGTCACTCAGGTGGTCCTCCACCTTGGCGCATAGCGTGGTGTTGTCCTCGGTCATCGTCCTGTCTCCTTACTTCCGGCGACATCTCGCAATTTGCTGAGCGCCCTTGAAACTCGTTTTCGTGCCGCGGCCTCTTCGATGCCACACGCCAGCCCCACTTCGCGGAACGACAGTTCGCTGCCGTAGCGCAACCACAGCGCTTCACGCTCGCTGGGGCGCACCTGTTCCAGCATGGCGCGCGCCTTTTCCGCCCGTTGGCGCAAGACAAGCAGCTCTTCGGTGTTGTCGTTGCGTGAGGCGTCCACGACCAAGCGCAAGCGCGAACGCTGTCGAGACGAGCGTTCGACGTGCCGCGCACATTTGCGCCGCGCGATGGTCAAGAGCCAACCGCGCAGCGAGCCCTCTGATCGGTAGCCGGCGAAGCCGGCGTGCGCGTCGAGCAGTGTTTCTTGCGCTAAGCCATCCGCTTCGGAACTCGACCCCGTCAGCGCCATGCACAGCCGGCCAATCGCCGCACCGTGGTGTCTGGCACACAGGCTGAGGGCGTCCCGATAACGACCTTCGGTGATGGCGCCTCGGATCGCCTCGTCTTCCGGCGACAGCTTCGGCTGATCGCTTTGTGCTCTATTCGTACCTGCTTCAGCCGTGTGCCCCATGTGTCCTCTCTCTTCCAGTGGTTCGGCGCCCGAGATCCGTGACCGTCTTTTTTTGCCCAGATGGACAACGCGCCCCCGCCCGCAGTCTTGCAGCTGCCTCGTGGCACATTAAAAACCTGTGCAAGTTCCAATGGTTGGGCGTCGGGAGCGGGACGGGACAGACGCGAAATCCGTGCGCGCGTGGATCTCCGGTCATTTGGCCCCCTGGCCTAGCCGCGTGCCACGATCCGCGGCGTCATGCACAACGAAGCCGTCGTAGTCCTGGAACGAAGCGCGCGCCTACCCCCTTGGGTCGACGCCGAACTCGGCGCAGATCCGAGCATCTACGTCTGTGCCGAAGGGCCTGGAGACGACCCGGGTGGCTTCGCAGAACGCGTGAGCCGCTGCATCGATGCGGGCCAGTTTCCCAGACAGGTGCGATTCTGCGTGCTTGTCGTCAATGATGCGTGCGGCCGCGAACGCACCCTCGCCCGCGGTGCCCTGCTGATTTCCTTGTGGGAATTGGGTCGCGTCGTTGTGCAGAGCGACCGCACGACCCCCGCCCTGGAGCAACTCACGGCGATGTACGACGCCGAGCTGCGGCTGAGCCAGACCGGGGTCGCGTCGGACCCAGCGCAAGAGGTCGCGCGTGAAACTGAAGTTCCGGCAAGCGAACGACGAGTGGCCTAGGGCAGGAACTGCCGGCGTTGCCCGTCGCGCCCACGACCCCGACGCCAGCGACTGGGGCAATCAATTCCTTGCGTCCTTGGGGCGGCGTTGCCACCTTTCCGGACGTGGCGCATGAGTTCACGGGCGATCTGACTCCGGCGCTGAGTGCGGCGGTGGCCAAGATCCGGCCGGGGGCGCGGCTCGTCTCTGTGCGGCCCTTTGGCATCGACGACGCCGTGGAGCGAGATTCCGCGACCCTCAAGGGTACCGGATACGGGATCCCGCTACGACTCGAGATCGAGCTTCGCGATGGCAGCCAAGAGACGCTGGTGTTCCATACGGCGAAGCCGGATGCGTTCGGGCACGATCGGCGCGCAGACCGCGCAGCCGACATGCTGCTCGCCTTCGACCGTTTCGCACAGATCCCGCACCATGTGCCAGCGCTTGATGTTGGCGCAATGAGCAGGGACGGTGCATCCCTCGTCTCCCTGGCTGACGCCGGTGACTTCTACTTGGTCACGGGGTACGCGCCGGGTCATGTGTACGCCGACGAACTGCGTCGCATTGCCCAACGCGGAGCTTTGGGGCCCGACGATCTGAACCATGCCGAGGCCCTTGCTCGCGCATTGGCGGAAATCCATTCCGAAAAGATCGACAATCCTCTGCGCTACACGCGCTCGATTCGAGATCTGGTCGGAAGTGGCGAGGGGATCTTCGGATTGATCGACGCCTACGATCCAAGCGTAGATGGCGCACCTCCCGAGCGCATGCAGCGCATCGAGTCCCTTTGCGACGATTGGCGCTGGAAACTCAAAGGCAAACACGCCCGGCTGGCTCGCAGCCACGGCGACTTCCACCCCTTCAACATCCTTTTCAGCGACGCCCATGACTTGGCGCTGCTCGATAGCAGTCGCGGGTCCATGGGGGACCCTGCGGACGACGTGACGTGCCTGTCGATCAACTATGTGTTTTTCGCCGTGGAACACCCCGAGGCTTGGCAAGGCGCGTTTCGCGTCTTGTTCCACCGTTTCTTCGATCTGTACTCGCAGCTGACTGGGGACGAAGCGCTGTTGTCCGTGTGCGCGCCGTTCTTCGCTTGGCGGGGGCTGGTGATCTGCAATCCAGTTTGGTACCCAGCGCTGAGTGCGGCGGCACGGGATCGCATGCTCTTGCTGATCGAGCGCGTGCTATCCAGCGAGCGTTTCGACCCAAAAATGGCCGACGAGGTGTTTGCATGAGCGGCGTCGTGCTCTGGATCACCGGCAAACCCTCTGCTGGCAAGTCGACCTTCGCCCGTGCGGCGCTGCGACTGCTGCAGACAAGTAAAGTGCCAGCGTGCATGCTGGACGGCGACGAAGTGCGCGCCGCGTTGCGCCCGCCGCCGGGCTACGACGCGGCCGCGCGCGACGCGTTCTACGAAACCCTCGGTGAACTTGCCGCACTGCTTGCGCGTCAGGGCTTGTGCGTGTTGGTGCCGGCCACGGCGTCTCGTGCAGCGTTTCGGGAGCGGGCCAAGCAGTGCGCGCCCGCGTTCTTGGAAGTATTTGTGGACGTGCCCCAAGACGAGGTGGAGGCGCGAGATTCCAAAGGGCTTTATCGCGCTGTGCGCGAAGGCCGCGCGCAGGGGGTACCCGGGGCGGACGCGGTCTTCGAAACACCCGCCCGCCCGGATGTGACAGCTCGTGGGGGCAAGGACGAGGTGGCGATCGCCGAAGCCGTTGCCCTCGCGACGCAGCGCTGCGGTGGCTGATGCCTGAACTGCCCGATGTTGAGGTGTACTGCGAGCGCATCACGGCGCTCTTTGGCGGGCAGACGCTGAGCCGGGTCCGGCTGAGCAGCCCCTTTGTGCTCCGGTCGGTGTCGCCACTTCTGACCGAGACCCACGGCAAGCTGTTAGTGGGTGCCCGACGCTTGGGCAAGCGCATCGTACTCTCGCTCTCAGACGAGCTCTTCTTGGTGATCCACTTGATGATCTCCGGGCGCCTGCGTCAAAAGGAACTCGGCGCAATCGTACCGAGAAAGGTAGGACTGCTTGCCTTCGACTTCGAGACCAGTAGCCTGCTGCTGACCGAAGCGAGCAGCAAGAAGCGAGCAAGCTTGTTCGTCATCCGAGGCGAAGCGCAGCTTTCAAGCTTCGAGCGTGGTGGCGTCGAGCCACTTGCGGTCACCAGCGCGGCCTTCGCTAAAGCGCTGACCCGTGAGAACCGCACCCTGAAGCGAGCCCTGACGGACCCGCGCATCGTGAGCGGTGTGGGCAACGCCTATTCGGATGAGATCCTGTGGAGCGCAGGACTTTCGCCGACCAAACGCACCCAGTCGATGAACCAGGCGGAGCTTTCGCGCCTGCACAAGTCGACGAAAACGACTCTGCGGGAGTGGACCGAGCGACTCCGCCAGCAGGTCGGGGACGGGTTTCCGGATAAGGTCACTGCCTTCCATGAGGATATGGCCGTGCATGGGCGATTCGGCAAGCCGTGCCGCCGCTGCAACACTAAAGTCCAGCGGGTGCGTTTTGCGGACAACGAACTCAACTACTGCCCGCGCTGCCAAACCGACGGCAAGCTGCTGGCCGACCGCGGGCTGTCCAAGCTCTTAGGGGGCGATTGGCCGAAGACCATCCACGAGCTGGAAGAGCGCGCAGACTTCAAACCCTGAGTTCGATGCCCTCCCGCGCGGCAAAGACTTGAACTGCCGAACCGTGAGCTGCTGCTCGGGCTTGTCCTTCAGCGACGATCTGTTCCACGCGCTCGTCAGAGTGCATGGGATCATGGTGGAAGATCGCGCACTGCTTCACGCCCGCTTGCACTGCAAGGTCCACAACGGTGTTGGCGCGTGCGTGACCCCAGCCGCGCTTCTCGGGGTATTCTGCGTCGGTATACTGGCCGTCGGCAATCAACAGATCGGCACCTTCCATGAACCGCAGCAGGTCCGCTGGTAGCTGTCGTAGCGCACTGGCGTCGCGGTCGCTCTCATCGCGGTTCTGGATCGAAAGGTCTAGCTCGCTGTCCGTGGCGTACACGACCTTCTTGCCCCCGGCTTCAAAGGAATAGGCGAAGCTCTTGCCGGGATGCACCTGTTCGCGGTGTCCGATGCTGACGCCATCGATCAGGGTGTGCCCGACTTCGAGGTTGCGCGAGGTGATCTTGGAGCCAAGGTCACGAAATGTGACCGGAAAGTAATCGCTGCTCATTTGCCCCAGCAGGAGTTGGCGAACGCGGTCGTCTTCGCGGGTCGCATCGTATACGTAGAGCTTGTTGCGCTCCGAATACGCCGGCATGAAGAACGGGAAGCCTTGAATATGGTCCCAGTGTGTGTGGCTGAAGAAGAGATGGGCTTCCAGCGCTTGCTCGCCGTGCTCTTCAGCCAAGGAGACACCGAGCTCGCGCAGTCCGGTGCCACCGTCGCAAATGAAGAGGGCACTACCCACGGTGATGCTGACGCAAGACGTATTGCCGCCATATCGCCGCGTGCGGTTGCCTGGTGTGGGGATGGAGCCGCGGGTGCCCCAAAACCGCACCAAGGTGTTCATCGATCTCCTTCACGATAAAGAAAGACGACGTCGCCCAGTTGCAGGGTATCTCCGTCACGCAGCACCGCTGAGTGCGCCCGTACGCCGTTGACATAAAAGCCGTTCTTGCTGCCCAGATCACTGCACACGTACTCGAGCCCCTTGCGGGTGAGCGCTACGTGCTTTCTGGACAAGGCGCTGGAGTCCAAGGACACATGTGCCTGGGACGAACGGCCGATGATGACCTCGGGAAGGCGCAGTTCGAATTTCTGGGGGGACCCCGGTCCCTGAACCTGCTCCAACGCGAAGGGTTTGCTCAGTTGACGTATGGCCTCGAGCACCGGGGCCGCACGCTCCACCGACATCGTCTCTTCGCCGTCCAGCTTGTCGCTTCCGCTCACAACCGAAAGACTCTACTCGAAGAAGCCTGCCAATGCTCGCGAGGCAGCGGGGGCCACTAGTTTCCAGCACTTGCGCGGCAGGGGGCTGCCAGGCCGCGGGGCGGACGGGGGAGATTTTGCGCCAGATTCTGGCGTCACTCTCTCGGCGATGCGAGGTTGTCCGCGGAATCGAGGCAGGAGCCATGAGTAAGTGGATTTGGGTTGCAGCAGCCGGGGCGTTGGGCACACTGCTGCGCGTTTGGATATCTGGGGTGATACAGCGCGCGGCCGGTGCGGCGTTTCCCTGGGGAACCGCAGTCGTGAACGTGCTCGGCTGCCTGATTTTTGGCGCGGCGTTTGCTGCCCTCGACGGGCGGGTTTCTGTGTCCCCCACCGTCAAGCTGGTGGCCTTGGGCGGATTCATGGGCGCCTTCACCACATTTTCTACTTTCATCTTCGAAGCCGAGGCGCTCTTGGCTGACGGTCGGTTAGGAGTCGCGGCTCTAGACGTGCTAGGTCAAAGCGCTGCGGGGCTAGTAGCAATGGTTGCCGGCCTCGCCCTCGGTCGCGCATTGTGATTTCAACCTCTACTTTTTTGGTTTCGCCATGGCCGTCCAACGCATTCTGGTTCCTGTCGACTACTCGGACCGTTGTCGCCACGCGCTGTCGTACGCGATCTTCCTAGCGGATAAGCTAGGCGCTACGGTAGACGTCGTGCACATCTGGGACCGCCCTGCCTACGTGCCGGAGACGATGGTCGTGGGCAAGCCCGGCACCGCGCCCAAATCCCTAGCGGATTTGATTCGCGAGAATGCCGAAGCGGATATGACCGACTTCCTCGGGAAAACCCAGGTGCCTCCAGGAATGAGCGTCGCGCATCACTTGGAGTCCGGGGAGCCTGCCTCGACGATCTTGGAGACCGCCAAGAAATCCGGCACCGACCTGATTGTGATGGGCACCCACGGTCGCACGGGCGTGCGCCACTTCCTGCTCGGAAGTGTGGCGGAGAAGTTGGTTCGGCTCAGCCCAGTGCCCGTGCTGACCGTTCCGGACGACTCGACGCAGACGTGAACCTGAGTCGCGCACTCGGGCGATGGGGTCGACGTCTCGGACGGTTGGCCCACGGGCAGACCCTGTCCCTGTGGCTGGATGAAACGTACCGCCTGCCCCTGGCTTCCATCGAAGCCCTGACGGGGATCGAGCCGCGACGAGCGGATCTGGTGGTGGCGTATCTGCACGCCCTGGGTGTGATTGAGCCCAAAGACGTGCGGCGCCCGACCCGGATCCGGTTTGAGGACCTGTGCCGCGTGCATACCCTTGGGTGGCTAGAAGAAATCCACGACGCGGAGACCCTGGGCCGCATCTTCGCGGTGGATGCTTCAGATGTGGTCGTCGGCGAAGTGCTCGACACGTTGCGTTTCGCGTGCGGCGCAACTCTGGAAGCGGCGCGTTCTAGCTTGGAACTGCGCGGCCCAGCCCTGAATCTACTCGGTGGGTTTCACCACGCGGGCCCGAGCCGAGGCGGCGGCTTCTGCGCAGTGAACGACTTGGCCGTTGCCATCGCTGCGTTGCGCGCGGAGGGCTTCGACAAGCGGGTGGCCATCTTGGATCTGGACGCGCATCCTCCCGATGGAACCGCCGAGTGTTTCCCCCAGGATCCGTCGGTGTGGGTGGGGTCGCTCTCCGGCACGGACTGGGGGCCACTGCCTGGAATTGATGAAACCGTGTTGCCGCCGCAATGCGATGACTCCACTTATTTGGCCTCTCTTTCGCAACTTCTGTCGCGCATGCCGCCCTCAGGGCTGGCGTTTGTCATCGCCGGTGGTGACGTGCTCGAGGTCGACCGCCTTGGTGGCATTTCGATGTCGCTCCGCGGTGTGCAGCAGCGCGACGACCTGGTCCGGCGAGCGCTCGACGGGGGACCCCAGGTCTGGCTGCCCGGCGGAGGCTACAGCAAAGATGCTTGGAAGGTACTTGCGGGCACGGCGCTCGTGCTGGCGCGGGGAGAGCCCGTTGCGATCGAAGCAGATGTTGACCCCCTCGCGCTCTCTTTCGCCCACATCGGCCAGGGACTTCGCGGTGAAGACCTTGGTTCGGCACTCGCATTGACCGAAGACGATATCCTGTCTGACCTAGGAGGGCGGGGCATGCGCGAGCCAAAGTTGCTCGGCTTCTATACCGCGTCCGGTCTGGAATTCGCTCTCGCCCGCTACGGGATCCTCAGCCACTTGCGCCGCCTCGGCTATGGTTCATTTCGGGTCGTTGTCGATAGCGAGAGTCGCGGCGACCGCATGCGGCTCTTTGCGTCCAGCAGCGGACAAGAGCACCTATTGTTCGAGACGGTGCTGGAGAAAAAGCAGATCCTGGACGACACCTTCCTGTACGTGCACTGGTTGACCCTGCGGCATCCCCGCGGGAAGTTCTCGAACACGCGGCCTAGACTTCCAGGGCAGGAAGAACCCGGTTTGGGGCTTGCACAGGAGGCCGGACAGTTGCTTGCACGCACCGCGGAACGTCTCGGCCTTGCTGGGCTCGCGTTCCGGCCCGCTTGGCTACATACCGCCTACGCCGGGCGGCACCGCTTCGTCTTCGCCGATGCCGCACGGCAGGGGCGCTTTGAAGCGTTGTTGCGCGACTTGGCCGGTGTGCCGCTTGGTGCGCTCACCGTTGCGCTGGCCGACGGGAGAGTGCTGCTGGACGGTGCGCCGTATACGTGGGAAGCGGACGAGATGGTGCATTGGCTCGGCAAGGACCCGCCAAACCGGGAAGCAACGCTGCGCGCCAAAGAGGCGGCGCGCTTCAGTCTTTCGAATGTGCCTTCGGACGCATGACGAGCACAGGGCATGGGGCTCGCTTTACGGTTTCTTCAGCGACGGACCCAAGCACCAGGCGTGAAATGCCCTTGCGTCCGTGAGTCCCCACGATGATTAGATCCGCGTCGACTTCCCTCGCAAGTTCAACGATGGCTTTCGCGGGCTTGCCAAAGTCGACAGCCGCTGCGACGCGCTTTTGGTTGAGTTTGAAGCCCTGGGTTTCGAAGGCTTGGATCTGCTTGGAGATGTAGCCCTCGAGAGTGGCTTGCGCCTGATCCTGAAACTGCTGACGTGCCTCTGCCACCACCTCGGCGGGGCTCGGAATGGCGTCTTCTGCCACCGCCAGCGCGTAGATCATGCCGTCGCGTTCCAGGGCGAGAACCATGGCGGCTTCCATGGCGGCACCGGCCAGATCTGAATAGTCGATGCCGACGACGATCTTGTACGTTTTGGGTACCGGTGGCGGGGGCGGCGGCTCCGTGGACATGATGGGCGCGTTCTGCCCCCGGATCGGCGTTGGCGCAAGGAGGATCCTGCGGCGAGTCGGTGATATAGGTGCCCGGCGAAAATGCCATCGGGAGAAATCACGCGCTACCGGGTCCGAGTCCGTTTTGGCGACACGGATCTAATGGGAATCGTGCACCACGCGGTCTACCTGTCCTACTTCGAGGCTGGACGCGTAGAATACCTGCGCCGGCGCGGCGTGGAAGCCGACGGCTGGGCCGCCCGGGGGCTGCACTTCCCGGTCGTGGATGCCAAGCTGCGCTATCGTAAGCCCGCACGATTCGATCAACTCCTGGTTGTAGAAACGTGGGTTTCCAGGTTGACGCGGGTCACTCTCGAGTTCAGCTATCGCGTCTGCCGAGCGTCGGACGCGGCGCTGCTCGTGGAGGGCAGCACGCTGCTCGCCTGTGTTGGCGAGGCGCACCGACCGGTTCGGCTCCCGTCCGACCTTGCCGAATGCATTCACGGGCCCGAGCGATCACCGCGTCCCGAATCGGAAGTGTGATGCCCCCTAGAGGGTGTGGGCTACTTGGGACATAGGTTGTTCTTGGTGCAGCGCAAGGCGAAACCGCCGCCGGCGGCCAGGCCTGCTGCGTACAGTCCATCACCGGAACCGGACTCGGCTGCGACGCCGCCCACCACGTCGAGGGTTGCGAAACTGCGCGTCCACGTGGCAACGGCATTCATGCCGAATCCCACCGGAAGGGCGTGGAGCATGCCCGTCGAGGAGGCAAAGGTGGCGGACTGGTCCCAGCCCTGCCCGCCGCCCGCGTAAAGCGTGGTGCCGTCCGTTGCTAGGGTGACGAACCCGTCGAACTGGGTGGTCGGATCGAAGTTGTAGCGTCCCAGGATTTGCCCCGCGGTGTTCAGCCGGATCACGAACGCTTTGGAGTTCGGCAGCGTTCCGGTGTCGTAAGTGAAACCGGCGACGTAGACCGCACCAGCGTGCTGCAACATCGCACGCGCTTCGGTGTTTTCGGTGCCCAGGGCGATCGCCGGGCTGGTCGCGGTTGGGGTGCATGGGCACGGCCCCGTGTTGAGGCAGCTCGCGTCCGCGAACTGATCGACGTACAGCTGGCCTGCATTGGTGCGTGCGACATAGATGGTGTTGCCGCTTGACGCTGCCGCGAAGGAACTGCCGGCGCCGGTGCCGAGGGGGAAGCCGCACGCCAGTCCACTTGTCGAGCCTTTGATGCCCCAGCCCGGGCCAGTGGGGGAGTTGGAGCGCCCTGACATCCACAGGGAGCCGGAAGTCGCAGCGGCAACCGCGTTGACTTCGTCTTCACCGGTGCTGCCGTAGAGCGGGCTGACAAAACTCGCAGCGAGGGAGGTCGGGTTGAGTTTGGCGTACAGACCGTTCCGCGGATCCGCCGAAGTGACGACGGAGCCCACGACATAGAGCGAGCCGCCGGCGAATATGCCCTTGGAAAGGCTACTCGATTGGCTGCCCGCCGGACTGACGCTCGACTCCTTCGCTAGGGCGCCCGCGCATACGTCCACGCGTCCGACCCATCCACCGGCGGTCTTGCTGCCAACGGCGTAGAGGTTCTGGCCGCTCAGCACCGCACCGTTGACCGTCGCGCCGGCTAGCGCCGTGTACCAGGTCGGGCTGCACGTGGCCTGGCATTGGCCGCTGCCATTGCACGTCTCATTTGCCGAGCATCCCGGTGCACAGGAGCTGCCGCAGCCATCGGAACCGCACTGCTTGCCTGCACAACTGGGTACACAGCCTCCGCCACTGCCGCCTGCGCCGGCCGACCCTCCCGAAGCGGTGCCGCCTTGTCCGGCGCTAGCGCCACTGCCTCCGCTGCCGCCCAGTGCTCCGCCGCCGTCCGGCCAAGGGTTGCCGCCCGCGCCAGCACTGCCCCCGCTGCCGGAATTGGCACCGCCGCCGTTGGAGTTGTCCGCGGTGCTTTCTTCGTGAGACTCCGCGCAAGAGCTCGTCGCGGTCACCACGCACAAACAGAATCCGCCCACCACTCGTGCTGCGGCCCGGAACCCAAGTCTCGCCCCTGCGCCCTGCCCAAACATCGTCCGATCATGCGGGACGTGGCTGCGGCCCGCAATCCAGAAGGGAAGACTTAGGGCGAGTCAGACGCGCACAATCCCGACGGCGGGTCCCGGTACGACCTGTAGCTCGCTCACGTAGTCGATGGGCTCCCCGTCCAAGATCAGGGAAAGCATTTCGTCGCTGCAAGGAACCACGCGCATTTCGTAGCCCTTTTTCTCCACCAACCGTTCGCTGGGGATCTTGCTTCCGCGAACGAGAGCCGGCAGCGCGCGGATCATCTCGCCTGGAATGATCGCGCCAGCTTGGAAGTGGATGGCGCCCTTTTCGGCCGCCATTGGAAAGACGCGAAACACGCCTCCCAGCGAGACGTCGAACGCTCCCGCGTGAATGGCGCCATGGGCGTTTCCGGGAACCCGCTGTCCATCAATGCTCACCTCCGCCAACGTCGGGCGAAAAACGGCGCGACCATAGGCGCGGTATCGTTCGGGCACCGGGGCGCCGGCGCGATCCAACGCGTAGGACCCGACGGCTTGGGCGACGACTTGCACGATGGCCCGCGCGCCCAGTACGGGCTCTTCGTAGTACTTCGAAAAAAACCGCTGCCCTATCCCTCCGGCTGCCAGCGCAAACCCCACCTGCGAAAAAGGAGTCTCGGGCATTCCAGGAGCGCGGATATGCCCCGTCAGCTGCAAGCTGTCGACCTCTACGCGAACCGGTCGCGTGCCTGATCGAAAGGCGGCCGCTAGGCGCGCGACGATGTCCTCGACGTCGCCCTTGATCTGAACCTTGCGCGCGACGAAGTCGATGGTCCCGCTGTTGGTGGGCGTCAGGAGCGGGAGCGCGTCGGGCCCAACGCGCTGCAAGAGTGCATTGAGGACGCCGCCGAGCGTCCCGTCACCCCCGCTGATAGCAATGACTTGCGCGCCCGCCGCAAGCGCTTCGTCCACCGCGGGACCCACCGCGTGCTCGGACTCCGTCTCGAAGACCCGGCCCTGCCAGCCCAAAATGGCCGCCAGTCGCCGGGCGTCCGCGGCCGGTCGGTGTCGACCGGCGTTCGGATTGATGATCACGGCAATTGGGCGGGACATGGCGACTGTATGGCCCATAGCCTTCGCCCGGGTCTCCGTAAATGTCCGATTTCCCTGGAGTGAATGCTAGTCTGTGGCCAGCTAGATGAGTGGCGACGACGACAACCGGCACCCGTCCGTGCGGCCGTCCCGGGTCGACGCCGGCTGGGAAACTGTGCCCTCAGTCGTGCCGGAAGACACCGTGCTCGACCCCTCCGTGGACTCAAAGGAACTGACCTCGCCCCATCCGTCGCAGCGCTTTTCTGACCTCGGTGTTCCCATCCCTCGTCGCAAGACTGTGATCGGCATCGCGCCACCGGGCGCTGGGGCGCCCACCCCCGTGCGCGAAGCTCCCACGGTCGCCTCGAGCGGACCCTCCATGCAGGCAGCGCCGCCTTCCGCCGGACTCACCCATCGCGCGGAACCCGTATCCTCTCCGCTGCCACGCTCCGCGCCCCCTCCGGCGCGCTACCCGTCGGCCCCTCCGCCGCCGCCGCCGTCGGCGCGCCAGCGGTCTGCGCCCCCTCCGCCTCCGCCCAGTAGCCGCTCCGCGCCGCCTCCTCCGCTCCCGAGCTATGACTCCGGGTATGCGGCCGCTGAGCCCTACGTTGTCGAAAAGGACACGGCGACCCAGACGGCTCCGCAACATCATGCCGCGCTGAGCGATGACTACGGCGCGTCGGCTCCAGCGGCGCCGCCACCGGACTACGGTGCGCCGCCCCCGCCGCCCCCTTCGCGTCGGGAAGAGTCCACGGAAATCTCGCCCCTGGTTGCGCCGCGCAAGCCCTACGATAGCTTGGAGTCAATTCATTCGGTGTCGGATTTCGTCAGCACGTCATCCCTCACGACGGATCCGTCTGTGGAGCTCGAGAGCCTCGAAGCGACACGCGAGCGCCCGGGGCATGTTCTGCCCGAGTACTATCCCCCGCCGGAGCCGGAGCCGGAACGCCCACTGCCGCCCAGCGTCGGCGCCCCTGCGGAAACTTCCGGGACGCGGGAGCTTCACGAAATTCAAGCGCCCCCGATCCACTTCACCGGAGAGGCGTCCGCGGCCGCCGCGACCGGGCAGGCGTCCGCGCCGTCGCAGCGGCATTCACAGCTCCAGCTCTCGAGCTCAGAGCCCGTGCCACTGCCTGTGCTGCTGAAACAGCGCGCTCTGCTTGGCTCAAGTTCGGCGCCCCTCTGGGGAGTATTTTTGGGCGCGCTGGTCGTGGTCGCGGCGCTCGTGATGCTACTTTCGAGTACCGTCACGGCACTCATCGCCCGCGGTGGGAACTCGGAGATAGCGCCGCAGCCAGTGCCGAGTGCAACGGTCGCGGCGCCCACGGAGCCGGTGCCGACCGCGTCGGTTGTCGCTCCTGCGACGGTGGGGGCAGACAGCTTCGACCCCGCAGCTATCGCACAGATCGAGGCCAAGGCGGTGGGAGACCGCAGCGCGACGGAGACCCTCACCCTCGCCGAAGCCAAGCGCGCAGAGCGGCGTTCGGGGCTTGCGAAGCTTGAGAAGGCCCTGGCGGGCAAGGAGCCCTCCACGGACGACGTCAAGCTGCTGCGCGAGGCGGTGAGTGAAGGTGATTCCGGATTCGCGGCCTTGCGGGTGATGGCAGCGCTTGCGGGACCAGTGGGACCGGATTTGATCTACGAGTCGTGGACGAAGCCACGCAACCGCACGCCGATCACCGAGCTTGCTGAATCCTTGGTCTACTCCAAGGAGGTGCGCGCCAAAGCTTCGCCGGCACTCAACATGGCGCTCGATCTCCGAGCCGTCGAGGAATGCGAACCGGCTTTGCAGCTCGTGCAGAAGGCCAGCGAAGTGGGTGATCGACGCAGTCTGTATCCGCTGTCGCGGCTCACACGTAAGTCCGGCTGCGGCGACAAGAAACGCGACGACTGTTTTCCGTGTTTGGGCAAGCGCAAGGAAGTCGTGGAAGCCCTGCGCGCCTCGGGTCGCCGTCAGTCGCCGCGCTACTAGCCCCACCGCACTAGCCCGCGCGGCTGCTGTCCTCGACACGGGTCTTGAGTGCGTGATTCATGCCTACGAATGCTCGTCCGGTCTGTGTCAGGGTGCGCCCCAAGAGGCGCACGAGCATGCCGCGAAAGTCCTCGGAGTGACGCAGACGCGTGCGGCTTCCATCGAGAGCTTCAAGGTGGAAAAAGTGCTCGCCTTCCAGAAGTCCCGGGATCCACAGCCGCCCCACCCAGCGAAGCTCGCGCTCGGGTTCAACCCGGGTGACCGTGGGTCGGACCCGGTGCTCCGACCCATCCGGCAGCGCTAGCAGCAGGTCCAAGCGTTGTCCTTCGGCAAGCTTGCCCAGCGCACGGGCAATGAATGGATTCCATTGCTCGTACGCTGGGAAATCCGTCAGCACATCCCAAACCCTGGCGGCCGGTGCGTCGATCTCGACTTCGGTTCGTAGCTGCATTGGCGCAGGCGATTGTGCCACAATCGTCCGTATGCGGCTGCTGCAGGCGCGCCTTTCCGGGGTCGGTCCTTTTCGGGACGAGGTTTTCCCTTTCCACGACGGATCCGGGGCTCCCAGCGCGGTCACCGTTATCGTCGGAAGCGGCGGCGTCGGCAAGACAACGCTGCTCTCTGCGATTGCTTCGACGCGCCCCGGTCACGCCGTCGTGGCCAGCGGGCTGGCCAGTAGCGCAGAGGCAGACGCGGCGCCCTTCGCGGTATGTGATTGGACGCTCGGCGCAGACGATCCTGAGCGACCGCACCCGCTGCGCATTGCCACACCGACGACCCTGGCACGCGGATTCGATGACGATGCCGTCGAGGTACTGCGCCGCCGAGAGCAAGCCCATTTCGACAAGCGTGCCCGGGACGGCGGCTTCGCGTTGCTGTCGTTTCCCGCGACACGGTGGTTCTCTCGCACTCCGCTGCACCTGCAGGCGCCCGCGCGCAGCGTGGGGCGCTACGATGTGCGGAGCGCTGCCAACTTCGACGACGCAACGCGCTCGGATCTGACCCGGGATATCAAGCAGGCCCTTGCCTATGCGGATATTGCCGCGGCGCTGGCCCAGGGCGGTGGCGACCGGGGGCGCGGCCTTGCACTTCTGGGCACGGCGATGCGGCGGAGTGTATCGGCGGCGCTGGCAGCAACCGAGTTCGGCTACTTGGGGCTGGACGCCCAAAGTCTGGAGCCCATGTTTTCGTTCGGGACCGCGCGGGCGCGCCGCTTCGAGGCCTTGCCGACGGCGTGTCGCCATCTCGTCGGGTTTGCGGCGCTGTCCGTGCGAACGCTTTGGGCAGCGTATCCGGGCGCGGACCCGACCCTTTCCGAAGGCACCGTTCTGATTGACGAAGTCGATGCGGGACTGGAGGCGTCCGTTGCGGGGGCGGCGCTGAGTGCGCTCTCTGCAGCGTTACCCAACGTGCAGTGGATTGTCACCACTTCGAGCTCCGTACTAGCTAGCGCCCGGGGCGCCAGCGACGTGATAGCGCTACGCCGCGCTGCGGACGACAGCGTCGAGCTACACATGGGTAGCTCGGCGCTGACGCACTGACTCTGAACCCGCTCTCCCTTAGGGGAGGCAGCTGTTCTTCGTTCCCGGTGACGGAGTTCCAGCTTGGAACGAAGCTTTCATGTCCTCGCTGGTCTCGTCGTGGCCGGTCATGCCGTTCCCTCCGGCGGATTTCTCGCCGGGCTCGAGTTGGCATCGCTGGATGGACCACGGGGTGCCCGATACCGGCGTGCCTTGATCGGCGGACTTTTGCAGATTGGGATCGGTGTCCGCCACGTAGCCAGTTTGGCCAGTCTTGTCGGCGCGGGTGCCGGCTTCGAAGGTCGCGCCCCAGGTGACGTAGTCGACATCTTTGACGGTCGCTGCGGAACCGTCCCAGGTAAACAGCACCACCATCTCGCGGCTATTGCTGATGAAGCCACCCTTGGCGTCACCGGCGCCACCGTTGGTGGGGTTCACCATCGCGGGCACAGAGCCGCCGCCGCAAGCGAGGGGCGTCGCGGTGTTATTCATGGTGAAGCTGGGGCAACCACTGAACAGTTTCTCGTAACCGTCGCTGCCCGAAGCGGGTTCGCCCGCCACCGTCAGCACTGCGCCCGGAGCGATCTGCGTTCCAGATGGGAACTGCACCAGCCAATCCGTCCCGGGGTTGCTGGTGATCGGGTTCCAGGGGCCGCTGGTCATCTTGTAGTAGTTCGAGTTATCGGCGAGGTAGTAATTGCTCAAGTCGACGGCAGCGCTCGTGGGGTTGTAGATCTCGACGAACTCCGCGCCGCCGGGTTCGATGCCTACTTCGCTGATTAGGATGTGGTCCGCTGTGCCACCGCCGCCGGACCCCGCCGTGCCGCCGCCGCCGGACGCGCCCGCTGCGGCGCCGCTGCCACCCGAACCGCTTGCGCCTGCAGCCGCGCCGACGCCGCCGCTGCCGCTCGTCCCGCCGCTGCCGCTTGTCCCGCCGAAATTGCC
>CALMUT010000060.1 GCA_937872925.1 uncultured Myxococcales bacterium | reverse complement strand
CGGGGGGGCGGGGGGGGCGCGCCGGGGGGCGGGGGGGGGGGGGGGGGGGAAACCGGCGGCTCCGCGGGCGGCGGGGGGATGGGCGTGTACAACTCCCCCGCCGTGCCCGCGTTCGGCATCACGAACCCGCCGGCGGTTGCTTACCACCCGTCGGGCAGCTCGGCGCTCGTGCTCAACTGGTCCGACACCGTGTTTCGCTACAGCGCCGGCGCGTTGACGCAGATCGCGTCGGCGGGCAGCGGCGTCTCGTGGCGCGATGTGGTCTGGGTCGACAATGACAAAGCCGTGCTGCTGGGTCGCCACAACAGCTTGAACGAAGGCCGGCTGTACGTCTGGAATGAGATGACGTCGCAGCTCACGGAGCTGAGCGCTGAAAAATTCGCGGGCGGCAGCTACGAAGCTTTGGACGTCGCGGCCGGCGGCAACGGCAAGCTATTGGCTTCAAAGCCGAGCAGCGGTTCTGGCTACATCGCCTACCTGTGGGACTTCACCATCGCAGCCGGTCGCACCAACGTGAAAGCCAAGCCGACGTCCGCCGGTTGCCAAGACTTGGCTTGGGCCACAGACGCTTTCAACGGCACTGCCGTTGCCGTGGTGTGTGGGCTCAACGGCGCCACGCTGTTCCATCTCGACAGCGGCGGCTTCTTCCAGGACTACACCGGCAACTCGGGCAATGTCTCCCGCATCTCGGCGCGACCCCAACGCGACTACGCGCTGCTCGTGGGTAGCTCGAGTTATCGCGCCTATCGCTACCAGCAAGGTCTATGGACCACCGGTTCGAGTAGTCCCCAACTCCAGGGCATCTTCGACGTCGAGTTCTCCTCCGACGGCAACCGCGCGCTGCTATTCGGCCGTGCGCTCGGCAACCCGCTCACTGGTCGCGTCTTCGAATTCCGCCATGATCTGATGGCTGCGTCCGACTTCACGGACGTGTCGATCCCGAATTTCGGCCTGCCGCCCTACAACGCCGACGGCAACGTGTACCTGAACGACGCCTCCTGGACGCCGGGCTGCGACGGCGGCCTGCTCGTTGGCGGCATCAACACGCTGACGAACAAGAAGGGCTACGTGATCCGTTTTTCGGTGATCAACGGCAAGAGCTGCCCGTAGCAGCGTTCTGCCGCGCGCATGCGGTGGCGTTGGGCGTCAGGGCTCGGCCGCGATACCGAAGCAGTGTGGCTAGTCCCACGCCGGAGGCGCTTTGAGGCGCTTCCACAAGAACGCGGCGAAGTGCATGCGGTGGCGCTGGGCGTCGGGGCTCGGCCGCAGTGCCGCGCCGGCGGACTCGAGGAAGTCCGAAGAAACTGCGGCGACCGCGGCGTCGATGATGGCGCGCGAAAGCTTGGCGGCCAGCGCGTCATGCGCTTCTACCGCGCGCGGCGCGAGCTCCACGAAAAGGTGCGTCGTCACATCGAAATGGTTTTCCGTTGGCGACTCTTCGGTCAGCTCGGACCAGCCGTACTGAAAGTGCAGCGCCGCGCCGTGGTCGATCAATTGCGGCGCGCCAGCGTGGATCAAGATGTTCGGGTTGGCCCAGGTGCGGTCCACGTTGGCCACTAGCCAATCCAGCCACAAGATGCGCACCGCGCTTGCCTCGTCGATCAAACCACGCCGATCCCGACGCAGCTCCCGCGCCCCCTCTAGGTATGCGAAACCCAAGTTGAGCCCCACGCTGGCGTGGCGCAGGTCGGCGACCTCGTCGTTGCGATCGTCCGATGGCGTGCCCGCGTCGAGCTGCACCAAAGTGCGCTCCGGCACAGACAGCCCCAGCGCTTCGGCCAACTCGGCCACGATGATCTCCGCGATCAACGGTGCGGTGCCCTGGGCCGCGCCGCGCAGCTTCGTCATGTACCGCCCGGCTTCCGTCTCGATCAAAAGCGGCATGGAACTACCGCTCCGCTCGGCGCGGAGCACGCGCTGGGCAGGCAAGATCCGTAGAGCAGTCGCTGGAGGCATTCCGTGTTGCAGCAACTTAGCATCACGGTTGGCAGGGACGACGCAATCGTCTGCGGGAGCTGCGCCGTGCGCGCGCCTGCGTCACGCCCCTTCACCCTTCCAAGGGTCGCCGGGGAGTCTCGCCACGATCTCGTCGAGCACTGAGCGCATTGCATCGTCGAAGTCCCACGGGACCGCTGGCGCGAGCAGGGCTTCCATGTCGTCCCGGAAATCGGCGTCGTTCGATTTCTGATGGAGGTTCGCCTCAAACTGCGCGCGGGTGACCGCGTGTCCTCCTTCGGCCATATACCGGTCGAAACACCTCAGTATTAGTCGTGGATCGACGTCCTCGCGAGGCAGAGCAAGAGCCAGATCGAAGAGGTCTCGGCCCTTCTTGCGCTGGTAGAGCGCACGAAGCTTTGTGCCGAGCAGCTCGTTGATCGCGAACGTCGTGACGTCGACTGAGCCAGAGAACCATCGACCCTCGACCGAGAACGGGACCGTTGCGTGGCCGAGCTCTGTGAAGTGCTCGCGAGAGTTGATCTCGATTTTCAGTCTCATTCTCAGCGGTGGCGAGTCCTCCGACTCGAATCGATACACGATGGTGACGCGCCCCTCTTTAAGCTTTCGCTGCGGCGTGCCGAGCCAGGGATCGAGAGCAGCGCGCACGAGGTCGAGGGTCTCGCCGATGGGCTCCGCCCGAATCTGAACGAGGTCGATGTCCTCAGAATAGCGGGCCGCAGGCTGAACATGGAGCTTGTAGATCGCCGTTCCACCGCGGAACGCGATCCGCTGCGCGATCTCGGGTACCGAATACATCGCGACGAGAGCGCGACTGATGACGAGGTCCTGCTCGACCTGGGCGTCGACTCGCCAGGGAGCACGGTCACGCCACTCGTTGATGTAGTCCTTGGGGATCACTCGTCCGGCTCCACCTCGACGTTTACGATGACTTTCCACCGCGCGTCACGCGTCGCACCTACAACTTTCTGAGCGCGTCGGAGCGGGATGTAGCTCCTCGCAGTGTCGCGAACGAAGGGCTCGACGGCCTCGGCGAGCTCCGTCGCCTCCGTCAGCTCGAAGAGATAGCCGAGCCGCTGCGACCAGCCGACAGGGCACAACCTCGCGACTTCGAGCAGCCTCTGGGGCTCGATCGCTTCTGCCAGTTCGCCGAGAACGGTCGCCACGTTGTTCAGACCGCCGGCGTGCTGCGGGTAGCCCACCATCTCCAGTGCGGTTAACTCGGGGGTAGCGTACTTGATGTACCCGCGGGGCGTGTTGAACCTGGAGGTCGGCATTCGTTCGAGATCACCGCGCGCAATGAAGGCCACCCGTACCTGACCGCATTCGATGTCCGGTCGGCTCGTGGGAACCATCACCTGCAGCGACTGCGGGCGCTGGTGGGCAGCGCCATGGCGTTCCGCCGCTGAGAGCAGCGCCACATAGTAGGGCTCGCCCAGGTGCTCCATGAGCTGATCGATGAAGTGCTCGGCGGGCAGGCACCCGAGGCGTCGGTACTCAGGTGGCACCACGACATGGAACGAGCGCATGGGGCTGGCGACTCGCCCCCGTTGCTTCAGGCGCCGGAGCTGAGCCCGTACCGCATCGTCGCTGCCACCAATGGCCTCAATGGCGGCGGCGGTCGTGAAGTGGTGCCGGCCACTGGCCGCCAGGTCCTCGATGTACTGCTCGACCCTCATGGGCTACAATTCCTGACGAATACATCATTTTTCATCGGATTCATAGAGAATCGTCTCGGGACTTGAATACGATTCCTTACGAAAATGACTCAAGGCGTCGCTTGAGGGGAGGCGGAAAGACACCTCGGAAGGCGCACAGTCCTCAGCGTTTAGGTTCGCTGTAGCGTCACGTTTTGGCAGCGACGACGCAATCGTCTGCAGCGCCGTGCGCGCGCCAGACCGAAACGGCCGCGCCCTGCGCTACTTACCGGCGCGGCGGATCTGCTCGCGGTGCGCCTTGCGGCCCACGAGTCCGGCGGGCCCGCCGGTGAAACATGCCGTGGGGTGGCAGCTGAAGCGCAAACACTCGAAGAGATCGTCCTCGTACGCAGAGGTCACGTTGGCCACTGCGCGTTCGCACTCTGCGGTGGTGACAAGCCAGGGCTCAAAGCCGGAGCTACCGTAGCGCGCGACGCGTGCGTCGCGACGCTGGGTGCATTCCTTCTGCACGGCCGCGCATTCTGCGACCGTGGCGCGGGGTGCATCCGGGCGATTGAGTTCCTCGCGCACGCAGGTCGCGAACGATACTCCGCAGACCGCATTCTTGATGCGCCGATTCATCGCGCACTCGAACGCCCGCGTCGAGCTCGACGCAGACAGCGTCTCGACCACGGCGTCACAATCCCCGCGCACCATGCTGGCGCCTTCGCATCCCGCGTCGGGAACCCAGCTGGCGCAGCTGGGCGGGTCGACCTGCTCGACCAAGGGCGCAGGCGCCTCGACGCTTGCTTCGGGCGTGGCAGCCGGCGCCGCTTGCGGGCCCTGGGTCGTGTCGAATGTGCGCGCGGGCTCGGCGGGCGCAGCCGGCGTGCCGTGCGCGGCGCAACCCACCGTTGAAAGCGCCGCTACCCAGACCAAGAACTCCGCGCGCTCGAACACGTCAGCACACTACGCGGCACGGCGCGTTTTCTTCCCTGCACGCGCCGCACCCCGCGGCGTCGATGCTACCCGCTGCGCGGTGGGCGCACCCTGGCGCGCGCATCGGGTACACTGCGGACATGTTTCGCCGCCTGTGCTTGCCCCTGTGTTTGACCTGCGTGCTCTTGGCGTGCAAGCGCACTGAAACAGCGCCAAGCGCCCACAATCCCGTGGCGAGCACGGCACCAGTCGCAGCGGGCTCCACGCCTCCACTGATCGCTTCCGGCGGCGTTGCTGCGGCGGCGCCCACCGTCACGCCGCCGCCCCCGGGCCCGGCGGAGCGGATCCCCACGCCCCAAGGCGCCGCGCTCAGCGGCGACAGCACGTACGCGATCATCGTCGGTGTGCTTTCTTTCGCGGAGCCGGGCGTCGCGGGCTGGTCCGCAGAGCAGCGTAAGGATCTCGAGCTGTATCAAGTGCTGCGCTCCCGCGGCGTTCCGACAAAGAACATGGAGCTCTTGCTGGACCAAACGGCGACCCACGCAAACGTCGCTGCAGCTTTGGAACGCGTCGCCAAGCGCGCACCCGCCGGTTCGACATTGCTGTTCTACTACGCCGGACACGGCACGCGTGGCGAGGGCGGCGAAACGTACTTTCTAGCGCACGACTCGAAGAGCAGCAGCATGGCCACTAGCGGCATTGCCTTGGCCAACGTCCAGAAGACACTCGCAACGCACTTCGGTGGCAAGCGCGCCGTGCTGATGGCGGACTGCTGCTACTCCGGCAGCCTCAAGGGCGTCGCGGACGGACTCGCGGACGAAAAGAAGCTCGACACGGTCAGCCTTACTTCAGCGGACGCTTCCAATCTGTCCACCAGCAACTGGACCTTCACGCAAACCGTCATCGACGGCTTGCGGGGCGATGGCCTGATGGACCGCGACAAAAGCGGCACCCTGAGCCTCACCGAGCTCGCCGCCACTGTCGCGGAAGAAATGAAATACCGCGAGAAGCAACGCCACGGCTTTCATCTACGTGGCGGAGGCAAAGAGACGCTCTTGTCGACGGCAACGCCGCTCCGAACCGGCAACGGCCCCTTCCGCGCAGGCAGCTACGTGCTGGCGTCCCATGAAAAGGGCACGCGTACCGCGCAAGTCCGCGTACCCGGCGCAAGAGAAAGCCTGGTGCGTTTCTACCACTACAGCCACGGCGAAGAGCGCAAGGTCAAGAACAGCGAGCTGCAAGCGCTGAAGTTCAAACGCTACCCCAAGGGCGCAGAGCTCAAGGTGTACTGGGGCAACAAACTCTGGGACGCCAAAGTCACCGACGCCGACGGTGATTTCCATTTCATCACCTACCCCGGCTGGCCCGCATTCTGGGACGAATGGGTAATGAGCGACCGCATCGCCGACACCGGTCCCGCAGGCGCCGCGAGCGCCAGCGCAAAGAATCGCGTCGAAATCGAATGGCGCGGCGAGTGGTGGCCCGGCGTGATCCTCAAGAAACAAGGCGGCCGCACGTTGGTCCACTACGACGGCTTCGGCCCCGAATGGGACGAGTGGGTCACCGACGCACGCCTGCGCCGTAGCGCCAAGCCAAAGCAGTAGCGTCCAGTGATCCGAGCCCAGGTGCTTTCCGGAATCGACCGCGAAGCCGCTCACACGGCCTACGTCGTGCTTGCCTTGTCGCAGGGCACGCGGTCGCGAGAGGCCTCAGCGTCGCAAGAGCGCTCGCCCTCACAGGACGACGCGCTGTCGCAGAACGACCCGGCATCACAGGAGCACTCGCCGTCGCTAGAAGATTCGCCCTCACAGGAGGACTCAGCGCCGCAAGAGCGCTCGCCGTCGCTGAAAGATCCGACGTCGCAGCTGTCGCAGCTGCTCGACGGCGCAATGGAGGGCGACGGCGCGTTCTACTTGAGCACCGACAGCGTCTGGTCGCAGCACACCCGAACCGAGGCGCACCTACAGGTACGCGTTTTCCACTTACGTGGCGACCACGCGGAATGCGTCGCCAGCGTAACCTGCACCGCACCCAACGCCCCCCTCGCGCCCACTACGCTGCTCGTGCAAAGCGACGCCAACTGGGACCAGATCCGCGACGAACTGCGAGCCGGCAAGCTAGTGCCGATCATCGTCGGGCCGCGACGCCCTTGACGACGCCTATGCGCGTCACCCCGCGACTCGTATCGCGCGCGTCAGTCATCGTCCGGCCGCAAGGCTCTTTGCAACGCCAGTGCGCGTCACCACCGCGCGACTCGTATCGCGCGCATTGCTAGCAGTGAATCAGCAACGCCAGCGCCTCGCGCAACAGGTGGTCGGGGAGCGCAGCGAAACCGCCCAACCGCCGGGCGAGCCCCGCATGCGCATCCCGAGTCTGCGCATGCCGAAATCCCATCTGCGTCGACTCAATTCTCGAGCCTTGTGATTTATTTTTTTGCTTTCACTCCACGCCCGTCATCGTAACCGCGCGTGCACGCGTCGTCCGGCGACGCATTGAACGACCCGGCCGTGTGCAAGCGCAGCACGCGACGCTAGTCACGCCACCACCCGACGCGCCGCCAACCTCTCCTAGCGAAGGTACTTTCACTATCAGGGCACGGGACCGCGCGAAGTGAAGCGCCGCGCCGGCGCGGACGCCCGACTCCACACGCCAACATCTCCTAGCGAAGGTACTTTCACTATCAGTGCACGGGACCAGCGCGAACCGTTGCCAGTTTGCAGCTTCATGGGGCCAGGGCCTCGTGACTTTTGCAGGGTCATGGGGCCACCCGATTCGCAGGGTCATGGGGCCACCCGCGATGGGGGCGTGCTGCGCCACGCCGGCGCGGACACCCGACTCCACACGCCAACATCTCCCGGCGAAGGTAACTTCCACCTTCACCGGCTCCACACGCCCAACATCTCCCGGCGAAGGTAACTTCCACCTTCACCGCGCCGGATTGCGCGAACCATGCTGCTCCGCGCCGGCGCGGACGCCCGACTCCACACGCCACCATCTCCTAGCGAAGGTAGCTTCTACCATCACTGCACAGGACCCGCGCGAAGCTCCGCGTCGGCGCGGAACCACCGCACCCCAATGTCCGCCGGCGCCTCACAGAACGTTGAACCCGCGCTGGGCGCACGCGCCGTTCGCTTGCGAGAACATGCTTCAACTCAACGCGGCCGTTCGCTGGGCAACCGCAGGAGCGAGCGGTGCACCATGCGCTGCAAGCGCGCCACCGTCTCACCCGCGAGCGCCAGCCCACCCGAACGCATCCCGTGCGCCGGCGCCTCGGCGGAGAGGCGGAAGCGGCGGGCCTCCCCCAAGGCCCACCCGCCTCGGAGCGCCGACCTTCGGAACGGCGGCGGTCGCCGGCGCGGAGATGGGGCACGGACCGTACCAACAACCGCAGTGCACCTGTCTCTCCCAGCGTTTCCAGCGAAGGCAACTTCAGCGCACACTGCACCGCACCGTGCACCAGGCCCCAAAGTGCCGCCCAACCACGGTGCTCCAGCCGGCGCCGACGCCCTTCTCCACACGCTTCCACATCTCCCAGCGTCCCAGCGAAGGTAGCTTCCACATCAGTCCACCCGGACCGGCGCGAACCTTACCGCTCCGCGCCAGCGCGCCGGCGCGGACGCCAGACTCCACTCGCCGACATCTCCTAGCGAAGGGACTCTCACTCTCAGTGCACCGGACCGCGCGAAGCACCGCGCCAGCGCGCCAGAGCGCCGGCGCAGACGCCCGCCCCGCCAACATCTCTTAGCGAAGGGACTCTCACTCTCAGTGCACCGGACCGCGCGAAGCACCGCGCCAGC
>CALMUT010000059.1 GCA_937872925.1 uncultured Myxococcales bacterium | reverse complement strand
GGCCGGGGCCCCCAGCGCGCGGCGCCGCGGGTCGAGCCCGCCCCGCGCCGCGGCACACGGGGCGCGGTGTTAGCGCCTCGCGCCCCCGGCACCTGCCGCTACCGCGAAGGCGCCGAGTGGACTCTGCAGCGCTACTCAGGCAAGCGTGAACCTGTCCTGCGCACAGACAAGGTCGACCCGAAGGACGTGGAAGTCGTCGAGCTCTATCCTCGAGATCGTTCAGGCCTGCACGCAGCGGCGGCGCGCCTGCAGCAGAAGACGGCGCCCCAAGCTCCCGCCCTGGCGCCGCTCTGGATGCGCGCGGGCTTCGGCCTCGCCGTCACGGCATTTGTGCTGGTGCTCACCTGGGCGGGCAACCTCGTCAGCCATCCCCTGCCCGACGGCGACCGCAGCAGCGTGGTGGTGTCCTTCAAGCACGCCGGACAGCTCGCCGAGGCCTGCGTGGAACCCACGCCGGAAGAAGTCGCCAAGCTCCCGAAACACATGCGCCCGCAGAAAAAGTGCGAGCGCCGCCGCTCGGACGTGCGCCTGCGTATCAGCGTGGACGGCAGCGTCGTGCACTCGGAGGCCGTCGCGCCGGGAGGGATCTGGAAAGACTCTTCCAGCCTGGCGGTGGTCCGTGTGCCGGTCGCCACCGGCGCGCGGGACGTCTTGATCGAAGTCGGGGACGGCCCGGACCCCAAGCAATACGGTTATTCGACATCGAAACGCATCGATGCCAAGCCCGGGCACGACGTCGTCGTGCTCTTCGACGAAGCAGGAAAGTTCGAGTGGCACCATGACAGCGACTCCGAGTGAAGCCCCCTTCCGCACCATCATCGAACCCTTCCGCATCAAGGCGATCGAGCGCATCACCCTGACCACGGCTGCCGAGCGCAGCGCGCTGCTGGAAGCGGCCCACTACAATCTGTTTCGCATCGCCGCCAACAAGGTCACCGTCGATCTGCTGACGGACTCGGGCACCGGCGCCATGAGCGACCAGCAGTGGGCCGGCATGCTCTCCGGGGACGAGTCCTACGCCGGCAGCCGATCCTTCGACCGCTTCCGCGACGTGGTGGCGGACCTCACCGGTTATAGCCACATCTTTCCCACCCACCAGGGGCGTGCCGCCGAGCGCATCCTATTCGAAGCCATCGTCGAACCCGGCGACGTCATCCCCAACAACACCCACTTCGACACCACCCGCGCCAACCTCGAACACCGCGGCGGCCAGGCCCTGGACATCCCCACCGTCGGCGGCGATTTCGGCGGCGACATGGACCTCGATGCTCTCGACCATGTGTTGGCTGGAAAGGCGCGCGTGCCCCTGGTGATGGTGACGTTGACCAACAACGCCGCGGGCGGCCTGCCCGTGTCCTTCGCCAATCTGACGGAAGTCCGCAAGCGCTGCGACCACCACGGCATCCCGCTGTTCCTCGACGCCGCGCGCTTTGCCGAAAACGCCTGGCTCGTCAGCCAACGCGAGCTCGGCGGCGGCCACCCGAAGGAAATCGCGCAGCGCATGTTTCGCCTCGCGGACGGCTGCACCATCAGCGCGAAGAAGGACGGGATCGTGAACATCGGCGGGATCCTGGCGACGAACCACGCCGACTGGGCCCAGCGCTTCGAGGAGCTTCTGATCTTGACCGAGGGCTTTTCAACCTACGGCGGACTCGCCGGGCGCGATCTCGAAGCCATCGCCATTGGCCTCGAAGAAGCCCTCGACCCCCAGTACTTGCGCTACCGCCAGGCAACCATTGCCTACTTGGGGCGGGGCATTCAGGCGGCCGGGCTGCCCATCGTC
Organism: uncultured Myxococcales bacterium; assembly: GCA_937872925.1. Taxonomy (GTDB): domain Bacteria; phylum Myxococcota_A; class Polyangia; order Polyangiales; family Polyangiaceae; genus JACKEA01. Next base: position 16,365 of record CALMUT010000059.1, on the reverse strand, counting down.
GAACCTCTGGGTGGACACGCCGTCTTCATCGATGCGCGCAAGGCGCTGCCCCACATTCCCCTGGCGCAGTTTCCAGCGCAGGCCTTGGCCGTCGAACTGTTCCGCGAAGGTGGCGTGCGCAGCGTCGAGGTCGGCGGCTTGATGTTCGGGGACGCCGCACGGAACGATCTCGTGCGCCTGGCATTGCCCAGGCGCGTGTACACCGCCTCCCATATCGATTGGGTGATCGAAACCGCCGAACGCGTCGCTGCCCGCGCCAAGGACATCCGCGGCCTCGAGATCTTCGAGTCGCCCAAAGCCTTGCGGCATTTCAGCGCCAAACTGCGGCCGCTCTGAACTCCCCGCCCCTCGAGCCTTCGGTCCCAGCGTACCCCGCACCTCTCGCTTGTTTGTTTGGGTCGGGTCGCGGGGGCGCCGTGGTGCTCTATTCCCGCGCGTGCACCCGCTTTTCGACACGTGGTTTGACGCCCGACACTACCTCGGGAAAAACCCGGAGACGCATGGGAAAGGAGGTGTAGCGCGATGGCCGAAGTCAAACTGACTCAGCTCGTCACGGGTGGTGGTTGAGCCCGCAAGCTCCCCGCTGAGGATCTGGTCCAGGTCCTGAAACACCTCCCGCCGGCTTCGCATCCCTGGCTCCGCTCCGTGGGCAAGATGGATGATGCGGCAGTGGTGCGTCCGCCGGGCGCGGAGCATGAGCTCGTGCTCAGCGTCGATGTGATCACCCCCATCGTGGATGATCCGGTGCTCTTTGGCGCCATCGCAGCAAAGAATGCACTCTCTGATATCTACGCCATGGGCGCACAGCCCCAGCTGGCGCTGTCCTTCGTGGGCATGCCCGAAGTCGTCGAGCTCGACGTGCTGGCGGCGGTGCTCCAGGGCGTACAGCAAGCCTGCGCCGAAGCGTCTTGCACCATCGTTGGCGGTCACAGCATTCGGGACAGCGAGCCCAAGGTCGGGCTGACGGTGATCGGCAGCGTCGCGCCGGGTCAGGCGTGGACGCACCAGGGCGCCCAGCCCGGACAGCTCGTGGTGCTCAGCAAGGCCCTCGGCACGGGCCTGATCGCGCACGCCGTCAAGGCGGGCAAGGCTATCGACGGCGCCCTCGAGGCTGCCACCGCGTCGATGCTCCTCAGTAACGCCGCCGCGTGCACGGCAGGGCTTGAAAGCGACGTGCGCGCCGCCACCGACGTCACGGGCTTCGGACTGCTCGGGCATCTTTCGCACATCTTGAGGGAGAGCGGGGTGGGCGCGCGGGTATTTGCCGATCGCGTGCCGCTGCTTTCCGGCGCCCTCGAAGCTGCCGCCGCCGACTGCGTGCCCGGCGGCACGAAGCGAAACCGCAGCTACGTCGACGGCTGGCTATCCGGCACCCAGCAGCTCGATCCGGCGCGGCTGACCGCCCTCGTCGACGCCCAGACCAGCGGCGGCCTGCTGCTGGTGGTGGACGCCCCGCGCGCCGACGCGCTGCTCGCGGCGCTCGGTGCGCCTGCCGCGATCGTTGCGGAGATCACCGACGCCGCGGGCAAGATCGAGTTGACGAGCGGCTGAAGCGCGACCCTACGTGGAGAGTGGCTTGCGGAGCCGCAGGTGCGATTGGCACCAGCGCGGGGCCGCCGTATGCTGCCTGCATGCGAACCAGGACCCCCCGGGGCCTTTGCAGCACCCCCGCTGCACTCGTTTTCTGCGCTTGTGGCAGCGATGACAGCGCGAACTCCGGGGTCAAAGACGCAGGCGCCGATTCCGGCAGCGGCGGAGGATTCACCGGCGGCTCCGGTGGAAGCAGCGGCAGCACCACGGGAGGCTCCGGCGGAAGCGGTGGTGCAACGGGAGGTGCAGGCGGTGCAACAGGTGGCACCGACGCTGGAGTCGACGCCGGCGGCGCCAGTGGCGCCGCTGGTGCAGACGCCGGCGCGACAGGTGGCACCGGCGGTACTGCGGGCGCAGATGCCGGCGCGACGGGCGGCACTGGCGGCACTGCGGGCGCAGACGCCGGCGCGACGGGCGGCATTGGCGGCGTCGATGCGGGCGCTGCCGGCGTGAGCAGTGATTTCGACGAGTCCCCCGGGGCGAACACGTATCTGGGTGGACTCAAGAGCAGCAACTGGGTCGGCGCGAGTTTCCACGCGCCGAACGCGGGCACGCAGTTGTTCGCGTCGGGCAACGGCAACGCGTCGGGCACCTTTGCCAACCTGGGCATCAAGAAAGATCTGGGCGGCCAGGTGGCGAACGTCACCTATAACGTGTCGTTCTATGTGGTGCAGCCGGACTCGAACCAAATGGGCATTGAGTTGGCGGACTTCAGTCGTCTTCGCATCGGCGGCCCCAACGGCAGCATGAGCTGGACAGCCACGCCCGTACCCACCAGCCCGGGCAATTGGGTGCAATGGAAGGGAACGTACACTCCTGCAGCCGGCGACATCGGCGGCCCCTTCTTTTTTGACGCCCAATTCGACCTCGATGCCAAACACTCCATCGGCATCGACGGCCCCGTCGTCGCCACGCCGCAATAGGCGGAGGCCTCCGCGATCCCGTCCCTCATCCATGAGTGGACTTTGCCGGCGCGCGACGAGCAGGGGACAACTCAGAGGCTTGGATGCGCGGGTTGATCGCCTCGCGGAACCCTTCGCGCTGCTGAAACTCGCCCTCCAAGCGCCGCCGAGGACCCACTATCTGCGGTCGCCAGGCATCGCGGTACCCGAGTGGAGCATCCTGGACGTGCCTTCGCGAAGCGCAATGACTTTATCAACGATCCAGGAGCAATGCTCTGTCCAGCTTGCTGGCTTGCCTCGAGGTGGCTCAAGGCCCAGCGTGTTCAGCGGTCCTTGCAGCGCAGAGAAGGCCTTGGCAGCGGAAACGCTCGCAACTCGATCGGACTTGCCTTCGTTACTGGAAACGAGGTCGAGCAGAACTGAAAGCAGCTCAAGGAGTAGAGGCCATCGCGGGAGGAACTTGGGGAGCGGCGAAATCAGTGCAACGAGTTGCGTGCGCCGCTTCCAGGAGAACCTGAGCTGGTTGCCTGCGCTGACGGAGCCGAGCAGCCCGCCCGAAACCAACCAATCCAGCACCGTTGACAGGTTGCGCTTGGAGTAGCCGAGATAGGTGAGTTCGCTGGCGATGAACGTGGGTGAGGGCCAGGCGAGAGTCGCTCCGATGACGTCCGCGCGCGCGCCCACGCCAAAGAGCGCGCGGAGTCTGAGGTGAATCAGCTCAGGCCGGCCAAGATCCGGCTCGGTCGACTTGCCGGAAAGCCGGACTTGCTGCTCGACCGGGCCTTTCACGTCTGGCCAGTTTCCGCCAACGTGCTCTCGCATTGCCGCGACCCACGGTCCGAACGTTCGACGTCCGTTCTGTGGCAGGCGGGCGAGCAGCGTCTTCAGCCGCGCCCTGGCGATGAACCTGTGGTTCTTCACGCACCAGTCCAGCGCTTCGTCACGAAGGCGCGGATCGCGTTCACCAAGTTGAGCCGTAAGGAGCATCAGCTCCTCCAAGGCCACCGGCACGCCCAACGCCTTCCGCGTCTCCGTCCCCCGGACTCCGGCGAGCGTCCACAGCTGCCAGCACGGGTCCAGCAGCGCGTCCTGCAGCTCTTGCTTAGGAGTCATCGCGCGCCCCAAACTCGCGTAGGGCCTGCTCCAGCATGAGGCTGAAGCCTTCCGACGGATCGTGCGTTCGGCACCAATCCGCGGCGCGGGTGAGTTGGTCTTCGGACGGCTCCAGCAGCCGCAGGTCGCTCGCGTGCTTGCTGTGCGGGCCTTGATCGACCGCGGCGTAGAGCTTGAAGCAGATCTGATCGAAGCGAGCGGCAATGTGAACGGTGAGCGGGCCGAACTGCTTCCTAATCATTCGTTCTTCGAAGCCATCGGGCAGCCCAAAGTCTAGGAGACTCGTTGGCCCGCCATTGAGCCAATTCGTGGCCAGGCCCAATGCTTCCCCAACATCGGCAACGGCTTCCGAGAGGCCGTGGGGCAGCGGTTTGGCAGTAGCCAGAACACCGTCTTTCAGGAGCGCGACAACGTCGAGATCCTTTGTGGGGTCGCTCGAGCAGACCGAGAAGCAGCAAGCTGCCGCCACCAACGACCACTACTTCAGCGGACAGAGCCCTGTCGTCGAGCACCTCGCCTAATGTCTCGAGGGCGCTTTTCAGTGAGGCTGCGGAGAACACAGTTCGAGAAGTTTACACGCTCGTTTCGAGAAAACAAAGTGCTCGCTAGAGTCCTTAGGGTTTTCGATTATGGGCCGTGCTTCTCCCCGGAGGCGGCCATAACCATTTATATTTATTGTATATTTGGCGCAGACTGCTCGGCGACCGCTCGATACAGCACCGTGCCTTCCGGTCGATGACGGATTCAGCCCGCGGGGTTTGCGTCGTCGTGCGCGGGCATGGGTGCGTTGGCTGCCGCGTGCAGGCGCAGCACGATGCTTTCGAGCTCGCCCACAATCGGGTGGTCGTAGTCCGTGCGCAGCGCGGCGAGCACTTCGCGGTAGTACCACAGCGTCTCGTCGCGCGAGGCCGTGAAGCGATCCCAAAGCGCATCGCCCACGCTGGCATAGTCGCGCAGCAGGGTCGTGGCGTTGTGAAGTTTGTCCGCGCAGCTGATCAGCTTCAATTCGGCAGGCTTGCCGCGAAGCAGCGCCAAATAGGCGAGCTTGCGCTGCTTCCAGGGAGGTTTGGGAAACTCCGTCGTATCGCTCAACGCGACGACGAACCCCGTAACCCGCGGACCGAACTGCGCCTCGATGTCCGGCGCGTCGATTTCGCGAATGTCCTCGAGCACGTCATGCAACAGCGCCGCAATGATCTGATCTTCATCGCCACCGTGTTCCGCCACCAGCGCGGCTACCGCCAGCAAATGCGAAAGATACGGCACCCCAGACCCTTTGCGCCGAATGCCGCGAAACGCGCCGCTCACCAGCGCCAGGGCAGCGTCCACGCGTTCGGAGTAGCAGGGGGTCATGCGTGCTCACAGTCTACCAGCTCTTGTAGCTCAGCAACTAGAACTAGGTCCCGTTCACGCTGCTACCGCAATGGCGGGAGACCCCAATGGGAACCGCGGTCACACCCGTCCGGCCGAACGCCTGGTCACTACGTCTAAGGGTTGCCGCCAGCGGGTCGGCCCAGGGCCTCGCAGCTCAGCTCGATGTCCGGGCACGAACGCTCGAAGTGGGCCTTGGCACCGGCTTCGTCCTTCGAGACGAAAAGCCCAGCGCGCAGCAGGTAGCCCAAGCCGAAGCAGCTGTAGGCGTTGCCGTGTTGGCAGCCGAAGCGGAAGCGCTCCACTACGCCCCCCTGCCGCGCGCGTTCGAAGAAGTTCGCTGCTAGTTTCGCATTCGCGGCAACGCCGCGGCCGCTGCTGTGTGCAACGCCGGCATTGAAGCAGCCCGGCACATCCCCTCCGTTGCACGCGGCTTCGAAGAGGTGTGCCGCTTTTTGCGAGTCTCGGGGCACACCCCGGCCCACGTCGAGCACGAAACCCAGGTTGTTGCACGCGTCCGCTAGACCGGCGCGGCAGCTCGCGAGGAACAGCTCCACTGCCTTCTTGGCGTTCTTCTCGGCGCCGCCACCGTAGAAGTGCATCACGCCCAGACGATTGCAGCCGTGCGCCGAGCCTTGGTCGCAGGTGCGCCGATACAACTCGGCGGCGCGCCCGTAGTCGCGCGGCGCACCTTGCCCGTTCTCGTGCATCACTCCCAATGCAAAACAGCTCCCCAGACTTCCGGCGTCGCACTGCTGGGCGCACTCATCTGCGTCCTGGCCGCTGCACTGATAAGGACGCTCGGGAACAGGCGCGGTGCATTTGCCGCCAGAGCGAACAAGGCCACCGGGACAGGCACTGGCCTCGCGCAGCTCGTCGATCGCGGAGGGTCCGGATTTGGGTGCCGCCCCCTCCGACAGGGCTGCCAGCTCGAGGCGAATCGCCGAACGACACCCCGTTGGCGCTTTCGCGTCCCCCGGTTGCACCGCTGCGCACGAAGCGGGCTCGCCATCGCGTGATTCTGCCCGGCGCTGGCTGTCGCTCAAAGCAGCAACTCCAGATCCAAAGATCTGCGCGCTTGTGCGCACGGTGCCACGGGTGCCGGTCGTCATCGCAAACGCCCCGATGTGTGCGCCGCGAACGAAGTGTGTCGCGCCTTCGCAGCTGCCACTGAGACTGGCGCGATCCAGACTGGGCACAGTGGTCTTGGTCTTGCCCGCCAGCACCATCGCCAGGTCCAGGGACGCGCCACGTTGGAGTTCTGCACCGATGTTCGCAACGAGCTTGACGCCAAATCCTGGCAAATTCGCCTGGATCTCGTCGGCGTCGACGAGCTGTACGACCTCTTCCCGCTTGCTCAATCCAAGGAACCCATACTGACCGTCTGCCCTGCACTCGCTGAGCAAGCGGAGCTTCTTGCAGTCGTAGGCGACAACGGCGACGCCTTGCAGCATCGCCTCCTCGAGGTTCTGGCGTTCGTGCGCCGGCCAATCCAATACCAGCGGCTGTCCGGACTTGCCCACTTCGCGACAGGGTGCGGTCAGACCATCGACTGCTTGTTTTCCTGTCGGTGCGTCCGGGCGCACGCCGCTGCCGACAGCGCCAGTTTGCGTGCCACCGCACGCCGCGAGAACCAGACCGAACACGGTGAACGGGACCACTCTGAGCATGGGCCGGAAGCTAGCCGAGGCCCCGGAAATTTAGGAGCCCCAATCGACATCGTGACGCCGTCTGACTTCCCTCGAATCGAGTTCCGCAAGCCCGTGTCGATCCCGACCACGGCGTTTGCAGGACAAGACGGCTTGGAAAATAACGCTACGTCACATCACCCGCGATTGCCGTTTGATTCAGGCTGGAACGACGGCGCGTCCTGCGATCACACTGACCTTGGGATCCGCAAGCGTCGCAGCGGCCACAGGGAAAGCAGCGACGCTGACGCGACCACGACGAAGGCAATCCCGTAGTCGAAGCGCGCCGCCAGCGCGCCCGCGGCGGCCACGGCCCAGGCCTCGCACGCGTTGGTTGCGCCCATGAAGGCGGAGAAGCGGGTGGCGGCAAACGCTCCGCGGGACAGCGCCATGAACAGCGCATAGGAAGCCGCCGTCAGCGCGCCCGTCAGCGCGTACAGCACCAGGGTCCAAGGCAACAGCGCCCAGTCGAGCCGGTGCGCAGCCGCGAGGCCGAGCACAGCGCAAAACACCAGTAGGCACGTGAGGCTCGCGGCACGCGCCGGAGACCAGCGGTCCGCGAGCACCCCGCCGGCTTGGGCTCCCAGGATCATGGCGACAATCGATGGCAGAAAGCCCACGAGCCCGACGCGCTGCTCGGACCAGCCGCTGTCGATCAAAAACGGCCCCAGCAATCCGCCGACGGCTTCAAACCCCGCCGCCACCGTGAGGGCCACCGCAAGCGCGAGCCAGGTCTCACGCCGTTTCAGGATCCCCCGCAACGCGTAGCGACCGCTGACCCGCTCGCGGATCGGCGGCTCTTTGATCCGGAGCACCACCAGGCCCACGCCGGTGACACAGCCTACGAGCAGCCAGAGCAGACCGCTGTCCCCCAGGTACCGCACCAGCACCAGCGCGCCACCTCCAAACACCGCCCGCCCCGACAGCATGCCAACCTGCATCCACGCGTTCAGTCGCCCCTCTTCGGCCGGCGTGACCCGGGCGATCGCCAAACCGTCGATGGCCACGTCCTGCGTTGCTGCCGCAAACGCGTGCAGCACCAGGATGGCGCGCACGGCCGAGAAGTCCGCAGCGAGATCCAGACCGGCAAGGGCAGCCAGGCTGCCCACCATGACCGCCTGCGCCCCAAGCAGCACGGGGCGGTAGCCGACGCGTGCCCGCATCGCGTCCACGGCCGGCGCCCACAGGAACTTGAGCGCCCAAGGCAGCGCCAGCAGCGAGGACAACGCCGCGATTTGATCGACCGCCACTCCCTCGCTGCGCAGGCGCGTCGGCAATGCCCACCAAATGAAGCCGATCGGCGCGCCCTCGCTGAAGTAGAGCAGCGCGAAGAGCAGTCTTTGGCGCCAAGGTAGGACAGTGTGTGACATGTCGAGCACAAACGGGGTCGCGCCGGGGCGCCTCACTGCGCTATTGTAGTGTCACTTAAATCAGGGAAGCGACACACCCCTGCACAAGGAGTCAGCGTGGCCATTGAAGTACCCGCCGTCAGGATCCTCATCGTCGACGACGATAAGGCCATTTGCGAGTACATGCAGACTTTGCTCGAGAAGGACGGTTTTGACGTCAAGACTCAGAGCGATCCCACCGTGGTCGAAGATGAGGTCCGTCGCGGCAGCTTCCACGTCGTCATCCTAGACTTGATGATGCCCAAGCTGGACGGGATCGAAGTACTGAAGCGCATCCGCACCTTCGACAGCGATCTGGCGGTGATCATCTTCACCGCCCATCCAAACCTGGATACCGCGGTGGCATCCATGAAGCTGGATGCGGTCGACTACATCAAGAAGCCCTTCAACGTCGACGAGTTCCGCGAAGTCATCGCGCGGGTGATGAAGAAGAAGGGGCTCGCCCGCACACCGGAAGAGCAACTGCACAAGATCATTGGCGATACCATTCGATCCATGCGCAAGGCCAAGGAACTGACGCTGAAACAAATGAGTCGGCGCACCGGCCTGAGCATATCGCTGCTGTCACAAATCGAACGTGCGGAATCCAGCCCGAGCATATCCAGCCTGTACAAGATTGCGGTCGCCCTAGAGACCAAGATCCAGGACTTGTTCGGGGACAATTGATGGCGGCCTCGCGTCGCAACGGCACCCCACCCGAGTCAAGCTCCAGGAGGAGCCAGCCATGAGCCACTTTGGCGAAGATCTTCGTTTTCGACCCGCGCTGCTTGGTCTGCTGGGCGCGCTTTCACTGGTACTGCTCAGTCGCACGAGCGTGGAAGCGGCGTGGCCGCCGGCCAAAGACGCGACCGTCGACGACATGAAGAAGCCAGAGAACTGGCCCAACGATCCCGACTACGCATATGTCGCCGCCAACACCACGAAGGCCAGCCGTTCCGGGCAGTGGCAGTATTTCTCCTTCATTCCCGATCGCTCGCCCAATGCGCCGCCGATCCGCAGCGACGAAACGGCTTCGGGCATGAGCATCGACCTGGCGTGGCGCCACACCATTGGGGATCCGCGCGTGGTGATCGCGGTGCTCGATTCTGGCATCCGTTGGGACGAACGCGACCTGCTCGAAAAGGCGTACCTGAACAAGGGCGAGCTGCAGAACCACCTCCCCCTGCGCGCTGACTCCAGCGCCTGTGATCCCCTCGACCCGGCGAAACCGACCGTCGATCTATTCGACTGCAACGGCGATGGCATCTTGAGCGTGGCGGACTACGCCGATTTTCCCGGGCTTACCCCGGAGGCCACGGACGGGCGTCCAAAAGGTGACAAGAACCGCAATGGCGTGCTCGACGCTGGCGATCTGATCTTGAATTTCTCGGAAGGAACTGACGACGACGGCAACGGCTACGTCGACGACATCTCCGGCTGGGACTTCATGAAGAACGACAACGACCCCTACGACGATACCCGCTACGGGCACGGCACGGGGGAGGCCAAGGACTCCGTGGGCCAGGCCAACAACGGCATCGGCGAAGCCGGCGTCTGCCCCGCTTGCCGCTTTGTGCCCCTACGCGTGGGCGACAGCTTCATCGCCAACGTGCAGGACTTCGGCAAGGCGGTGATCTACGCCGCCGACAACAACGCCCAGGTGATTCAAGAGGCACTGGGCACCATCAACATGACGCCCTTCGCCCAAGCGGCCCTCGACTACGCCTGGGCCAAGGGCACCGTCGTGGTCGCCAGCATGGCCGACGAAAACTCCAAGCACCAAAACCAACCGGCTCCGAACAACCACACCATGCCGGTGCACGCCATCACCATGCTGGGCCCGGAGTCGACTTGGGCAGAGAGCTTTCTGTCGTTCAACACCTGCACCAACTACGGCGCGCAAAACTTCCTATCCGCCTCCGGCACGGCGTGTTCGAGCGAGGCCACGGGGCGGCTGGCCGGGATCTCGGGCCTGGCTTACTCCATGGGGCTGCAAGCGGGTCTGGATCCGCCCCTTTCCGCCGGCGAGGTCATGCAGCTGTTCACGATGACTGCCGACGACATTGACGTGCCTGAGTCGCGCCAAGACCAGAGCCGGCATTTTTGGTCGCAGCCAGGTTTTGACCAACGCTTTGGTTACGGACGCGTCAACGCCAACACCGCCGTGGAGTGGATCCAAGAAGGGCGCATCCCGCCGGACGTGGACATCGTCAGTCCGCTTTGGTTTCAGATCCTGTACCGGGACCAACTCACCCAACCCGTGCCCATCCTGGGCACCGTCAGCGCGCGGCGCGCTCCAAGCTACGACGTGATTGTGGAGTGGGCGCCCGGCGTCCAGCCCTTGGACACGGCCTTCCGCCAACTACGCAAGCTCGAGAACATCCCAGGCAACACGGTGCTGGGTGACGACGGCAGCGCGCTGGCAGAGCTGGACGTGCGCGAGATCGATCCCACCCACGAGTGGGACGTCGATAGCCCCTTCGGAGAAAACCAATACACCATCACCGTGCGGGTGCGCTCCATCGCGCACTACGGCGGCAGTATCGGCGACGTGCCCGGAGAACTGCGGCGCGCCTACTACGTGCACTCGGATCCAGACCTGCTACCGGGGTTCCCGATCCAACTCACCGCCAGCGGCGAGTCCAGCCCAAAGCTGGCGGATATCGACGGCGACGGCACCCGGGACATCGTGGTCGGCACGGCCGACGGCAAGCTGCACGCCTACTCCCTGGCGAGCGGCAAACCCAAGGCGATCCCGGGGTTTCCCGTCAACCTCAAGATCATCGATGGCCTAGACGAGGACTCGCCGAAGTACCTGAACGCCCCCGCCTACAAGTCGGGTGCCGTCGACATCAAGCTCGCCCGCGAATCGATGACTTCGACGGTTGCCATCGCGGATCTCGATGCGGACGGCAAGTTGGAGATCGTCGCGACCACCTACGAAGGCACGGTCTACGCCATCCATAGCGACGGCAGCGTGGCCCAGGGCTGGCCCCAACGGTTGCCCGAGGTGCCCAGCTGCCCCCTCGACGTCGACAAGAAGCCCGGCGAAGACTGCATGGACACCACGGTGCGCATCGCTCGGGGTGCGTTCGCTAGCCCCGTGATCGAAGACATCGATGGCGACGGCAAGCTGGACATCGTGCAAGCGGCCTTCGACGGCAAGGTCTACGTCTTCAAGCGCGATGGCACGGCCCTCGATGGCTTTCCGGTGCGGGTGCACTACGAAAAGGGCGGCAAAGATCAAGAGTTCAATCGCATCATGACTACGCCCGCCGTGGCAGACTTCAACGGCGACGGCGTTCGGGACATTCTAGTGGGCTCCAACGAACGCCTGGGCAGCGGCAAGGGCACCGGCGCGTTTTATATCGTCGACGGTCGGGGCAACCAGGCACCGTCGCTCTACCTGCCGGGGTGGCCCGTGACCTGGACCAGCTTCGAGCTCTTTCCGTTGGTTGCCGAAGGCGTGCCGAATTCCCCGGTCGCCGGGGACATCGATGGCGACGGGGTGCCCGAGGCGGTGATGCACGGCAATGGCAGTCCGCCGCTGATCGCCCCCGCCAAGCCAGATCAGCCGAGCTTCGCCGGCCTGCCCAACAACGCCTTGCCGGTGCGGGAAGTCGACGGCGAAACGGAGCGGGGCCTCTCGACCGCCGGCTTCGGCCCGGACTCGAAGGCCACGCGCCCTGACGTGATGTTCCCGCTCTTCTCGCAGCCGTCTCTGGGAGACATGGATCAAGACGGCACGCCCGACATGGTCACGACAGGCTCGTCTCAAACGGCGGCGGGAGCGCTGCTATCGACGCAGCCCTTGGACCGACCGGCGCAGCATTTGATCGGCATGTGGAGCGGCAAGACCGGTCTGATGATGCCGGCGAGCCCGGTTCCCCTCGAGGACTACACCTTCTTCAACAATACCAGTATCGCGGACTTGACCGGCGACGGCTATCCCGAGGCCATCGTGGGCAGCGGCGGGTACATCTTGCACGCTGCGGACGCATGCGGCCGCGAGCCCAAAGGCTGGCCCAAGTTCACCGGGCAGTGGATCATCTCAACCGCAGCGGTGGGAGACATCACCGGCGACGACAAGCTGGACGTCGTGGTGAACACGCGCAACGGCTGGCTTTACGCCTGGCAGACTGCCGGCAAGACGGACGGAGTGGTTGCCTGGGAGAGCTTCCACCACGACAACCGCAACACGGGCTTCTTGGGCACGCCTCTGGAGCAGGGCACGTACCTGAGCGGCGCGGGGCCCCTCGAAGTGGATGAAGAGGGCAAATGCCTGGCCATCACCGAGCCCGAACCTCCGGCCCCCACCCAACTGGCCCCGTCCGGGGGCTGCGGCTGTCGCACCCAAACCCGCGACACGCCGGCGGGAGTGCCGGCGCTCCTGGGCATCGCGCTGCTGTCGTTTTGGCGTCGCCGCCGCCGGCGCTTTACTCGTTGAGCTTTTGGAAGAGGGCTGGGCGCGGCGCCGACGGCGGCTCTCCCTCTTTGTCTGGGAAATCCTTGGCGAACAGCCACACCTGAGTATTGCGGGCGGCGCCCGCTGGCTCGTAGTGCCGCAGCCACAGTTCCTCGGTGTCCGAGAACTTGCAGTGATGCATCGTGGCACTCGCACCTTCCGAGTCGCGAATGCTCGTCTTGCCCAACAGTTTACAGTCCACCCAACTCGAAGCGTTGTCCTGCATCAGGTGGGCCGCCCAAAGCTTCGGCTCCTTCTGGATCCACTGGGCCGCGTAGCGCGTGCTCGCGCTCTTGAACGCTGAGCAGTAGCCGAAGTCGTGGGCTTCTTTGTTGTCTTGGCAGCTGACCTTGCCCAGCACAGGATGTGCGTCCGTGGGCTCCGGTCCCTTTTCGATGGCCTTGCCGGCCTCCTCCGCCCAGCTCAAGAACGCTTCGATGTCCTTCGGAACCGTCTTCGCTTTCGGCGCCTCGGGCTCCGGAGCGGCCGCCGCGGTCGCTGCCGCACTCGCCGCGGGCTTCGGTTTTTCTTCTTCACAGCCGGCGGTGGCCAGGGCAGCCAAGCACCCCACGGCCACCAGTCGACTCCGACCGCGATTGAGATCCAGTATCATCGGCGCAGTATCGCCGCCACCCCGCCCCAGGGCTACCCCGGCTCAAGAAAAAGCCCCAGAGTGCGGGGCGTTTTTCGAGTGGTACCGAGAGTCGGACTTGAACCGACGACCCCACGCTTATGAATCCGGTTCAGGCAACCGAAACGAGCCGATTCTAGCTGAATTCGGCAGCACGCGCCTCGGGTCGAAGGACGCAAAACATTCGGATCCGCGTCGGCCGTGTTCGGTTGCCATGCACGATTCAAAAAGTGGCACTTTTGCGCAATCCGTGACGCTCGACAGTCCGCTTTTTCGGCTGGCAGCCCACCGTTGTCTGCAAGTGTACCTGCAAGGGCTCGCCCTCGGGCTCGCCGCCGCGCTGGGGTAGACTTCTCGAAGGAAAGGAAAGGCCCCGCACGGTTGTGGCGACCGCCGGGGCTGTGGCTCGAAGATGGCGAGCAAACGAAAGGTAGCACATCCCCAGCGCGTGGCGCGCTTCTCTGACGCAAACCAGCTGCGGGCAGCCATGCTCCGCTGGGCCAAAGAGCGCTGGGCAGAACGCAACGGGCGCGCGCCCACGAAGGCCGACCTAGAGTACTTCCGCGGCCTGGCGCAGCCGTGGAAACAGACGGACAAGGCGACGGAGAGAAGCGCGAAAGCCGCGCACGCGGATCTGGTGAAGGCTCTGCACGCCTCGGCGAAATACGCGCAGGAACACCAGAGCGTTGTGGGATGGGAAGGCGCCTTCGCGCGGCTCGGGAGCTTGGTGGCGGAGATCGTGGACCCGCAAAACCTCCGCTGGCAGCGGGAGCTTGAGCCCAGCTCAGGATCACTGAAGGGCGACACCCACGCGTGGCCCGCGCGAAAAACGCTAATTTTTGAGCTATTCGGGCCGACCCCTGATCCGGCAAGCGTGCAGGGCTGGCGATTCAGCGTACGGCCCGGCGCTGCACAACCCGAGATCGAAGACGTCGTGATGGTGTGCTTGCTCGCGGGCCTTCGCGAAGGCGACGCCGAGCTGACTTCGTTGTGGCACCGCCTCGCGCACAATCCGACCCTGAAGGATGGTCTCCGAGTCGAGCGCAAAGCTGCGGTGAAAACCATCAAGATGCTGCTGCGCGACAAGTAGCGAACTGGACACTGCGCGGGACGCGCTCAGGTCCCGCACAGTGTCCTTACACGTGCGCGTGTCTGTAGCCATCCTCTGGGCGTGGCGACAGATGACCAGACAGGAGACACGCACCATGATTCGACTCAGCGGATTAGATCGCGCCAGGCTCGCCCTGCGCGCCACTCGAAGCCCACGCACAGTGGACCGCGTCTATCTCGGCCGGGGCAACCAGTACTCACGCGAGGCGATCTCCACAGCAGCACGCGAAATGGGTCTGCCACTACCGCCACCGCCATCGACGCAGTCGTCAGACTCCTAGCTGACGCAGTAGCCGATCGCCTGCTAGAGCAGCTCGCGGAGCTGACTTCGGCGGCATCGGCCCCCGCACTGCTCGATCGGCGCGGACTTGCTCAGTCACTGGGCGTCGGCGTCGACACCGTCGACCGCCTGCGCCGCGAGGGCATGCCCACGCTGATGGTCGGCGACTCGCCCCGGTTCGAGCTCGACGCAGTGCTGGCGTGGCTCCGCGAGCGAGGTCAGTCATGACACTCGCCGACGCCCTCGAAAGCTTCGCGGCAGGCGCCGCCCGACGCGCCGAGCCGCTTCGGGAGCTGGTTGGATGGGTCGACGCTGATCTGGGCGTCGCACGACTGGCCACGCTCGCGGAGTGCGCCGACGTAGCGGACGTCACCCCCAGCGTGACGCGGCTGCTAGCGGCGCCGGTAGACGCAGGATGGCTGCGCGTCGTGCACGTGCGTGGTGGCGTCGTGTGGACCGGACGCGTGTACATGACGCCGATCGCGGGGGCCGCGTGAACCAGTACCTCGCAGCCGCCAAACGACGCCAGGCCAACGGCGAACCACTGGACGACAACGACAAGTCCCTGCTTGGGCTGCTTCACGCCGATCCGCTTCACGACTGCGTGGAGGTGAGCGCCGAGGAACTCGGCGCACTGCAGCGCCAGGCGAAGCCAACGAACGGCGCAGCACGGCGGCCCACCATCCAGATCACTACTGACATCCATGACAACGTCGACGAAGCCGCCAAACTGCTAGCCCGCGATCCCGAGGTCTACCAGCGCGATGGCCAGCTAGTGCGCGTCGTGCGCATCGCCGAATCCGAGGCCGACACAACCCAGCACGCAGGCACACCTGTGGTGCGTCCTATCGTGGCAGCAACACTACGCGAACGACTGACGCTCGCGGCCGACTGGGTAAAGCTCGACAAGCGCACCAAGAAATGGCTGCCGACCGTGCCCACGGATCCCATCGTCGGGGCACTCGCGGCGCGTGGTGCTTGGGATCGTGTCCGGCCAATCGTCGGGATCACTGAGGCGCCGCTGTTCCGGCCCAATGGCACGATCCTGGAAACGCCCGGCTACGACGCGAACACCGGCTATCTGTACGTGCCCAGTGGCGGGTTTCCCAAGGGACCCCACCAAGCCCCGCGAAAGGAGCGCCACGGCGACCCGGCGGACCCCTACGAAGTCATCGTGGAGTTTCCCTACAGCGACACGGGCCGCGTGGTTCCCATCGCTGCGATCCTCACACTCTTGGCGCGTCCCGCGCTCGGCGCCGCCAACGTTCCCGCGTTCGTGTTCGACGCCAACGTGCGAGGCAGCGGAAAGGGACTGCAAGCCAACGCCGTCTGTATCGTCGCCACGGGCCGGCCAGCCGCCAAGGCAACCTATCCCGTGGGCGGCAACCCCGAAGAGCTAGAGAAGATTCTGGGAGCTTTCGCGTTGCGCGGCGCGTCCGTGATCGTGTTCGACAACGTGACCGGAACTTTCGGCGGCGGCCCGCTCGAAAAAGTGCTGACGAGCGATGGCCGCGTGACGTTGCGGGTGTTGGGCCAAAGTCACCAGCCGGAACTGCACTGGCGCGCGACAATCCTTGCGACCGGAAACAACCTGGAGATCATTGGAGACGCCACGCGGCGCGTGCTGGTAGGCCGGATCGACTCACCCGAGGAAAACCCTGAGCGGCGGCAGAACTTCGCGCACCACCCGCTCTTGCCGTGGGTCGATGCGAACCGTCCGCGGCTAGTCGTTGCGGCGCTGACGATGCTGCGGGCTTGGGCCCTAGCTGGGCGACCGCGATGCGACGTCCGCACCTGGGGTTCCTTCGAGGTGTGGGCCGCGATGGT
>CALMUT010000058.1 GCA_937872925.1 uncultured Myxococcales bacterium | reverse complement strand
CGAGCGCCACGCGACACCTATCTCAGGTCGCGCATAGCGCCGACTTCGCTTGGAACGCCGCGGGAGATCTGCTTTCGAGAACCGATCCGGAAGGCAACGTCGCGAGCTACCAGTACGACGGCCGCGGCAGGCGAACTACCGTGGTCGACCCGGATGTGGGCAAGCGCGGCCTGGTCTGGGACAAGACAGACAACTTGGTCGAGCGCCGCCACCCCGACGGAACCGTCCTGCGATTTGAGCATGACCTAGTTGGTCGCCTCGTCAGCGAGGATTGGGATGGCGACGGAAAACCCGAAGTCGAAAACGTCTGGGACGTGCATCCCGACCAGCCTGGGGACACGAGCTTCCGCGGCAAGTTGGTGCAGACCAGGGATGCGACTGGAGTCACCGACCACTCCTACGACCACCGTGGGAGGAGCAGCGCGACGCGGCTGAATATCCAAGGGCAGCTGGTTTCGACCGAGAGCCACTTCGACGCCCAGGACCGCGAGTACCTGCATGTCTACCCCGACAAGTCGTCGATTCGCATTCACTACAACGCACGGGGTCAAGTGTCCGCTTACGGCAAGGCGGTGGAGTTTCACTATGACCCCGACGGAGTGGAGCTACAGCGCACTTTCAACACGGGAGTTGTGCAGCACGCTGGCTACGACGACGACCGAAAGCTACGAGAAATCCGCGCGCTCTCCGCTAGCGGACAAGTGATCGAGCACGTGCGTCGAACCTACGATCTGGCTGGAAACGTCACGAAGATCGAGGACCTCCGTCCGAATGTGCCAGCGGCTGAGAATCGTAGTGAGAGCTACAGTTACGACGACTTCTATCGCCTTGTCGTTGCCGAGGGCAGTTGGGGCAAGGTCACGTGGCAGTGGTCACCGAGTGGGAACCTGCTTTCCAGAACGAGCAACGTCGCCGCTCTGAATTCTCCATCGACTACCTACGGAACCCACATCAATGACGGCGCCGGGCCCCACGCGGCGGTCAAGCTCGGCAACCGCACGCTGACCTACGACGCCCTGGGGCGAATGAAGCATGACGGTGTGCGTAGCTACACTTGGAATGCGGTCGACCAACTGCAACGCGTGTCCCAAACCGACGGCGCGAGCTCCGAGAGCATCTTCGACGCCAGCGGCGCGCGCCGAATTCGCATTGAGCGCGACGCAGCCGGGAAGACCAAAAAGACGCACTTCGTCAGCCGATGGAGCGAAATCCGAGAGGGCAAGCTGGTGCGTTTCATCGTGCACGGAGGCCAGCGCATCGCGCGTCTCGCGCCTTCCACCGGACAGGTCAAGGGCGCAACGGGGGCGGGTGTCGCGCCGACCGCTGCCGACGAACCTCCACCTGCGTCCACTATGGTTCCGCTTTTCCAGCGCGCGGCGTGGCCCGCGCTGGCGCGCGCCCTCGCTGGCGGTCAACTGCCGCTAGCGCTGCTGCTTCTTCTTCAGCTCGCTATGGCCCTGACGCTCAGGCGCCCGCTGCGAGCGTGCTGGGCTCGTCTGTCGGCCGCACCCGTCCAACTCCGCCGCGCAAGCGCTCGCTCGTCGGTTTTCCGAACGTTCGCGATGACGCTGGCTGCGCTCGGCTTTGCAGTGGCATGCGCGTCCACCGACTCCGAGCCCCGGTCGGCTGCACCGATCCAGGATGGAAGCGTCCAGGTGCTCGGCGAAGCCGATTCACTCCTGATCAACGATCCGCTCGGATCTCTATTAGCCGAAACAAGCGGCAGCGGCGCCGTGCAAGCGCGCTTCGCCACCTACCCCTTCGGCAAAACGCGCTTCAGCACGTCTGCCGAAACCGAACTCTACACCGGTGCAGCGCGCGATCGCGGCGTAGAGCTCGACCTCATGGGCGCCCGCAGCTACGCGCCCGACCTGGGCATCTGGACGATCGGTGATCCGATCGTCGTCAATTCGCCTGAGTCCCTCGTGGACTCAGTGTTCGCGGTCGCGAATCCGTACGCCTACGCGGCGTTGACGCCGTTGGTCGCGGTGGATCCGGACGGCAACCACCCGGCGTGGGTCGTGATGGCGATGGGCGCGCTGGCGGGAGCGTCTGCGTCGAGCGGCATCGAAGTTGTTTCGCAGCTCCTCGAAAACGGTCGGGTCACGCAGCCAGGCCGCGTCTACGCCGCGGCAGCGGGCGGTGCGGCGGCCGGGGCGTTCACGGGAGGAGTGGGCGGTCTGGTGGTCGGCACCACGAGTAAGGTGGCCTTGGGTTCCGCCGCCGGCGTGGTCCAAGTCGCGACCACTGAGGTCGTCCGCACGAAGGGCAAGAGCGCCGGCACGCCGGGCCAGCTCGCCGTGGGAGCCGCCACCGGCGGCGCCATGGTCGGCCTGAGCGTCACCGTGATGCGCGGCGCCACCGCCCCGAAACCCAGCTTTTCCGGCTGCAATCAGATGTTTTGCTGGGGCGAAAACGGCGGGAGCGTGCGCAAGGGGGCGGGGGATGCGGTGGCGACGGGTGGGGGGCGTGGACGCAACAACCTGCGTCCGATTCCCACAGCCGGCGGCGCTCACAGTACATTCAAGCGGAACCCCGCTACCGGAGAGCTAACTGGACACGCCGAGTGGAAACCGAATCCGCGCAACCCGAATGGTTTCGATCAGGTGAAACGCGTTGACACGCAACATGCAAACCCCCACACCCACCACAACAAAGTGACAGGCCAGCAAGTCCCGACTCCACACGCCCACGAGAAATCTGCACCGGGAGGTGTGCGACCGGCGAGACCTGACGAGCTGCCGAAATGAAGTAGATACAAACCCATGCCTGTCGCGCCACACAAGGTCGTAATCATCGTCGATCGGAAACTTGGTCGTCAGATCGTTGACGTCGCTCGTCGTTTTCACACTTGGGTCGTGGAGTCTTCGATCAATACGCCGGTGATTCAATGCATGTGGGCGGAAGACGTTGGGGGAGAGGTTGGGCGCGTCGGCCCGGGGATTACGTCTTTCGAGGCCACCGAATCGGAAACATCCGAGGACCTGTGCGCCAGAATGGCTGCGGAAGTGGACGAGCACCATGGTGAGTTCGCGCAGGAGCCGCCGTGGTCTGAGATAGAAGTTATCGGGGCCATTCCTAGCCCAAGACTACGGGCAGTCTTCACCGAGATTGGAGCGACTGCATTTGTTGCCACCGCTGGCGGCTTCGTCTGCACACGGTAGCGTCTGGTGCCGGACCGCGACAAGAAGGAACTGGCGCGGGTTCCAGTGAGCTGACGGCGTTTCCGTGCGCCCTTCGCGGTCCGACGTCGCCCCGCGACGCCAAGGTCCCTCCCTGCTGCGCGCAGCGGCGGCTGCAGTGACGGGCCGCGCCGTTTTCCTCTGTGCGACACGCGAGGGCAGCCGGCGCGAGCCCAGCTTTGGGAGGGACCGCGGAGACGCCGCGACCCATCGCACCACGATGTTGCGGGGTGCGCCGCGCCTCGCGGCGGCGACGCGAGGGTGGGCAACAAGACCTTCGCCAACGATCCCGCGGAATGGATCCTAGGGCGCACCGCCACTGAGGAGCTCACCGACGCCAGCGGCACCCGCGTCCGCATGACCCGCAGCTACTACGACGGCGCGCCCTTCGTCGGCCTGCCCTTGGGCAAAGTCACGCGCGGCGACTTGACGCGACAAGAAGCGTGGGTGGGTCCGGGGTTGGAGGAGTTTGATGAGGTGGCCATGTCGAAATACGATGCACACGGCAACGTCTTGGAAACGCGCGATGCGCGCGGAGGAGGGCGGCGGTTTGAGTGGGATGAGGGTGGCGTCGCGTTGATTGCGGAGCACGTAGAAACCGGCCAGAGGCGACTGACTCAACGCGTGCAGTACGATCCACGGTTTGGTGCGATTATTCGGTTCGAAGACTTCAACGGCGTCGCAACGACGTATCAATATGACGCCCTCGGCCGCATCACGGGGATAGCTCGGCCTGGAGACTCAGCCGAGCGGCCGACGGTGTGCTACGCCTACGAGCTGGCGGCGCCGCTTTCGCGCGTGGTTACGACGAACCGCACCGTCAGTGGCAGCGACGAAGTCACACGATCCATCACGATGCATGACGGCGCGAACCGACCGCGTGCCACGCTTCTAGAGGGTGTTGGCGGTCAGCTGATCTTGAGCGAAGTCGTTGTGCACGACGCTCGCGGGGAAGCGCGGCGGAAGCTGCGACCGCGGTTCGTCGATTCGGACTTGGTGGACTCGAAGGTGCTTCTCGAACCATCAGCCGGGGACGACTCTTGGCGAGACGCTGCGGGTCGAGGCGTGCGCACAAGGTCCCACGCCGGACGCGTGACCAAGCAGTCCCACAGCCCGTTGGTCACGCGGAGCTGGGACGCAGCCCAGGCTGATCCGGCTTCGTCGTACGAGCACACACCCATCGTCGAGACGCGGGACGGGCTAGATCGTGTGATCCGCCGGGAACTCACGCTTGGGGGCAACGCTGTAGCGCAGCAGTACACTTGGAGCGCCGCCGGCGAACTCACGAAACGTATCGACGCGGAGGGACACGCGACCAGCTACCTGTACGACGGACGAGGCCGGCGAGTCGAAGCCAAAGAGCCCAACGCCGGTACGCATCGCTACATCTACGACGCTTCTGACAACCTGGTTGAGCACCGGTATCCCGACCAGAAAGCAAGTCACTTTGAACACGACCTTGCCGGGCGCACAGTGCGCGAGGACTGGGACGGCGACGGCCAGCCCGAGGTAAGCCGGCTGTTCGACGAAGGCGGAGCCAACACGCTCGGGCGTTTGGTGCGGGTGGAAGACCCGAGCGGGAGTACCACACTCACCTACGACGACCGCGGCCGGGTCACGCGCCGCAGCGTCCAGATCGGACCTATGCGCTACGACACGATCCGACAGTACGACGCGCAAGACCGTGAAAGTCTCCACGTGTACCCCGATGGCTCCAGCGTGCGCCTTCGCTACGATGGTCGTGGGCTCTTGGCGCGCTTGGGTCGCGACGCCGTCACGCTCCACCACGATGCGGACGCAACGGAAACCGTGCGTGAGTACTCCACCGGCGTGCGCGAACTGTTTGGATACGACGAGGACAGGCGTCTGAACGCTCACAAAGTCACATTGCCAGACGGCGCAATCGTGCAGCACATCGGATGGACCCTCGACGCCGTGGGTAACGTGCTCGAGCAGCGTGATCTTCGCAGCGGTGTCGCGGCACAACGCTCACGTAGTGTGCGCAATAGCTACGATAATCTGTACCGCTTGGTGCGTAGTGAAGGCGCCTGGGGCCACGCGAGCTCTGAGTACTCTGTGTCAGGTCGGTTGTTGTCACGCACCGCCAGCGTTGCGGCGCTCAACACGGGCGGCCTCAGCTACGATCCCGCGCGGCCGCACGCCGTCGCTAAGTTCCAAGGTCGCTCGTTTGAATACGACGCTCGAGGCCGCCTTGTCAGTGACGGCGAGCGCACGCTCGAGTGGGACGGAGCGGACCACGTGGTCAGCGTCGCGACCAAGAGCGGCGCCACTCTCGAGAATACCTTTGCCGCCGACGGCACACGAGTCACCCGAGTAGAGCGCAGTCTCTCCGGCACGGAACGCACCACGCACTTCCTCGACGATTGGTCGGAGGTCGTGGACGGCAAACTGGTACGCTACCTCGTGGTTGACGGAAAGCGCGTCGCGCGCCTTTCAGAAACGAACGGCGTGACGGCTGCGGGCGCGGTCGTCCCAACGCCGCCAACCGGGCCGCAGTCGCAGCAGGTCGAGAAGCTGCGCGTCTTCTTGAATCGCCTCTGGGCAGCGCTCGGGATCTTGTTTGTATTGCTGCTCGCGAAGCGCCTCTTCCACGGCGTTTCGACCATGTCTTGGTCTAGTATGCAGCGCGCCCTCGGCGCAACCCTGGCGCTCGGCCTGGCGGGTGCGTGCACCGGCGCCGACGCAGACAAGAAGCCCAACGCGGAAGGCACGATCGTCACGCTGACCGCAGCCGACACGTTGCTGCTATCCGACCGCGTCGGCTCGCTAACGGAAATCACAGACGGCGCCGGTGAGTCGCAAGGCTCCAGTGCGACCTACTCATTCGGTGAAACTCGCTGGGACGAAGCACCCGACGAAAACCGCGTCTTTGCCAGCACACCCCGCGACCGCGGCGTGGGCTTGGACCTGATGGAGGCGCGCTACTACGCGCCGAACATCGGCGCGTTCCTCAGCCCAGATCCCTTGCTGCTCGACAGCCCCGAACAAGTCGCCAAGCTCTCGCCATCGCACACGGCGTATTCCTATGCAGCTCAAAATCCGAGCACGTTGGTAGACCGGGATGGTCGCGAGCCTGACGGTCCCGGAGCGCATCAAGAGCTAAAGCGCTGCACGGCCCAGCGAGGTTGCTCCAGCGCCGAGCTGCAGCAAGTGCAAGAGCACAACCGCAAGGGCGCCGAAGGCGCCGGCGAAGGACTGCTCTTCGCGGCGACCGTCCTGGATGGCATCGCGCTGGCGCGCGCGCTGCCCGCGGCAGTCCGCGCCGCTCCGAAGTTGCTGCGCGCGGGGGCGGATGGCGTGCGGCAGGTGGTGAAGAAGGCTGCCTCGTGGGTGGGGGGCAAGTCTGCCACCAAGCTGGGTCGTCTCGAGTCCCTCGGTGGCGGCAGATGGCGATCTACCGCGGGGTTAGTATATGGGCAGGGTTCAAAACACGGAAACCGCATCAAGCACGTGCTGGACCATGCGAGCCCGACGGCTG
Organism: uncultured Myxococcales bacterium; assembly: GCA_937872925.1. Classification (GTDB taxonomy): domain Bacteria; phylum Myxococcota_A; class Polyangia; order Polyangiales; family Polyangiaceae; genus JACKEA01. Next base: position 1,876 of record CALMUT010000058.1, on the reverse strand, counting down.
GCAAGAATACGCATTCGGTCTTCTCAGTCGATAGGAGGGAGATTCTCGGTGTTCTTGACGAAGCGTGGCTGAAACGGGGCACACACTCGGTACATCCCCAATCCGGCAACTGGAACTACCGAATCGATCTATCGCGACGCGTAGGGGCCGCCGGAGAAACCGCTGTGAACATCTCCGTTCGTCCAGGCACATCAGAGGTGATCACAGCTTTTCCAGTGCGGTGAAGGAAGGAAAAGACGATGGAGAAGAAATGGTGCCCAGGCTGCGACCAGGGATGGGTTGTTCCTGTGCGAGTGAAACGGATCGGGCAGACGGTATTCGTCTGCGAAGAATGCGAAACAACGTGGTTTTCGGCCGGGGGCATCGGCAATGCGCACCCGAAGAACTTCGTCGACTTCATGGAGTCCATCGGGTTGCAGGGACTCTGGACGGAGGTTGAGCAGCTGCCCAATGACACGGAGCCAGAATAGCTTCCAAGTATGTTTACCGACCCGACCGGGAAGTCTATCTCTGATTTCAAGTTGAATCCGACACGCCTGGAAAACGTTCTTACGAGGGGAAGCCTATGACGAAAAGAGTGGGTACCTCGATCGCGGTCGAGCTCTCAACGGACCAGGCGCTGGTCTTCTTCGATTGGCTTTCACGCTTCAATGCCGATGCCGCTCCCGCGTTCGAAGACCAAGCCGAACAGCGGGTGCTGTGGGACATCGAGGCGATGCTTGAAAAATCGCTGCCGCAGCTGTTTAGCAACGAATACCGAACAACTGCTCGAGGCCGGTATTCCTCACACATCAAGCAGCGCCAGGGTGCAAGCAAGGGCGCGCGGGGGAAGATCTTGGACTCGGAGAAGAAGTGGGTGGAACAGTATCGGAAGATGCATGGAGAGAAGCCGAAAGGGAACAAACGGCCATGAGGCTTCGGGATGTACAGATCTCTCCCGAGCCTTGGCCGTCGGCGCCCCTGAAAGATCGGGCCATGACGCTTTCGATGCCTTCCGCTTGGTGAAACGCTGCGTCAGTGGGCGCGCTCTCGCCGACCCAGAATCGAGGCGCCGTTCGTGAAGCTCCTGATCGATATCTACGAAGTGGAGGGACCAGCCGGAGACCGAGAAGGAATCGTCACCGAATGTTTGGGCATCTGCACCGCATACGTGGCAGAGCCTTTCGCTGGACTGCTCGGTGACGAGCGGAAGGTGCACGATGTGCTGGTACAAGTAGTGCTCCGAGCACTCGACCACGTGAAGCGCGAGATGCAATGGGAAAGCCCTGAGCTCGTGGCCTTCGTCGGGTCGCTACGTGGCAAGTATCCACCGCTTGAACACCGCTTCGACAAGTTGACCAAGACGGACCGCCGGAGCAAGCGTCGCTTCGAAACGTGGCTCTTGATCTCGGAGCGCGAAACAAGCGTCGAGGTGCGGATCATGGAGCCGGGCGGGACCGAAGTAACGCGCAATACGGTGTTTCGTAGGGCTGAGCCCCAGTACATCGAGGACGTGTTCGATGCCCGCTCTGCCATCATCAAAGACGGCAACTACGTGCTGCGCGATCGCGATAAGAAGGAACTAGCGCGGGTTCCAGTGAGCTGACGGCGTTTCCGTGCGTCCTTGGCGGTCCGACGTCGCCCCGCGACGCCAAGGTCCCTCCCTGCTGCGCGCAGCGGCGGCTGCAGTGACGGGCCGCGCCGTTTTCCTCTGTGCGACACGCGAGGGCAGCCGGCGCGAGCCCAGCTTTGGGAGGGACCGCGGAGACGCCGCGACCCATCGCACCACGATGTTGCGGGGTGCGCCGCGCCTCGCGGCGGCGACGCGAGGGTGGGCAACAAGACCTTCGCCAACGATCCCGCGGAATGGATCCTAGGGCGCACCGCCACTGAGGAG
>CALMUT010000057.1 GCA_937872925.1 uncultured Myxococcales bacterium | reverse complement strand
AACTCGCCGGTGGCGCTGAAGGAAGTCACGCTGCGTTCCGGCAACGGCGGCATCGGCGGGCCCGGCGCGGCGGGCGCCTTGGGTCAGACCGGCGGCGCGCACGGGAAAGGCGGCGTCGCAACCTCAGGGCACGCCGGGTTCGACGGCGGCGATGGCGGCGACGGCGGGCCCGGAGGCATCGGTGGCCCCGGGGGCGGTGGCCCCAGTTTTGGAATCGTGTACCTAGGCACGCCGCACAGCATTGACGCCGTGACGTTTGAGGTGGGCGTGCCCGGACTGGGCGGCGCAGCGCTGTCGGGTCCGAGCGCGCCGCCGGGGCTCGGTGGGTTGTCCCTGGAAATCGATGCCAGTGGCCTTCCCAAGAACTGACGCGCAAGGTTTGCTATGAGTGCGCGTGGACCTTTGGTTCGTATACATCGCGCGCTGCAGCGACGGGAGCCTCTACACGGGCATCGCGCGGAACGTCACTGAGCGCATCTGCGCGCACGACGCCGGGCGTGGCGCGCGCTACACGCGAGGGCGAGGCCCCTTGGAGCTTTGCGCCACGCGCCGCTGCCACTCGAAGACGATGGCGTTGCGCTTAGAGCTCGCGATCAAGGGACTCACTCGAAGTCAGAAAGAAGCCATCGCCGATCCATCTGCCCTCAGGGCGTTTGCGAAGGGTTGGGCTCGAAAGCTCCGCTGACGCGATCGCACGCTTTCAAGGGTTGGACTCGAACCCCGGCTCTGCGAGGCGCGCTGCCGCGGCGGGCTCGAACGAGCTGGACGTGAGCGGGCACGCTGCCATGCGTGTCTGTGCCACCTCGAGCCTGTGCCAAGAAACACAGCGTTTTCCCCGGTTTGTTCTTGGCACGACGTCTGCAAAACTCTGAGGCCATGTCTCTACGCAGCTCTCTGGGTGTCTTTCGTTTGGGTGTACTCCTGGCCTTGGGGCTGCCTGTGGCCGCGTGCAGCGGGGACAGTACCGAAGACGGCACGCTGCGCCCCTGCACCAATTCGACGCCGGTAAGTGGTCAGCCAAACCTGGAGCAGTGTTCCGAAGGCCCCGTACATCGCACCCAACCCGCGCAGTGTCAGAGCCAACTCCCGCGGCCGGACGCGTGCGATCCCTCTCTTGGCGGTGGCACGGCGGCGTGCACTATGGACGCAGAGTGTACGGCCAGTCCCCATGGTCACTGCGGCATTCAGGGTCAGATCTTGGATTGCAGCTGTCAGTACGGCTGCGTCAAGGACTCAGACTGCGCCGCGGACGAAGTATGCAACTGCGGAACCCCAGTCGGAGCCTGCGCCAAAGCCACCTGCGCCACGGATGCGGATTGTGGAGGCGGTGCGCTGTGCGTGCAGACGCGCATGACCAAGTGCAGCTGGACGTCGGGCTACGCCTGCCAGCGCCGCAGCGACAGCTGCACCACGGACGAGGACTGCGCTCCTGGAGATTTGTGCACACTCACCGACGCAGGCCGTACCTGTCTCAAGAACGACTGTCCGGTTGCTGGCCGACCGTTTCTCGTGGCGGACCATGCGCGGGTGGCGCCGGTTGCTCAGCGTAAGGATTGGGCGGAGGATTTCTCGACGCGACTCGCAGATATCCCCGACGCTGCGCGGGAGCGCCTCACCGCCCATTGGACCAAGATCGGACAGATGGAGCATGCGTCCGTTGCGGCGTTCGCGCGGTTCACTCTGCAATTGCTGAGCCTCGGTGCCCCCGCGAGTTTGGTTGCCGAAGCCCAAGTCGCCATGGCCGATGAAACTCGTCATGCGCGCACTTGCTTCGGGCTCGCCTCGGCATACGCCAAGGGCGCCGTCGGCCCCGGTCCGCTGGAGATTGACAACGCTCTCGGCGCGGACAGTGTGGAGGACATCGTGCGCCTGACCTTCCGCGAGGGCTGCGTGGGTGAAACCGCCGCCGCTCACGAGGTGCGGCAATGCGCGAAGTCCACCAAGGATCCGTTCTTGAAAGTGGCACTCGAAGAGATTGCCGACGACGAGCAGCGGCATGCGCTGACAGCCTGGAAGTTCGTCAAGTGGGCGATGGAAGAGTTCGGCGCCCCGGCACGCATCGCCCTCGAGCAAGAGCTCGCCCGGCTGCGTACCGAGCCCGCCGTTGCTCCCCCTGTCGTAGACGAACATGCCGACCACGGCGTCTTGAGTGAGGATTCGCGCCTATGGCTCCGGGCCGAGGCGGTACGCGCCGTCGTGCTGCCGTGCGCGCAGGCGCTCCTGGAGCCGGTGGCGGCCGAGTCGACGGTGACGGCCAAGGCGACGGTGACGGCCGAGGCGACGGTGACGAACCAAGTCGCGCTTGGGTGATCGCGCTGCGATCACGCAAACGCGCGCCGCACCTCTACGCACGCGCGAGGCAGGTGGGGGCTTGCGGCTCCGGCGTGTGAGCGTGTTATCTTGGTCGCTTCCGCCTGAACCCGCCCCATGGAAGCCGAGCCAACCGAAGCGTTTGCCGACCGCTACGTCGTCAAAGAAGAAGTAGGCAACGGCGCGATGGGCGTGGTGCACCATGCGCTCGATCGGCACACGGGCGAGAGCGTGGCGTTGAAGATGCTGAAGCCTTCTTTCGCTTCGAACGAGAAAGTCGTGCGGCGCTTCGTGCGCGAAGCGGAGGCCGCGCGCCTGGTCAATCACCCGAACGTCGTGCGCTATACAGACAGCGGCATGTGGCGAAAGACCCACTACGCCGTGATGGAGTTGGTACAGGGCCCCACGCTGTCCGAGTACATCGAAGAAAACGGGCCCATTGAACCCACGACCGCCCTGCTGTTGATGGCGCAGGTTGCCCGTGGGCTTTCCGCGATCCACTCCGCCAACGTCGTGCATCGAGACGTCAAGCCGGCGAACTTGCTCCTGGTCGGACCAGGGGATCCCCCGCCCTTCATCAAGATCGCGGACTTTGGTCTGGCGAAGCTAGATCACCATCCGATTACCGGCTCGATGATGGCGATTGGCACGGCGGACTATATGTCTCCCGAGCAGGCGCTTTCGGAAGAGCAAGATCAGCGCGCGGACATCTATGCCCTCGGCGTCGTGACCTTCTTCGTGCTCACCGGGCAACTGCCATACTTTGGCAAGAACACGGCACACTCCATGGCGCATCAGATTTTCAGTACCCCGCCCCCTGTTTCCTGGCTCGTCGACGATCTGGATCCAGCCGTAGACGAGATCGTAGCGATCGCTCAGCGCAAGTCCCCGGCTTACCGCTACCAGAGCATGGACGACATGTGCCGCGCGCTGGAGGCCGCGGCCGGCAAACCCTGCGAGCCGCCCGTGGTGCCAGAGCTGGTGGGTGAAGACATGTACGAGCCGACTTCGGAAAACGGTACGGCGGTTTTTTGCGCATTGCGCACTGCTCATGCGAAGGCCTGACGAACCCAATGTGGCGACGGTGAACGTGTCCAAGGTTGCTATGCGCAGATACCTGTGGTCGCTAGTGCTCTTGACTGGGGGTTGCGCAGCAAGCCCGCAGACACAGCCCGCGACGGCCACTTACAACGCCTCCGACGACTTGGCGCTCGCACGCAAAAAGAACGCCGAGCCCTACCCGGACCGCGCCGCGACGGATGAAACGGAGTCGGAACCCAGCGACGAAATCGGCTCCGCTCCCGAGCCGAACGAGACGCCCGTCACGGGTTTGGCGTCGCCAGCGCCACATGAACCCCACGACGCAGACGTTCGGCTGAGCGTCCTGGACGCGGAGAGTGGGAAGCTTGCGGCGGTCCTGCGCCGCCTGGTGGTGCAGATCCACCGCATTGATCGCGACGCCGGCTTGGAGGATCGCATGCTGGCCCATGCGCTGCTCGGACGAGCTTACGCCTCCAAACGCCAGAGTGCGAAGGCGCGCGCCGAGTATGACAAGGTGCTCAAGCTCTGGGCGGATCCCACGGCGGCATTGAAGGAAATCGCTCGCGCCAGCCAGCAAACCAAAGATGAGTTGCCGCGGACCGGGCAGGCGCTCAACGCCGCAGGTGAAGCACTATTCTTCCGTGCTGAACAGAAGCGGCTGGTTGCCGACGCGCTCTCGGCACCGAAGTATCGCGGGCCGGACACCCGCGAGGCGATCAACAAGTTCATGCACACGGCGATCGCGCCCTGGGTGCAAAAACGCCGCAAGCTGATCGACGACGCCCAGCGCGCGTACCAGCGCATTCTCACGTTGCGACCGGTCCCACCCCCGCAATGGGCGGTAGCTGGAGCTGCGCAAGTGAGCGCGATGCTCGACGCCTTCACCTCCGAGCTTAGCACCGTCCCCATGCCGCCAGAGATCCGCAAGAACCCGGAGCTGCGCCAGGTGTACGAGCAGTCCATGCACGACGCCTTTGCTCCCATGCGAGAGGCGGCGGATTCAGCCCGGCGCACCTGTCAGGAATTCGCACGCAAGTTCCGGGTGGACTCCAGCTACAGCCGCAAGTGCCAGACGCCGTAGCCACCGCTCGGTGCTTTGAGCTACCTCTGAAGTCCGTCCTGCCGGAATTGCGGCGTTCGGCAGCGCCGTGCTGAACCGGCATGAGGCACGTTGCGAGGTCCAACGCTTTGGCGCAAGATGCGCCCCATGACGGTTCGCGCTTGCTCTGCAGTATTCGTATTCGCACTCCTGAGTGGCCCCCTGGCCTGTTCCAGTGACGACGATGCATCGCCTTCCAGTGGTGGTTCCGGCGGAATCGCCGCGAGCGGTGGAACTGCGAGCGGCGGATTCGGCAACTTCGGCACCGGTGGCTCCGCGACGGGCGGAGTGGGTGCAACCGGCGGAGTGGGTGCAACCGGGGGCCCGAGCGGCAGCGGCGGAAGCGCGGGAAGCGCCGGGTCGCGGGGCACGGGGGGCAGCAGCGGCGCCGGCACCGACGGCAGTGCGGGCGCGTCTGGCACCGGCGGCACTGCAACGGGCGGCACCGGCGGCACTGCAACGGGCGGCACCGGCGGCACTGCGACGGGCGGCACCGGTGGCACTGCAACGGGCGGCACCGGTGGCACTGCAACGGGCGGCACCGGTGGCACTGCGACGGACGCTGGCAGCGGCAAGCTCCTCTTCGTTACCTCCAAAACTTATCCCGCGAACTTCGCCTCTTCGGGAAATGCCGCGACGGTGGGCGCAGCGCAATGCAAGCAGCTCGCCGATGCCGTCACGCAGACCGCCGGCAAGTCGTGGCATGCGTGGCTCTCAACGGGATTGAGCGACGCCATCACGGGGATCACCGGCGTCACTGGCGGCTGGCGCCGGGGCGACGGCGCGCTGGGATTTTCCAGCGCCGCGGACATCGTCGCGGGCAACGCGCCCCAGGCTGCCATCAGCCTCGACGAAACCGGCGCCACGGTGACCGCCGCGAAAGTCTGGACGGGCACCGACAAGTTCGGGAAGAAGCTGACAGGTCAGCACTGCGCGGCTTGGTCGACTTTGAACACTTTCGGCATCGTCGGGCTCTCATCGGCGACGACCAGCAAGTGGACCGACGACAGCATCGAGAGCTGTTCCGGCAGCGCGCGCCTGTATTGTTTCGAGAAGTGAAGTGCCTTCGCCGAGTGCGCCGATCGGATCGGCGCACTACGCTTCCTGCATAGATCAGCTGGATCCGCGGTCAGATCAGACGCCGCAGGTTTTGCGCGTGGCGGCTTGCTCGCGAGCGACGGCTTGACCGGCAAAATGGCGGTTGTATACGTTGCCGCCCAAACTGGAGGTCGCACAGCCTATGCAACGGAACACGACGACATGGACGAGCTTGATGGTTCTCTTGGCCCTGAGCGGCTGCGAGCAGAAGTCCGTCCCCGCCGCTGAACCGACTCCCAAGCCGAGCGCTAGCGCCGCGGCCTATACGGATTCACCGCGACCCGCGGTCGGTGCCACGGAGACCGAGATCAGTGGCAAGATCGTCGAGAAGCTGGCCCACCCAAGCTACAGCTACTTGTTGCTCGACACCGGGAAAGAGAAGGTCTGGGCTGCCGTACCCAGCACCCAAGCCGACGTAGGTAAAGAAGTCACCGTCGAGCGCGCGATGTTGATGCAGGGTTATCGCAGCGCGTCCCTCAAGCGAGACTTTGACAAAGTGTATTTTGGAACGATCAAGGGAGAGGCCAGCCCGACGCCTCCAGCCAAACCCGCCAATCCACACGCCGCGGGTGCCGGCGCGGCTGCGCCCGATGCCCCGAAAATCGATCTCAGCAAGCTCAAAGTGGCCAAGGCCGATGGTCCGAACGGTAAGACTGTTGCGGACGTGATCACAAACGCCGACAAGCTCGTCGGCAAACCCGCCAGCGTGCGCGGCGTGGTGGTGAAGTCGAACTCCGGCATCTTGGGCAAGACCTGGCTGCACCTGCGGGATGGCAGCGGCAAAGCAGAGGATCAGAGCAATGACCTGACCACGACCCTGCCCATGGATCAGAAGGCCGCGGTCGGGGACACCGTTGTCGTGCACGGCAAAGTGCTGACGAACCAAGACGTGGGTGCCGGCTACCATTACAAAGTGCTGCTCCAAGGGGATCGCCTTGAAAAGGCCGCCAAGTAGCTGGTTTTCCCCCGGAGCTTCTTCCCAGAATCAGAAAAACCCTCCCGGACTGAAATATCTAGCCTTTGCCCGCGAATGGCACGGGCATGAGGGAGTTGATCAGTTTTAGGGGGCTTGGTCGCAGCTACCCGTCCGGAGAAGGCGAGGTCCACGCGCTGCGCAGCATTAGTTTGGACATCGCCAGGGGCGAGCTGGTGGCCATCACCGGCGCCTCGGGCTCGGGCAAGAGCACCGCCCTCAACATCATGGGCACTCTGGACCGGCCAGACGCCGGCAGCTACGTGTTGGACGACGAAAGCGTCGACGCTTTGGACGACGTCGAACTGGCCCAGTTGCGCAACCGCAAGATCGGCTTCGTCTTTCAGTCCTTTCATTTGCTGCCCGGAGAAAGCGCACTGAGCAACGTGGAGTTGCCCATGATCTACGCTGGGTTGAAGCGCCGCGAACGACGCGAGCGGGCCGAGGCCGCTCTGGCTCGCGTGGGGCTAGCCGACCGCATGACGCATAGACCGAGCCAGCTATCCGGCGGACAGCAGCAACGCGTCGCCATCGCTCGAGCCATCGTGAACGCTCCCAAATTGCTGTTGGCAGACGAGCCCACGGGCGCTTTGGACTCGACCACCACCGCAGAAATCCTGCAGCTGTTTCGCGAACTCTCGGAGCAGGGCGTCACACTGGTCATCGTCACCCACGATCCCGAAGTAGCTAGCTTCGCACCGCGGCGCATCGAGTTTCGCGACGGCAGTATCGTGGGCGATGTGGGAGTCGCAGCATGAGTACTTCAACGCCGCCCGTATCGGCGCCCGCCGCCAAGCGCCGCGCCCGCCGTGGGCGAATCCCGATCATTCTCGCGGTCCTGGCGGTTTTCTCAGTCGCCGCCGTCGCGTGGTTTTTCACGCGCAAACAGGGCGAGCCCATTGACCCAGCTCTCATTGTCACCGCAGAGCGCGCGCGGCTGACCGTCGAAGTAGTGGACGTTGGGCGCATCGAGGCAATCGAACAAGTCGAGATCGCATCGCGTGTGCCCGGTGTTGTGCGAAGCGTGCACGTGGAAGAAGGCGATACGGTCAAGCCGGGCCAGCTTCTGGTGCGCCTTGACCCCCGCGACGCCGCCCGCCGAGGAGCGCGCGCGCGGGCAGAATTGTCCAAGGCCAAAGCACGCTTGGCTCACGCAGAAAGCGAAGTCAAACGCCGCTCTCGGGGCGTTGAACAGGGCATCGTGTCTCAGGTAGACCTGCAGTCGGTCCAGCGAGAGAGCGAACTGGCGCGCGCCGACTTGGCCTTGGCGCGCGTCTTCGTCACTGAAGCGCGGGATCTCGCCAAGGACACACGTCTGAGCGCGCCCATCTCCGGCACGGTGACCAGACGTAGCATTGAACCCGGCGAAATGGTCAGGCCTGGCGTTGAATCGTCCTTTGAGTCCGTTTCGCTGCTGACGATCTGCGATCTTTCGCGGATGCTGGTGAAGGTTCAGCTCAACCAAATTGACGTCGCCAAGATCCGGGTTGGACAGCGCGTTCGGCTCCGGCTCGACGCCCTGCCCCAAGAGCAGTTTGTGGCGCGCGTGACCCGCATTGCGGCCGCGTCTGTCAAAATCCCCGGCAAAGACTTGGAGAGCTTTCCCGTCGAAGCGCTGCTGGAGCGAACCGACCCACGCATCAAACCCGGCATGACTGCCGACGTGCACATTGCGGTGTCAGAGAAGAAGGACGCGCTGCTCTTGCCGCTGGAATCCGTGCGAAGGGACGGCGCTAAAGCCTTCGTCATGCGCGTGGTCAGTGATCCCGCGGGTGAACGCACCGAAGAGGTGCTCGTGACCCTAGGCGATGAAAACGACCACCAGGTGGAAGTGCTGGAGGGCTTGGAAGCGGGCGCCCGTGTGAAGATCGACCCGCCTTCCGCCGCTTCAAACGAAACGAAGATCTGATGTGGCTCGCGCATTTGGGTGTCGCGGCGCGGGCCGCCCTTTCCCCGACTGCGCGTTTTCTGCTCTCGGCCTTTACCGTCACCCTGGGGGTGGTTCCCAGTGCCTTTGTGGCCGCCC
>CALMUT010000056.1 GCA_937872925.1 uncultured Myxococcales bacterium | reverse complement strand
GCTTCCCCATTGGCGGGGTAGCGGCGGTGGACGCGACGGACGGCGCCGTCAGCCCGGGCGGCGTCGGCTACGACGTCAACTGCGGCGTGCGCGTCATCACGACGCAGTTGCAAGCAGAAGAGGTCGCGCCGCGGATCCAGGCCATCGTCACGAAGCTGTTCCAGGCCATCCCCACGGGGGTTGGAAGCAGTCGCGCAATCCCCAGCCTGAGCAAGCCAGAGCTGCGCAAAGTGCTGGGCCAGGGCGCTAGGTGGGCCGCGGAGCGCGGTTACTTCGCCGCGGAAGATGACGCCGCCCACGCCGAGGAGGGCGGCTGCTTGAGCGGCGCCGATCCAAAAGCGGTCAGTGATCGCGCGCTGGAACGGGGGCAGGATCAGATGGGCACGCTTGGGAGCGGAAACCACTTTCTGGAAGTCCAGCGCGTGGATGCGATTTATGACGAAGCGGCCGCACAGGTGTTCGGCCTTCGTGTGGGCAACATCACGCTGATGGTGCATTCCGGGTCCCGGGGGCTGGGGCACCAAGTCTGCGACGAAACCTTGCACCAGCTCGCGCGTAGCTACGAACAATACGGCGCTGACTATGCGGCACTGCCAGATCGGCAGCTGGCGTGCGCGCCCATTCAGTCCGATGTCGGCCGAGAGTATCTGGCCGCAATGCAGGCGGCAGCGAACTTCGCCTGGGCCAATCGCCAAGTCATGACCGGGCTAGCTGTCGATGCCGTGGCTCAAGCGTTGGGGATCGATCGCGCGCGCATCGGGGCTCGGCTGCTGTACGACGTCTGCCACAACATCGCGAAGTTCGAAGAGCACCTGGTCGACGGTGCTCCCAAGCGCGTGTTGGTGCATCGCAAGGGCGCCACCCGTGCTTTTGCCGCGAACGATGTGCGAGTACCGGAGCGCTACCGCGGCGTCGGACAACCCGTGCTCATTCCCGGCGACATGGGGCGCTATTCCTACGTGCTGGCGGGCAACGCAGCCGCCATGGGTGAAACCTTCGGCTCGTCTTGCCACGGCGCCGGGCGGGTGCTTTCGCGCAAGGCGGCGTTGAAACAGGCCCGCGGGCGGCGCATCGACCACGAGCTGCGCGACCGCGGCATCGAAGTGATGAGCCGCGGCTTACGCACCCTGGCCGAAGAGATGAGCGAGGCGTACAAAGACGTTGCCGACGTGGTGGACGTCATCCACGGCGCTGGAGTCTCTCGCAAGGTGGCGCGCCTGGTCCCCCTCGGCGTGATCAAGGGCTGAGACCTCCGCAGCAGCCAATACGATAGCGAACGGCGCGCCCGATCAGTGGGCTTCGCGCCGGGGCAAGCGCTCCGCCAGGACGCCGACCTTTTTCAGCGCTGCAGCGTTTTCCTCGGCCATACAGCGAAAGCCCTTCGAGATGCGCTCGTCGCAGACAACGCGACGCCAGAATTCTTCGGCTGCCTCAGTTGCTTCCACCCAAGCGTCAGCCTCGCTCGGGTCGGGCAGCGCCATGTCGAGCCGGCGGGGCGGCAGGTTTCCTTGTTGGGGCGCATACAACATCGGCAGCATGTCGTAGGCGGGGGCGACGCCCAGAACGCGATGCCCCCGAGTGAAAAACGACAGGTTGCCTAGGTGCATGTCTGTGTTGCCAATCAGTCGCCCAAACCAATGCAGGAAGCGCACCTGCTGCGCGGCAGACTCGTCCAGCATGCCCTGCGCCGCCAGCGCCTCCACCACCGAAACCCAGGAGCTCGCCCCTCCGACGAACTGCGCATCGAGCGTTTCTGCGGAAATCAAGCCACGGCGGCCGCCCTCGGGCGTTCGATCGAAACGAATGACCTCCAAGAACACTTGAACGTCGGCAAACACGAGCTCCGACTCCGCGGCGGCCTTGCGCCGGGCGCGCAGCACCTCCAGCGCCAAGTGCTCGGCGATCAGCAGGTCCGCGAACCGCCGGGCAATCTCGTTTTTGCTTCGCGGCGAAAACTTGACGAGAACCTCGCGCCCCCCCGCCGCAACAGTCGTCAAAAACTTCGGTTGCTCGCCACCGGCCGAGGAACCGGGCGTTGCGCCGGCCAGCGCGTCCGCGGCGAGTATCGGGTACTCTGCGGCTCGCTGCCTTGGCGCCACGCGCTTGGGAGGATGCAGCGTGCGCTCCAAGTACAAAGAGAATGCCTCCTTTCCGACGATTAGATTTCCCGGAAGATTCCAGGCGTAGCGCGTCAGGTAGCGCAGGCATTGGTCTCCGGACCACAGCCGAACATCCGTGGGCAAGCGCAGCTCTGGATGCTGCATAGGCACGATGCGACCTAGAAATCCGCGCGGTCGCAGGTCATTCAAGAAGTAGGGCAAGTCGGCGTGGCTACCTGAATCCACATCTTCAACCGCCGCTTCTACATGGTATCCCTCGGTCGCTATGGGGTGCAGATCGGCGACGCGACGCGACGTGGCGTCTTCATTGATTTCGTGGACCGGCACGGGCACCTGCACGCCCGCGACCATCCGACGCAGCGAGTAGCGAGTCGCGCGGCCTCGCCCCGACACGAGTAGTTCGTCTCGATGGGAAGCGGCGATGCGCGAGAACGACGGCTGCGAAATCCCCGCCGCCCGCGCCAGGGCGGGGCCCGAGCTCGAGCCTTCCCGAACCAGCGCGCGCGAAATCGCGTCCCAGCTGGCTTCCAGATCGAGCTTGGGCTCCCTTGGCATTATAGAATAGATATTAGCATACAACTGATGAGCTAGAAATAGCACAAACAGCCACAAATATGGTCAATTCACGGAACATCCTATCAGAATAGAATGCTCTTCTACCGCAGAATCAGTTCCAAAGTTCCACGGGTTCGGTCTGCGCACCCTCTGGGAGTGAACCTCACACGCAGGTGGTGGAAGGCAACGAGGAGCGCATCGTGCTCCGAGTTGTTCCGGCCACCGCCCGCGGCGAAGTGAATACGCGCCCTTAGAAGCGGAAGCCAGGTGCAGCAAAGCGCTCCCTGGCCAACTGCTCCGGCTTCTTGGCCAGGACCAACAGATCGTAAGCGGTGATCGCCGCGCCGACGACGGCGACGCCAATGGCCACGTTGGTCAGGTCCCGCGCAGTAGTGCCCGCGCTGCGTGCGTCCTCGCTCCCGGTCGCGACGAAGTCGTCGTGTTCGCTTTTGGCCTTGGGCCCAAAGACGGCGATGCCTACGCCACCCACGGCCACGAGGCCCAAGCCACCCCAGGTGAGGAAACTGGGTCCGCGCGTCGCGGCTGCAGGGGTGGTGTCGTCCTTGCGCACATCGTGGCGCTTCGGCGCTGCCACCGGCTCCGAACTCTCCGCCACAAGCGCTACCTGCAGCAGGGTTTGCTCTTGGCGACGCGGGTGGACTTCGTGGACTTCCGATAGCTCACCTGCGCGTACCACCACTTCCTGCTTGCGTGGATCGATGGGCGCGCTGCAGGGGACGGTGCAAAAAACCTCTCCATCCACGGAGACTTCGGCTCCCTCCGGCGACCCAGTCACTTTGAGCGTGGCTAGCTCCGCCCGCACGGCGTCGGACTTGGTCGTGGCGCGCTTCTGTTGCTTCTTGTCCAGAGTCTTGCTGCTGGCGGCGGCTTCGTATTGGGCCAAGGCTTCCCGAAAGCGGCTCAGCCGCTCGAGGCAGACGCCGATATTGAATCGCACCGCGTCGTGCTCGTGTAGTTCGAAGGCGCGCCGGAAGTGACGCAGCGCTTCGGTGTAGTCTTCGCGCTCGAAGGCGCGCTGGCCCTCCCCGAACTGCGCTTTGGCGAGCTCACGTGGGCCTGCCTGCGCGTGTCCCGATGCCATCAGGAACGACATGGCTAGCGCTGTCGCACACAGGGATGCTCGCATGCTCGGGAATTCTAGTACGGATCTGCCAGCAGTGGCCCCGACGGCTTTTTGGCCGGTTTTTCCGGCGAGGCGCGGGGCACGGGCGGGACGCGCTCTTTGGCCGTTGCACTCGCGCTTGCTGGCGGGGCCGCCACGCTTGCCGGTAGCTCCAGTAACTTGCCGTCATCTGCGGGACCAATGGTCGACTCGACGATGCGCCCGTCGCTAGCAATCAGTTCGAGCTTTGCGGTCGCGCCGGCTGCGATGGGCACGACGACCGGACGCTCGTCGTGTCGATTGCCGTTGACCAACACCATCCGCACTCCGTCGGGAACACGTAGCTGGACTGTGGGTGTAGGCGCGGCAGATGGCGCTGCCGTAGCGACCGAAGCAACTGAGGACGCCGCCCCCGCGGTTGCGGGCGTGTTTGTGGATTGCCGCGCGAGCAGGACAGCGGCTGCCCCGAACACCGACACCACGCCCAGACCGAGCACTAGGCGCTTTGAGCGCCCGGCCCGCGCCTCTGGTTCCTGGCTGAGGGCGGTCAACGAGCCGCCGGTTTGCTCTTTTTGAACGAGAGGCACGTCGGCACCACCACGCTGCGCTGCGGCAAGGCGCTCGTCCTCGCGGGCACGTTCCTCGCGGAAGAGCTCGTCCATCTCCTTGGCGACGTCGGCGCGCCGTCCCCCATTTGCCTGCACAGCCGCCATGTCCAAAACCCGCGCGAACTCATCGAGGTCGGTAGGGCGTTCTGCTACGTCGCGTAGCAGACAGCGAGCCACCCACTCGCTGACGTCTTTGGGTACCTCCGGGGCCACGCTGACCAGATCCGGGACCTCCATTTCCAGCACGTTGTAGAGCGTCGCCGGCTCGTCTTCCCCGCGAAACAGGCGACGTGCCGCCAACAGCTCCCAAGCGACCACCCCAAGCGCCCAAACGTCCGTCCGCGCGTCGATCGCGCTGTTGCGACGGATCTGTTCCGGCGACGCGTACGCCAGCTTGCCGCGAAACTCCCCGCTCTGCGTGCTCGCAATGCGCCCGCGAGCTGCGGCAATGCCGAAGTCCACGACTTTGACCGTTCCGTCGTAGCCGATGTGGATGTTCTGCGGGCTGACGTCCCGATGCACGACGCCCAAGGGACTTGCGTCCGAGCCAAGCGTCTGATGCGCGCCGGCAAGGCCTTCCGCAGCACGCGCCAGCACCCCAAGGCGGAAGCCAAGACTGAGCCTGCGCTTGCATTGCTTGGCTTTGCGGGCGGTGGACGAAAGAGATTGCCCGCGCAAGAACTCCATCAGCAAGTACGGCAGGCCGTCGTGGGTACCGACGTCCAGCACGTGGATCACGCTAGGGTGGGAGATCTGCGAGGCGATACGCGCTTCGTCCAGGAATCGCTCGACGGGCTGTGCTTCGTCTGCAAGGTGCGGCAACATGGCCTTGAGCGCCAAGATCTTGTCAAAGCCACCAATGCCGGTGCGGCGCACGGCGTACACCGCAGCCATGCCGCCGCGGGCGATCTCCGCGACGACTTCGACGCGATCCACCACGTCCCCGGGGCGCGGCAGCTTCCGGCCGTTTTGTGCTTCCGCTGGCTCTGGCACCGTCCCAACAGTCTTGCACAGTGAGGTCACGAGCGCCTAGGCGCGGCAGTGCATGCGTAGCCAGATGGAGATATGCTGCCGGGGAATGCAGTTTCGATCCGCCGTCTGGGCTGTCGCGGGAGCATCCCTTGCCACCGCGTGCCTTTTGAGTTTCGACGACAGCGAGATCGACTCCCAGAACGCGGTCGGCGGGAGCACGGCGGACGCCAGCGTGGGCGGGGCCGCCGGCGCGGCGGGCGGCACGAGTGGCGGCGGGACAAGCGGGAGCAGCCGGGCGGGCGGCGCCCGCGTGATAAGATTTCGCGCTTCCCCGAAGGCTCCGCCATGTCCCACGCTCTCACCGCCCTCTCCCCCCTCGACGGGCGCTACGCCGCCAAGCCGCGCGCCTTGCAGGAGCACTTCAGCGAGTTCGCGCTGGTCCGCCACCGCGTGCGCGTGGAGATCGCCTGGCTGAAGGCGCTCGCGGACGAGCCCGGTTTCGCGCTGCTGCCGCCCTTCTCGCCGGCCACGGTGGTCGAGCTCGACCGCGTCGCCGCCGCGTTCTCGGTGGCCGACGCCGAGCGCGTGAAGGCCATCGAGGCGACGACCAATCACGACGTGAAGGCGGTGGAGTACTGGCTGCGGGAAGCCTTCCGCGGCAACGCGGAGGTGGCTGCGGCCGGCGAGTTCATCCACTTCGCCTGCACCTCCGAGGACATCAACAACCTCGCGCACGGGCTGATGGTGCGCGGCGGGCTCGGGGAGGTGCTGCTGCCCG
>CALMUT010000055.1 GCA_937872925.1 uncultured Myxococcales bacterium | reverse complement strand
TCGGACCGGTGGCGTTCTTTGGGGGGGGGGGGGGCGGAGGCGTGTCCCCCCTCGTCCTGCGCGGGGGCCTTCCCCCCCCCGCCCCCGCTGCCGCCCCTTCCCCTCTTTCCGCCAGTGCCGCCACTTCCACTCGTTCCGCCGCTGCCACCGCCGCTGCCGCCGCCGCTGCCGCCGCTACCACTCGTTCCACCAGTGCCGCCGCTGCCACTCGTTCCGCCAGTACCGCCGCTGCCGCCGCTGCCCGCACTGCCGCCGGTCGCAACCCCCGCGCTGCCGCCGCTGCCGGCGCCTCCACCTGTGCCGGCTCCTGCGCTACCGCCCGTCGCAACCCCCGCACTGCCGCCCGTCGCAACCCCCGCGCTGCCGCCCGTCGCAACCCCCGCGCTGCCACCAGCTCCACCGGGGCCAGCATCGTTTGCGGAGCCGCCGCCGTCGCCGTCACTGCCGCATGCGGCCAATAGACCAAGTGCAATTAGGATCGCGAGGCTGCGTCTCATCGGGTAACCCTTCTGTTCGGCAACCCGCCCGGGGAGCCCCACAGGCTCAACATACGGCGCGCCGTTGCGCGTTCTTCCCGGATGCCCATCCCGGATCCGCCCTAGCCCGGCCTAGGGCGAGAATAGCGCCCCAGCGCGCCTCCGCGCAGCGACCAAAACAAAAGCCGAAGGTCGACTTTCGTTCCGACGACCCTTGAAGTGGGTCAGCAGTCAGCCTATCTCGCTGTTCATGGCGGACGACAAAGAAGAGCGTGCGGACACGACCGAGGACGCGGATCCGAGCGAAGACCGACCCAGTCTCGTTGAAGAGGTCGAGCCCGAGCCCTACTCCAAGCCCGGGTCCAAGCCTGAAACCGCCCTCGACCGAGCGCACCACCCGCCCCCACCGCCGCGCCTGCGTTCAGCCGAAGGTCGCCCCATCAAAGTTACGGGGGAGCCTAAACTCGCGCGTGAACTGATGACGCGACAGCTGTTCACCATCGAGCCCGACGCCATCATCGGGTCGCTCGAAGGGCAAATGGACAAACTGCGCTTCCGTCACCTACCCGTGGTCGACGGGGAAAAGCTCGTCGGCTTGATCAACCACAGCGATCTGCTGCACGCGTCATCGAGCTACCTCACGAGCTTTGCCAAAGAAGTCGACGAACTCGTGCACAAGCTGCCGGCCAAACGCATCATGCGTGACGACTTCGTCACGGTGCGACCCGACGCGACGCTGGTCGACGTTGCTGAACAGATGTGGAAGGAACGTGTCGGCTGCGTGCTCGTGACCGACGAGGGCGGTGTGCTGGTCGGGATCATCACCGAGGGAGACTTCCTGCGCCTTGCGCACCACTTCTTGAGCCGTTGAGCTGCAAAGTAGCAGTGCGCGCTCCTTCATCGGTCACTGCTTCTTCAAAACCGAAGCGCCGACGCTTGGGATCGTTTCGAGTCCGGACGCCGACTCAGTACGTCATTGCAGATCACATCGCACACCGATGATCTGCTGCTTGCCGCGCCGTGCGGTGCTCGAAGTCGGACAGGGCGCCGCGGTGATGCCAGCGTCGCGGTAGGGGTTGGGACCGAAACCAATGCCGAGTCCAATCTGCAGCATCCAAGGTTCGCCAGGCTGGTCGTAGAAACGGATGGCACTCACCTCGGGCTGCAAGTGTCCCTTTCTTCCAAGGCGAAACGACAGACCACCACCGAAATGCGCGGCCCAACCCCGTGTCAGGATCAGGCGGCTATCGAAGGGCCTCGCGTCCCGATCCTCCACGTACAAGATGCCGGCGTTGCCAACGAGCCCCAGCTCGGGAAGAACATTGAGTCCAAGCAGCGCGGGCAAACCGAAATTGTGAGAATGCACCCAGTGCAACTCGTCTCCGCGCCCCCTTGCCGTTCGGGTCGTCGTGTAGGGGCCCCAGGAAGCATTGGGGTCGAGAGCAAGGTCTACGAAGCGCGAGCGCAGTGCGAGCGCCTTCACATCGAGTCGCGCCCCGCCCATGCCGCCGCGCAGCCCGACATCGACACGCTCCACGACCCCGAAACGTCCGTTGACCGACGGAGGCAAGCCAACGCCCGTCTTGCCTTCAATCTCGTAGCTCTCAGGCGCCATGAGCACCATCGACTCTCCCGGCGGCACCGGCCGCGGGGGCGCGTAGTGGTTCACACTCGGGACAAAACACGCCGTGGTAGCAACGGAAGCAGCAAGTGTCGCAACCCAACGCACGGCGAGAGCCTAGCCGAGCGGTGCTGCTAGCGCCTCCGAGTTGCGTCAGTATCCGGGCTTCGACTAGTGGCGGAGCTCACCATGCCCGGTTTGCAGGTCTTTCAACAAGAAGACGTGACGGTTCCTGCCGGTACCTTTAAGAGTTCTTACACGCGACAATCCACTGTCGCCCTGTGCGGATTCCATGACCGGAGCCGGCAGTGAAACGCGAGCGCGACATCGACACGGCGGACTATTTGGCGATAATATTGGCCGCGTGGGGAAGCAGGAGCTGAAATCGGGCACGGAGATCGCTGGGCGATACCGGCTCATCTCGCGGATCGGCGAGGGCGGCATGGGCACCGTCTGGCGCGCGGAGCATTTGGGGCTTCGCTCGCATGTGGCGATCAAGCTCGTGCACCCCTCAGCGGCGATAGAGGCCCACGCGGTGGAGCGCTTCATGCGAGAGGCGCGCGCCGCGGCGGCGCTGAAGAGCCCCTACGTAGTGCACATCACGGACTTTGGCATCGACGACCAGGTGCCCTTCATCGCGATGGAGCTCCTGGAAGGCGAATCCCTCGCCGATCGCCTCGAACGCAACGGAAAGCTGTCGCATAAAGAGACCGCGCGCTTCATGACGCACGTGGCACGCGCGGTGAGCAAGGCGCACGATGGGGGCATCCTCCACCGCGACCTCAAGCCGGACAACGTTTTCATCGTCGACGACGACGACGAAGAGATCGCGAAAGTTCTCGACTTCGGTATCGCCAAGGACACTCAAAGCGTGCTCGGAACGGATCACGACTTTCGCACTCGAAGCGGCGCTGTCCTGGGCACTCCCTGCTACATGAGCCCCGAGCAGGCGACGGGAGAAAAGGGCATCGACAC
The DNA here is from genome assembly GCA_937872925.1 of uncultured Myxococcales bacterium. Lineage (GTDB taxonomy): Bacteria > Myxococcota_A > Polyangia > Polyangiales > Polyangiaceae > JACKEA01. Next base: position 13,535 of record CALMUT010000055.1, on the reverse strand, counting down.
GCGTTCAGACCTGTGGTCGCTCGCCATCATCGCATTCGAGTGCGTGGTTGGAGCAAAAGCATTCCGTGGCGAAACCCTTGGCGCGTTGATTGTGGAGATCTGCTCAAAACCGCTACCCGTGCCCTCAGAAGTGGGAGAAGCGCCTGAAGGTTTCGACGAATGGTTTGCGAAAGCCGCCGCGCGGGATCCCGAGCAGCGCTTTGATTCGGCTCGAGAGATGGTTCAAGAGTTGCGCAAGATCCTGGCGCCGGACATGGAAACCTTCGACGACGCTGCTGACCAGGAGCCGGCGCGGCGCAGTGGTGCGCCCCCGCGGCTTTCCCTCGGCCGATCCATGGGCACGACGGGCCAGTTCGCGGCAACAGAGTTGGGCCCGAGGTCCTCCGAGCGCATCGCGTCTCCCCGGGGACGCTACGTGCTCTTCGCCGTCCTGGGCTTGGGCGTGGTGGGAGCGGGCTACGGTATCCTGCAGAACCGCACGGCCGATGAGGCGCCGTCCTTGGCCGCGACTTCCACTCAGAGCGCCGCAGCTGAAGCGCCGCCCAGCGCCACGCCCCAACCCGAGGCGACGGTTTCCGCGCCGCCCGCACCCGCGGTCGCGGCGTCGGCCCCGGGAGTGGCGGCTGCCGATGCGGCGCCGTCAGCGACCAGCGCTCCCCGACGCGTCCAAAAGCCCCTGGCGACGGTCGCTGCCCCGAGTCCGAAGGTCCCCGCAAAACCCAGTGCCACGCCGGCACCGGCTCCCACTCGGGACATTGGTTTCTAGTCGCGCGACGTTTGCGAGCGAGTTCATGCGTGCCTTGACGTTGCGTCTTTTTTTGCTGGTGGTCACCCTTGCGTGGCCCGCAGCGGGCCAAGAGCCGACTGGCGAAGGTGCGATAGAAACGGCCCGCGAGCTGGGTCTGGCGGGTGGCCAACTTCTCGACAAGGGGCAATACGCCGAGGCCCTGGAAAAGCTCGAGCGCGCCTACCGCATCTACCCGGCGCCGACGATCGGTCTGTGGTCTGCGCAGGCGATGGCACGCATGGGCAGACTGATCGAGGCCTCGGATCGGTACCTCGAAATCGCACGTCGGAAGCCCCAACCCGGAGACTCCCCGGCGTTTGCCAAAGCGCGACAAGAAGCCGAACGCGAGCGCGCTGCGCTAGGCAAGAAGATCCCCCGCGTCATCGTCGAGGTGAAGGGCGCGGCATTGTCTGACGTTTCCTTGCGCCTGGATGGAGCGCCCGTGCCGAGCACTTTGGTTGGCATCGAGCATCGGGTGAACCCCGGGCGACACCTGCTCGAAGGCGAGTGGCGCGGGCAGCGTGTATCATCGGGCTTCGAGCTCGCGGAGGCCGAAAAGCGCAGCGTCGTATTGGCGTTCGTGGTGGAAGCATCGACCAAACCCGCGCCCAAGCCCGCTGTTGCGGAGGCCGAGAAGCCCGAAGCGCCCGCCATCGAGGCGGCCAAAGAAGATGCGGAAAGACCTTGGACGCTGTTCGTTCTCGACAGCATCAACCCCACAGTGCGCAAGGGCGTCGACGCCTGCGAAGCGAGCAACACTCCCTCCATCGGAGTGACTCGGCGACTGGTTGCCCCCTTCGGGATCCGGTTACGGCAGACGGTGGCGCGATTTGCGCGCATCGGCGGGCAAACCAACTGCGACAACGTGCGCTGGGGGGGCGGCTCGACCCTGGGGGTTGCGCTGCTATTCGATTGGGCAGGAATCGAGTGGGTGCCGCATTTGGGCTTCCACATTCGATTGGACGATTCCGCGGACACCTACGGTTTCGAGACCGGCCTCGAGACGCGGCACGTCATCACCGGACCCCTCGTCTTCATAGTCGGCGCGGGCTTTCAGCTGATCTATGAGCCTTCACCCGAGGGCCGGAAGGCACTGGGTGTTGTGCCCATCGCAGTCGGTCTGGGTTTCGGATTCTAGAACGCCGGAGCCTAGTCGCCGAGTACGCCGATCAAAGCGTTCACGCTGCCGTCGACACCGAGTAGCGACGTGTCGACGACGTGATCCGCCATAGCGTACAGGGGCGAGCGCGCCTTGAGCAGCGCGCGCAGCTCCGACATCGCGTCGGAGCGATTGTGCATGGGGCGTTCGTCGCCTTGGGCGCGCACGCGCTCCATATGGTCTTCGGGGCGCGCCTTGAGCCAGACGGTGGTGGTGGCCCGGCGCAGGAGATCAAACGCTTCTTCGTCGCTGACGATGCTGCCGCCGGTGGCGATGACCGCGCGAGGCGCCCGGGAGAGTAAATACTCGAGCACGTTGCGTTCGAGCTTGCGAAAAAACGCCGGCCCCTGCAGTTCGAAGACCTCGCCCAGGCTCATTCCCGCTTGCTGTTCGATCAGCTGGTCTAGCTCGATGAACTCGGCGTCGAGTCGCTCGGCGAGCATGGGTCCGACGGTGCTCTTGCCAGCGCCACGCAGACCCAGCAGAGAAATCACCCGACTGCGATCCGGCGCTTCTTCCGCGCCGGCGATCAGCTCTGAAGCCGTGGTGCCCAGGGCGCGGGCGACGTCAGCGAGGCGAGTGACGGAGATGTTGCCCTGACCGGATTCCACCTGCGCAAGAAAGCGCGGGGACAGCCCCGAGCGTTCCGCCAGCTGTGCGATGGTCAGATCGCGCTCATTTCTGCGGAATTTCAGGGCGCGCCCCAGGGACGCCAGCAACGTGTTTCGTGCTTCCACGGATATGCACTATATTTCTTGTTTGACGCACGTCAACTGCAATTTAGTGCTTGCTTGACGAAGGTCATGTAGCTAGATCTTTGGGGCCATGGAGCCCATCAGTTTCGACACCCACCCAGACCGCTACACCCGCTGGAAGCTCAGCTTCGACGGCCCCGTCGCCACCTTGGCCATGGACGTGCCCGAAGACGGCGCGGTTGCCGGTGACTACACCCTGAAGCTCAACAGCTACGATCTGGGCGTCGACATCGAGCTGGCGGACAGCATCTCGCGCATTCGCTTCGAGCATCCCGAAGTGAAAGTGCTGGTGGTGACCAGCCTCAAGGACCGCATCTTCTGCTCCGGCGCGAATATCTACATGCTGGGCAGCTCCAGCCACGCTTTCAAAGTGAACTTCTGCAAGTTCACCAACGAGACACGACTGTACCTAGAAGATCTGAGTGCCCACAGCGGCGTGCCCAGCATCGCGGCGCTCAACGGCACGGCATCCGGTGGCGGCTACGAGCTGGCCATGGCGTGCGACCACATCCTGCTCCAGGACGACGGCAATAGCGCGGTGAGCTTGCCGGAAGTTCCGCTGCTGGGCGTGCTGCCGGGCACCGGTGGCCTGACCCGCTTAGTGGACAAACGAATGGTGCGTCGGGATTTGGCCGACGCTTTTTCGACCGTGGCCGAAGGCGTGCGCGGCAAGCGCGCCATCGAGTGGCGCTTGGTCGACGAGATCGCGCCACGCAGCAAATTCGAAGAGAGCGTCAAGGCGGCCGTCGCCAAGCTCGCTGCAGGCGCCAAAGAACGCACGGGCAAAGGCGTGGCCCTCCCGGAGCTCTCCCCCAAGCGGGAGGACGGCCGCGTGGAATACCAATACGTCAGCGTGGAGATCGACTCGGAAAAGCGCGTCGCCATGCTGACGGTGCGCGGTCCCAAGGACGCGCCGGCCAAAGACGCCGCGGCCTTGCGGGAAGCCGGCGCCGAAAACTGGAGCCTACGGGCGTTCCGCGAGTTGGATCACGCGCTGCTCAATCTGCGCTTCAATCACCTGGAAATCGGGCTCTTTGTGCTAAAAACCCAGGGCGATCTGAATCAGGTCGTCGTCCACGATCAAAAGATCGCCGAGCTGTCCAAGAGCGATTGGTTCGCCAGCGAGATCTTGCACCTGCAGAAGCGCGTCTTGAAGCGCCTGGATCTGTCAGCCAAGACGAGCTTCGCCATCATCGAGCCGGGGTCGTGCTTTGCGGGCAGTCTCTTCGAGCTCGCGCTCTCCGCCGACCGCTCGTACATGCTCGACGTGGACGACGGACCGAAGCTACAGCTGTCGCCGCTGTCCTTCGGCGCACTCCCGATGAGTAACGGATTGTCCCGCCTCGAAACGCGCTTCTTGGCGACGCCGGAACGCGTCCAAGAGTTGCGCGGGCGCGAAGATGCGCTGGACACCGAAACGGCCATGGAGCTCGGCCTGGTCACCTTCGCGCCCGACGATTTGGATTGGGACGACGAAGTGCGGATCGCCATCGAAGAGCGCTCCGCGTTTTCACCCGACGCGCTCACGGGCATGGAAGCGTCCTTGCGCTTCGCCGGCCCGGAAACCATGGAGACCAAGATCTTCGGCCGGCTGACCGCCTGGCAGAACTGGATCTTCCAGCGACCCAACGCCGTCGGCAAGCAGGGAGCGCTGACCCTATATGGCTCCCCCGAGCGTCCCGTCTTCGACTACCGCCGTACGTGATTTCGCACGCATCCGAATCACCCGAAAAGAACTTCGCATCAGTTTTTGAACCACAGGAAGAAAGCACCATGAGCAACGTCGCCACGCAGGAAAAGATCCCCAACAACGTGGACCTCTCGAACGACCGCCGGCTGCAGCGTGCCCTCGAGCAGTGGCAGCCAAACTTCATCAAATGGTGGGTGGATATGGGTCCCGACGGTTTCCAGGCGCACGACGTGTGGCTGCGCACCGCCATCAGCGCGGACAGCGATGGCTGGGCGCACTTCGACTACGTGAAGATGCCCGACTACCGCTGGGGGATCTTCCTGGCGGATCCGGTCAAGGACCGCACGATTGGCTTTGGCGACGAAATGGGCAAGCCGGCGTGGCAGGAAGTGCCTGGCGAGCACCGCAACGCGTTGCGCCGCTTGATCGTGACCCAAGGAGATACCGAGCCGGCGAGCGTCGAGCAGCAGCGCTTTTTGGGACAGACCTGTCCCTCCTTGTACGACCTGCGCAACCTATTCCAGGTCAACGTCGAAGAAGGCCGCCACTTGTGGGCCATGGTTTACCTGCTGCAGAGCTACTTCGGACGCGACGGGCGCGAGGAAGCGGAAGCGCTCCTGGAGCGACGCAGCGGCGATCCGGACAACCCACGCATCTTGGGCGCGTTCAACGCCCCCATGTTGGATTGGCTGTCCTTCTTCATGTTCACGTATTTCACAGACCGCGACGGCAAGTATCAGTTGCTGGCGTTGGCGGAGAGCTCCTTTGACCCGCTGAGCCGCAGCTGCCGCTTCATGCTCACGGAAGAAGCGCATCATATGTTCGTGGGCGAGACCGGCGTGCAGCGCATCGTCAAGCGCACCGCGGAGATGATGAAAGAGCATCCGGGCAAAGATCCACGCCAGCTGGGGCTGATCGATCTGCCCACGATCCAGCGTTACATGAACTACTGGTACTCCTTGTCCCTGGATCTATTCGGCGGCGAGATCTCCAGCAACGCGGCCCAGTACTTTGCCAGTGGGCTAAAGGGGCGCGCTCACGAAGATCGCTTCGAAGACCACGTGGCACTCGAAGGCCACTACGACATGGATGTGATCAAGGATGGCAAGGTCACCCGCGAAGAGGTGGGCATGCGCAACGCCATGAACGAAGTCTTGCGCGACGCCTACGTAGACGACTGTCAGCGCGGTGTGGACAAGTGGAACAAGACCCTGGCCGAAGTGGGTTCGGACTTCCAACTCACTCTGCCGAGCCGTCGTTTCAACCGACAGGTTGGGATCTACTCGGGCATGTTCTTCACGCCCACGGGGGAACTAATCAACGAATCCGAGTTCAACAAGAAGAAGGACGAGTGGTTGATCAGCGAGTCCGATCGCGAGTTCATCAAGAGCTTGATGGGCGCCGCCATTCACGAACCCGGCAAGATGGCCAACTGGATCGCGGCTCCCAATCGCGGCATCAAGGGCAAGCCCATCGACTACGAATACGTGCGCCACGACTGAGCCCGCGCTCTTTCACAGGCGGACAACCGACTACGCGGCCAGACGGCCTGGGACTCCTACGCAACGTCCCGGGCCGTTTGCTTTTTTGCCCTCGCCGCCTAACCAGTCTCACGCGGCCCGAGCAAGCGCCGGAGGCGACGTTCGCCCAGGTCTGCGTCGAGGGCGTCGACACGGTAGCGTCTCAAGCAGTTCCCCCCTGCGGGCGTCTACGCTTCGCTTTTGGCCAGGTCGATTTCGGGTTTCACCGGATCCAGCTCCGCCTCGTAGTCGCTGTCGGCCTCGACGAAGATGCGGCTCATCTGTGGGATGCGCTCTCGGATGCTCGCCTCCAAGCCATCCACAACGCGCTCAGACTCGGCCACGGACATGCCCGCGGAAAAGCGCACCTTGAGTGCGAGCAGGATCGTTTCGGGGCCCAAATGCATGCTGAGCACTTGCGTCACTTCCTCGATGCCCTCGGTGCTCCCGGCGATACGGAGCGTCTCCGCGGTCATTTCCGGCGTCATGCCTTCGCCGATGAGCAAGCTGCGCGTGTCCCGGGCCAGCGCGACACCGATAACGCAGAGCAGGACGCCAATGACGATGGAACCAACGGCATCGGGCAGCGAACTTCCGGTCCCCCAGGCAACGACCACTGCGATCAGAGCGAGCACGAGACCGAACATCGCGCCGGCGTCCTCAAGCACCACAATGGGCAGGATCGGGTCTTTGCCGGAGAACAACGCTTGCCGAACGGGCGTTGTGCCGCGCTGTTTGTTGAACTCACGAATGGCGACGACGAAGCTACCGCCTTCGAGCAAGATGGAGACCGACAGCACGACGATCGGAATGATTGGCGAGCCCGGATCCCCGCCTGCCATCAGCTTGTGCACGCCTTCGTAGATGGCGTACACCCCGCCCAAGAAGAACAGCATCAGCGAGACGATGAAGCCCCAAAAGTAGGTTTCTTTCGCACGCCCCAAGGGAAAGCGTTCCGGATCCCGGCGTTTGGAAAGGCCAATGCCGACCAAGAGCAACGCTTGGTTGCAGGTATCGGCGACGGAGTGCACGCCCTCCGCCAACATCGTGGCACTGCCGGAATAGAACGCAGCGACAAACTTCGCGATGGCGATGCCACCATTCGCGAATAGTGCCGCCTTGACTGCCTTGGTCGGATCTCCGCTCAAGCTCGCCATAGGGGCGCGAGGTTAGCACTAGCCCATGGTGGCAATCCGAAGGATTGTTCCCTGACGAGACAGCCCACTAGGGCGGAATGATCGTGATTTCCAGCCGGGAGCGCGCGTTGAGGAAGAAGTTGGAGAGGGCCTCGTTCAAACGCCTGGCCACATACCAGCGGGCGAGGGGCGCCTCGGCCTTTTCGAAGGAGAGGGAGCGAAACGGGGTGTCCGCTGTCTTGTGCAGCACTAGCAGCTCGGCTCGACTCGGGGCTAGCATCGGCGCGACCATGCGATCCAGATACAAGCTAGCGCGCGCGCGCCGTCGAAGTAGTCTGAGCAATTCACGGTCCGCCATGCCTTCAGCCTGCGCGGCGCGCTCGACGGCCATGCGGCTGCCGCTGCGCTGATAAAGAATGCGGCGCGCCGCTTCGGTTTGGCGCGACAGGTCTTTCGCAGTCGGTTCTGGGTCGATACGAAGCGCCGACAAGAGCGTCTCCGCGACGTGTCGCTCCAGCGCCGCGCGCACGTGTCGCTCGCGGTACGGCCGTTCGTCGCTGGCAGAGTGATCTGGATCTGCCAAGGCTTCCAAGCGCGCCTCAAAGGCAAGACTGCGCTCGAAAATGAAGCGCGGAGCGCGCACATTCCCCGTTTCGGGTGCACTGAACCGCACCACGACCCGGTCCACTTCGCCCGGCTCTTGCGCCTGCGCGCTCGCGGAGGAGAGCGAGAGGCCCGCTCCGAGGGTCAATGCGGCCATGAGCCGCACGGTCATCCCCGATTGGCTCGCTGGCTGCTCGACGGAGAAGTATCGTCGGAGTCCGCGGACTCGGTCTCGCTGGTATCCACTTCGTCTTTGGACGCCTCGCTACGGCTGGAAAAGCCCCGGGCAGCACGGCGTGCCTTGACGAACTCCGTGAAGGCCAAGACCTTTTCCAAGTCTCGGGTGCCAAGCAGGTCCACCAGCTCTTTGAGCTGTTTGCGCAACGTGTCCGCGCTTCGCCCGCGGCGGCCACTGAGCTGTTCTTGTGAAATGGGCGGCGTATCCGTGGGAGGTGCGGGCACCGCGACAACCGGTCGGGGCACCGGCGATAAGTGGTGCGTCGCAAGCCACGCCTCCATGAAGACACGCAGGCGCTCGCTGCGAAACGCAAACCATCGTTCGCGCTCCGGTCCGTACGCCATCAGTACGTCCTTGAAACGGCGGAACGCGCCCTTGCCATCGATGGCCCGCGTGAGCTTTTCCGAAAGCTCTGGGTCCTCGACCATGGGAATGAAGCGCTCCATCCAGCGATACTGCTCGCGAGAGCTAACCGGATCGACGCGCATATATGATGTGTCTGACGCGATGCGCGCGTGCATTTCAGGGTCGGCGATGCCGTCGACCACGCGCAACACTTCGCCCGTGTCTATGTGCAAGTAGCTGTGAACTTCCGGGGCGTTGTTCTCGAATGCGTCTTCGAGCGCCTCCCAGTCCACGGGTACCTCACGGCTTTCGCCGTCCGTTGGGGAGTCCGACATAATGTTTAAGAGGCTGGGGATGGGCCGCGGGATGGTGCGACCTAACCAGTATCGGGTAACCCTCAGCCGGCGCCCAGGTCCGATCGCGATCGACGCACTGCGTCACGCCAGCCGGCGAGGCGCTGATCTCGATCTTTCTCCGTGATTTTGGGCTCAAACGTGCGATCGACGTGGAGCATGCTCCGGGCCGCAGAGGGCCCCGACAACAGCCCGGAGCCGATGCCCGCGAGCATCGCGGCGCCCCGAGCGGTGGATTCGAGGTCCGTGGGCCGCTCCACGACCAGATCCGAAAAGTCCGCCTGGAGTTCCATCAGCAGGTTGTTGGCGGCCGCGCCGCCGTCGACCCGCATACGTGTCACGGGCTTCTTCAAGTCGTCGCTCATCGCGCGCACGAGATCGTTCACCTCGAACGCAAGCGCTTCGAGGGTGGCCCGCGCGAGATGGGCCTTGGTTGTGCCACGAGTGATGCCGGTGAGGGTTCCGCGTGCATTCGGATCCCAATACGGCGCACCGAGTCCGGCCAAGGCAGGCACAAAGTGCACGCCGTCACTGCTGTCAACGCTGCGCGCGAGCTCCTCTATCTGGCTCGCCTTCTCGATCAAGCCGAGCCCATCGCGAAGCCACTGAACGGCTGCGCCCGCGATGAACGCGCTCCCTTCCAGAGCGTAAACAACTTCCGATCCAATTTGCCAGCCCACCGTCGAAAGCAGGCCGAACTGGCTGGGCACCGGCTCGGAGCCGACGTTCACCAGCACGAACGCGCCCGTGCCGTAGGTGCACTTGGCTTCGCCAATGTCGAAGCAGGCTTGGCCAAAGAGCGCAGCGTGCTGGTCACCCGCCATGCCTGCAACGGGGATCCCATCGGGCAAGAACGCCAGTCCTTTTGTGCGCCCTATCTCCCCAGCACTCGCAACGATTTTCGGCAGCACGGCCTCGGGCACGTTCAGTAGTTCGCACATGCCGTGGTGCCAGCGGCGTGCGCTCAAGTCCATTAGCAGCGTGCGCGATGCGTTCGTCACGTCCGTCACGTGCGGCGCGCCGCCGGAGGCACCTCCGCCCAAACGCCACACCAGGTAGCTATCCACCGTGCCGAAGGCGAGCTCGCCGGCCTGGGCACGTGCGCGCGCACCGTCTACGTTGTCGAGCAACCACGCCAGCTTGGTTCCGGAAAAGTACGGGTCGAGAACGAGGCCCGTGGCGCGCCGCACCGCACTCTCGTGGCCGGCCTTCTGTAGCTCCGCGCAATGTGCCGCGGTCCGTCGGTCTTGCCACACGATCGCGCGATGCACGGACTTGTCGGTCTTTCGGTCCCATAGCAGGGTGGTCTCGCGCTGATTGGTGATGCCAATAGCCGCGATGTCTGCCGCGGAAACGCCGGCGCCCTTCAGCGCGCCGCTGACGGAGTCCGACACGCTCTGCCAGATCTCCTCGGGCTCGTGTTCCACCCAGCCAGGCTTGGGAAAGTGCTGCGAGAACTCGTGGTTCTCTCGGCCCAGGGTCCTGCCGCTCGTGTCCATGACCAACGCCGTGGACCCCGTGGTGCCCTGATCAATCGCCAAAAGATGCTTCTGCACGCCGGCCATACCCGAAGGATATCGGCAGATCTGGACCAAAGAAAGCGCAACGCTCGCGAACAAAAGAGCAGGTGTTCAGTCGCCTGGGCCAGCCACCTGTCCAGCCCAGGTCGCTGGCCCAAAAAAGCCGGGAGCAAAACCGGGACTAAAACCGGGAGTTCTGCGGCCTTGTCGCGACGGGGCGCGGAGGGTAGCCTTCGACACATAATGGCTCGAATACTGCTCGCGACTCCGGAGGGTCAGCAGGTTGTCGAGCTTCGTGCGTTCAATACGCTCGGGCGGCATCCGAGCAACACGATCCAGTTGCTCGACAAGATCGTGTCCAAGGAGCACTGCATCATCGAGCTTCGCGGCACCGAGTACGTGCTGCGCGACCTTGGCAGCTTGAACGGCACCTACATCAACGCTGGCCGCGTCAATGGCGAGCAGGGCCTCCGCCATGGCGACGACATCTCGCTCGGCAGTACGCGGGCGCGCTTCGACGACGGCAGTGGCAAACCCGTCGCGCCACCCGTTCCTGCTCCCGCGGGTGAAGTGGCCGGCCCCGCGCCGGTTCCGTCGGGTCAGCCTCCAGCGTGGCAACCCGGTGTGGTGCCACCACAGTCGCTGCAGCGTCCAGTCAGCGCGCCCCCGTCCACGGTAGCCGGCGCGCCCATGGCCGGCGCACCGGGCCACCCCGGCCACGGCGCGGCGCCGCAGCCCACGCAACAGCTGCCCTACGAAGCAGCGCAACCCGCGCCCACGCGCACGCCGACCCTCGACGACCCCGAGGGTGCTGGCATCACGCCGCTGAACTCCACGCGAGTCGACGTGAACGATCAGTCGCGCGCGATTGGGACGCAGATTGCGGCAACCCAGAAGGGCTTCGCTCCCTACGACGAACTCGCTTCGAATCCCGCCCAATTGGCAGCGGACTACGAGCGCTTGCGACTCTCCCACGAGCTATCACGGGAGATCGCCATGGAGCGCGATCTCCGCAGCCTCCTCAACAAGATCTTGCTCACGCTTTTCAAGTTCGTGCGCGTGGACCGCGGGGTGATTTTCCTGCGGGATGCAGCGGATGACCTGGTGCCCGGCGCCAGTCTGCGCCGAGACGGCAACGAAGCTCCGATCACAGTCTCCTCCACCATCATGAACCACGTGATGAAGGAGCGTGCCACGGTCCTCACCCACGACGCAGCGATGGACTTCGCGACGTCAAAGGGCAAGAGCATGATCCTAAACCGGATCAGCTCGGCGATTGTGGCGCCGCTGTTGCACGACGAAGAGATCCTGGGAGTGATTTGGCTCGACAGCGAGACCTTGGCTCAGTTCCAGCCCAAGGACATGGAGATCGTCACTGCCATCGCCGCCCAAGCCGCGATGTTCATCGAGATCAACATCCTGGGGAAGAAGATCGAAAAGGAGATCGTCAACCGGGAACGCTTCAGTCGGCTGCTCTCTCCCAACGTGGCCGCGCGAGTGCTCAGTGGCGAACTGGACGTCAAGAAGGGCGGACAACTGGTGCACGAGTGCACCATCTTCAACTCCGACATCCGCGGCTTCACGCAAATGAGTGAAGGCGCCAATCCGGAAGGCATCGTCGAGATGCTCAACGAGTACTTCGAGCACATGGTGGAAACCGTGTTCAAGTTCGAAGGCACCTTGGACAAGTTCATGGGCGACGGCATCATGGCGCTATGGGGTGCACCCGTGCTGCACCCTGACGACGCCCTCCGCGCCGTGAGCTGCGCTATCGAGCAGATGGAGACCCTTGGGCGCTTCAACCGCAAGCGGATGGAGCAGGATTCTCCGCCCCTTGCCATCGGGATCGGTATCCACACCGGACCGGTGGTTGCCGGCTACATCGGCAGTTCCAGAGCCCTCTCGTATACGGTCATCGGCGATACTGCCAACACCAGCGCACGGCTGTGTGGGGTCGCGACCCCGGGGCAAATCCTGGTCAGCCAGAAAACCCTGGACCAAGTGCGTACCCGCTTCACCTTCGAAGAACTGCCCCCCAAGCCCCTCAAGGGCAAAGAAAAGCCGTTCCCACTCTTCAATATCCTGGGCACGAATCCCAGCGTGCAAGTCCCCGCCAAGCTCGAACCCTCTGCTGGCACAACGACCGGCTGATCCGCAGCGCAGGATTTGGGAGGGCAGGTCCCTGCGTCACCCGCTACGCACTGCTCTTCTTGGGGGAACCCGGGTGAGCCCCGACTGCGGAAGAACCCCTGCGCCACGCGAACGCCCTCGACCTGGTGCCCCCCTTCGCCGTTGAGGCTTGCAGATCCGCGCGGATTCGGCGAAAGACTGTGGTCCCTATGGGACACGTGCTTCCCTTCGAGCGACCCGTCGTCGAGCTAGTTTCCCGCGTGCGCGAGCTGCGCGAGCTGGCGGCCGACGACGCACGGCTCATGTCCGAGCTGAAGCGCTTGGAGGACAAGGCCGCTCGGGTCGCCCGGGAGGTGTTCGCGAGCCTGACGCCGATCCAAAAAGTACAACTCTCGCGACACCCGAACCGGCCCTACACCCAGGACTACATCGTGCGGCTGTTCGACGACTTCGTGGAGCTTCACGGCGACCGCCGCTTCGCAGAGGACGCCTCGCTGATCGCCGGCTTGGCGAGCTATCATGGCCGAAGCGTCGCTATCGTCGGCCACCAGAAGGGGCGCAGCACGAAGGAAAACGTCACGCGCAACTTCGGCATGCCCAACCCGGAGGGATACCGCAAAGCGATCCGCCTGTACGAACTCGCGAACCGCTTTGGGCTGCCGGTGATCACATTCATCGACACTCCGGGGGCCTTCCCAGGGATCGAAGCGGAAGAGCGCGGGCAGAGCGAAGCCATCGGCGCATCCCTAGAAGTGATGAGCGGTCTCGGCGTTCCCATCGTCACTACGGTGATCGGCGAGGGCGGTTCTGGGGGCGCTCTGGCCCTTGGCGTCGCCAACCGAGTGATGGTGCTCGAATTCGCCTACTATTCAGTGATCTCGCCGGAAGGCTGCGCGGCGATCTTGTGGAAAGACGGCAGCCTGGCAGCGGAAGCCGCGGAGCGCCTGCGCATCACGGCACCGCAACTCTTGGAGCTAGGCTGCGTCGATTGGGTCGTGGAAGAACCGCCGGGCGGCGCACACCAAGACCATGACGACGCCGCACGACGCCTGGATCGCTCCCTCTACGAAGCACTGGTTTCCTTGGACGGCATGGACGAAGACGAGCTGCGCGAGGACCGCTATCAGCGTTTCCGACGCCTGGGTAGCTTCGTTGCCTGAAAACGCTTCACGTTTTTCAATGATTGCGCGGACTTGAAGGCCGCCCTGCACGCCACAAATGTGCGAGCGGTACAAGTCGTGCGATGCTCTGGCACATGCGCGTCTCGACTTATGCAGGTCTGGTTTTGTTGGGCGGGGT
>CALMUT010000054.1 GCA_937872925.1 uncultured Myxococcales bacterium | reverse complement strand
CACGCGCGTGCTGCAGCGTGATGAAAGACGCGACATCTACCTTGACACCTACCGCCGAAGACGACACAGATCCGGAAAAGTGGGGGCGTAATTGGCCCGCGCAGTACGACAGCTACCGTCAGACGGCGCTCCGCACGGCGACGAAGTTCGGCGGCCACGGCGGCAGCGAGACGCTCCCTGAGGCAAAGATCGAGCGCGATCCGTGGTTGAAACGCATGTTCTTGGGCTACGCGTTTTCCATCGACTACCGCGATCGTCGCGGCCATGCGTACATGCTGGAGGACCAAGAGAGCACCAAGCGCCTCAGCAAACCGCAGTCCGGCTCCTGTCTGCACTGCCATGCGTCGTTGATGCCCCTGTATCGTGAGCTTGGCGGTGGCGACGCCATTAAGGGCTTTCAAGCGAGCTACAAGTTCTCCTATCCGGAGCTGAACAAGCGCCTGCACGATAGTGGGCATGCGCACCCGGTCAGTTGTGTCGATTGTCACGATCCCAGCGGCATGGCGCTGCGGGTGACCCGCCCCGGCTTCCTTCTTGGCATTGCGGCGCTCGCGAATTCCGAGGCTCCGGTACCCGCCATTCCCTCGATTGAGCGCTGGCGCACTGCGGGTCGCAGGGGCAGCTACGACCCCAATCGGGACTCGACACGCAATGAGATGCGCAGCTTCGTCTGCGGCCAATGTCACGTGGAATACTACTGCTCGTCAGGCATGCCGCTCGTCTTCCCCTGGGGCGACGGCTTGACGGTGGAAGCTACTGAGAAGTTTTGGAACCGCACGAAGCTCAAGGATGAGCGCTTCTACGACTACAAACACAAGGAAACGGGCGCCGAGATCCTAAAAGCACAACATCCGGAGTTCGAAGTTTGGAGTCAAGGTGTGCACGCGCGCGCCGGCGTTTCGTGTGCAGATTGTCACATGCCGTACCAGCGTGAAGGTGCGTCCAAGGTCAGTGATCATTGGGTGCGCAGCCCGCTGCTCAACGTCAATCGCGCGTGCCAATCCTGCCATCGGGTCGACGAGAAGGAGATGCTCGCGCGCGTCGATGGGATCCAGGAAAAGAACTACGAACTGTTGCAACGTGGAGGCAAGGCCATTGTGGGGTTGATCGACGCGATCGTCGCGGCTCAGACCGCGGGCGCCAATGACGCACAGCTTAAGCCCGCGCGGGAGTTGCAGCGAAAAGCGCAGTGGCGGCTCGACTTCATTGCGTCTGAAAACAGTATGGGTTTCCACGCACCGCAAGAATCCGCGCGGGTGCTCGCCTCAGCCATCGACTATGCGCGTCAGGGCGAACTGGCGGCGGTGCGCTGGAATGGTCCGCCTGTGGCCGCGCCTGATGAGCCGGCTGATGCTGGGGACGCCGGCGCCAAGCCGGCGGACAAGGGCGACGCGGGCGCCGGAGATGCTGCCAACGACGGGGCGCCAGCGGCGCCTTGAATGCATGGGGGGCGCACTACCGATTTGACCCGGTTCTTTGCAAACCGTAGTGTGGCGCGCGCGTCGCAAGCGCCACTTATTGCGACACATTTTCACAGACCGGAGCCAACGATGCCCCCGCGCGTCACACCGAATCCACTCGTCGACGACGCCAAGTGGCCCCCCGCCCCAGAGAACCTGGCCGCGTTCCACCATCGGATGCCAGCGTACGCACCGACGCTGCTGCTCGATGCTCCGGACCTTGCCGCACGATTCGGCGTCGGCCGCGTCGTGATCAAGGCCGAGACGCGCCGGATGGGACTGCCGTCGTTCAAGATCCTCGGAGCCTCGTGGGCCACCTACCAGGCGATCTGTGCTCATACCGGCAAGGAGCCGGAGCCATGGACGAACATCAACGACCTCGCCAGGAACCTTGTGCACCTCCGACCCTTCAAACTCGTCACAGCGACCGACGGCAACCACGGACGCGCCGTGGCGTTCATGGCTCGTCTGCTTGGGTTCGAGTGCCACGTTTTCGTCCCGGCCGGCATGGTGCGGGCGCGCATCGAGCCAATGGAGCTAGAAGGCGCAACCGTCACGGTCATCGACGGTGACTACGACGATGCCGTTGACCGGGCCGCCAAGGAGGCGGGCGAGAATTGCCTGGTTGTGTCCGACACGTCGTGGCCTGGCTACGAGACGATTCCCGCTCAGGTCATCGAGGGCTACTCCACGATCTTCAACGAGGTGGATGCCGCGCTCGACGCGAGCCACCTCGCCCGACCGGACTTGGTTGTCATTCCGATGGGGGTTGGCGCGTTCATGGCTGCCGCCGTGACCCACTACCGCTCGGGTGCAGAGCGTGCGGTCATCGTGGGCGTCGAGCCGACCGACGCGAACTGCGTCCAGGAGTCTGCGCTTGCCGGCGAGATCACCCATGTACCCGGGCCGCACCGCTCGATCATGGTCGGTCTGAACTGCGGGCGTCCATCGCTCACGGCGTGGCCGAGGCTGGCGAGCGGGATCGACTGGTTCGTGTCGGTCGACGACGACGCGGCGCGCCAAGCAATGCGCGACCTCGCGGACGCTGCCGTGGCGGCTGGCGAAACCGGAGCTGCCTGCTTGGCCGGCTTCGATGCGTTGATGGCCGACGACGACGCGCGCGCGCAACTCGGAGATCTCTCGAAGGCGACCGTGCTGCTGGTCGTGACTGAGGGTGCGACGGACCCGGGCAACTTCGAACTCGTGGTCGGTCGCAGTCCCGAGTCGGTCGGGCGCGTTCTCACCGCGATCAGTTGACTCGGTCGCAGTGGCTGGTTCCAGCGCGCGAACGCGCATAACTTCGAGCCATGCTTGAGAACTGGTGGGCCTGGGCCTCGCTGGCGGAGGCCCTTTGGGTTATCGGTGCCGCGGTTTGGATCGTTGGCGAACGCCGCTCACCGAACGCGACGTTAGCGTGGTTGTTTGCGCTCGCGCTGTTCCCTGTTCTTGGCATCATTTTCTACTACGTGTTCGGCCCCAGGAAGTTGACGCGAAAGAAGCAGCGGCGCGACGACGCGCAACGCAAGGTGGCAGCCATGGCGCCGACTGTCGGTCCGGCTGCTCAGGACCTTCCTTGGGTTGCACAAGGGATCAGCGAGATGTGTGAACGGGCGGTTGGAGGGCCGTCGGCCATTCGACGTTCTGCTGATGTTGAAGCTTATCTGGGTGGTCGGGAGACCTACGCCGCGATCGCGGGCGCCGTCGCCAGCGCCCAGCACCACATCCACATGGAGTACTACATCTGGGAGGCCGACGGCATCGGCACGCGAATACGTGACCAACTGGCGGCGCGGGCGGCTGACGGGATCGAGGTTCGAGTTCTTCTCGACGCCATTGGCGGCAACAATGCCGACAAGAAATTCTGGAAGCCGCTTTTGGATGCGGGGGGGGAGGTGTGCTGGTTCAACCCGATTCGCTTGAGCATACTGGGTCGACAGATCGCCAACTTTCGTACGCATCGCAAGATCGTCGTGGTCGACGGGCGGGTCGGATTCACCGGCGGAGTCAACATCAGCGATGTGCAGACGACCGAGTTTAGCGGGGACGCGGCTTGGCGCGACACCCACGTTCGAATCGAAGGTCCAGCGGTGCATGGCCTGCAGCTTGTCTTTTGTGAAGGCTGGTACGACGCTAGGCAATCGGCGCCGGAAGGCCGCAACTACTTTCCCTCCTGGGACAAAGAAGGCGCCCATGCGGTTCAAGTGGTCGCGTCGGGGCCGGACAAGCTACAGAAGCCGATCCGCAAGCTCTTCATTTCCGCCATTTCTTCTGCCCGTGAACGAGTTTTTCTCACCTCGCCCTATTTCGTTCCCGACGAGGCGCTGCTCGTTGCGCTATCGACGGCCGTTCTGCGAGGTGCCGACGTGCGCGTGCTCGTCCCCAAAAAGAACGACGTTCCCCTCGTCGGCGCGGCCTGCCGTTCCTACTATCCAGACCTCTTCGCTGCGGGAATTCGGGTCTTCGAATACGACGCCAGCATGCTGCACGCGAAGACCCTTGTCGTTGACAATCTGGTAGCCATCGTCGGCACCGCCAACGCCGACGCACGTAGCTTCAAACTTCACTTCGAGGTCGTGCTAGCAACCTACGAGCCGCAGGCTTGCGAGCGGCTTGCCGAAGTTTTTCTGTCTGACCTCCATTCGGCAACCGAGGCTTCACCCGCCACCGTCGCGAACTACGGGCGCGTGAGGCGTTTCGGCCACAATGTCTGTCGCCTGTTCTCCCCGCTTTTGTAGGGGCGGCATCAAAGTGATAGGGTCACGCGGGTTGACGATCCGATCCCTCGGCAGTCGTCAGCTAGAAACGCGCACGCACTTCAACCGCCGCGATCCGCAATCTGGCCGCGGCGTCGCCTGGCGCCTTCACGGGAGAATCTTCCATCGTTGTGGTCATCGGACTGGCGTCACGCCGGTCGGTGGCCGAGGAGCTGATTCTGGGTTACGAAGCGCGTGTCTACGTCAAACTGTCACAACGAAGCCCGCAGTGGCTGCGATGCTGACAATCCATTATGGGAACTCCATGCATTCACTGGCCCATGACTATCCCGCCACGTTGCTTGCCGAGCGCGCGGCGCCGTGCCTGTCGCTCTATCAGCTGACCCATAGGCAGCACCCCGACAACGCGCAGGACCCGGTGCGTTTCCGCAACCTCGTCAAGCAGTTGGCCGCTTCGCTGCGTGTGAAGTACCCGGCGGGCGACATACCGGCGCTGCTGCGCCCCTTCGAGACGCTCGCCGAAGATCGCGATTTCTGGAATCACGCCGGCGACGGGCTCGCGGTTCTGGGCGCGCGGGATTTCTTTCGGGTCTACCGGCTACAGCGGCCGGTTGCCGAACTGGCGGTTGTAGCCGACAGCTTTCATGTCAAGCCGCTGATGCGCATCGTGCAGTCGGCCGACCGCTACCATGTCCTCGGCTTGAACCGACAGGCGTTCAAGGTATTCGAGGGCAACCGCGACGCGTTGGATGAACTGCCGCCGATCGCCGGCATGCCGCAGACCGCCGTTGAGTTGCTGGGCAAGGTCCCCGACGACCGGGAAGGCGCTCACCGTGCTCACCGCGCCCACGGGGCGGACGGCGCCACCGGCGTGACCCGCCACGGCACCGACGTCAAGCAGGACGCGGAGGACCGGGACACCGAGCATTTTTTCCGCGCCGTCGACGCAGCGGTGCTGAAACATTGTTCGCAACCGTCGGGGCAACGTTTGATCCTGGCGGCGCTGCCGCAGCACCATCATTTGTTTCGCGCCGTCAGCGCCAATCCGTCGTTGATGGATGAAACGATTGATGTCCATCCGGATGCGCTGTCACGGGACGCACTGCTCGAACGCGCTTGGCAAGCGGTGCTGCCGCACTATCTGCAGCGACTGGCCGGGTTCGTCGAATCGTACGGCGCCGCTGCGTCGAACGGTCGCGGCGCCGACGACCTGCGCGCCATCGCCGAAGCGGCGGTTGCTGGGCGCGTGGAGACGCTCCTGATCGAGGCCGACCGACTGCTTTCCGGTCGCATCGACGCCAGCAGCGGCGAGATCATGACTGCTGATCTGACCCACCCGGAAGTCGATGACGTTTTTGATGATCTGGGAGAATCGTCCTGAGGAAGCGTGGCGAAGTCATCGTCGTCCCCAGCGACCGCATGCCGACAAAATCCGGCGCTGCCGCAATCTACCGCTTCTGATAGCCGGCGACCGGCGTTCGGCTTCCTTAGTGCCGGCGCGCGAATTGCTGGCGATCCTGCGTAGATGGCGAACTCGGTGCACATTCTGCAGCGTTTCATAGTGCTTGCCAGCGAAGCTTAGGCGGGTCCACACTTCGTTGGTCAATTCTCGGCAGTCGCTAGCCGAACACGAGTCGATCAAAACCAGAGACGACGCACGTACATTAACGCAGGACACGATCCGTCCTGCTCACCGACTTTTTCTAGGAGTTACAGCAATGGCTGACAAAACCAAACCCACGACCACTGATGCTGGAATACCGGTTGCGAGTGACGAACATTCGCTGACGATTGGTGCGGATGGTCCGATCGTTCTGCACGATCACTATCTGATCGAGCAGATGGCGAACTTCAACCGCGAGCGGATCCCGGAGCGCCAGCCCCATGCCAAGGGCGGCGGTGCTTTCGGCCACTTCAAAGTCACAAGCGACGTCAGTGCGTATACCAAGGCCGCCGTATTTCAGCCCGGCACGCGCACCGACACGTTGATCCGCTTTTCCACGGTTGCCGGGGAAAGTGGCAGCCCTGATACCTGGCGCGATCCTCGTGGGTTTTCCCTCAAGTTTTACACTAGCGAGGGCAACTACGACATGGTCGGCAACAATACGCCGATCTTTTTTCTTCGAGATCCGATGAAGTTCCAGCACTTCATCCGATCCCAGAAACGCCGCGCGGACAGTGGGCTCCGCGATCATGACATGCAGTGGGATTTCTGGTCACAGTCACCGGAGTCGGCGCATCAGGTCACCTGGTTGATGGGCGATCGCGGCATCCCGAAAACGTGGCGGCACATGAACGGCTACGGCAGTCATACCTACATGTGGCTTAACGCCAAAGGCGAGAAGTTCTGGGTGAAGTATCACTTCAAGACCGACCAGGGGATCGAGTCTCTGACTCAGGCCGAGGCCGATATTCTGGCCGGCGTAGATGCCGACTACCACCGACGCGATTTGTTCGAGTCGATCAAGAAAGGCGATTTTCCAAGCTGGACTCTGAAGATGCAGATCATGCCCTTCGAGGCCGCAAAAGATTACCGTTTCAATCCCTTCGACCTGACAAAGGTATGGCCCCACAAGGACTACCCGCTGATCGATGTCGGCAAGCTGACCTTGAATCGCAATCCAACCGACTTTCACACCGAGATCGAGCAGGCTGCGTTCGAGCCGAATAACCTGGTACCCGGAATCGGCTTGAGTCCGGACAAGATGCTTTTGGCACGTGGCTTCGCTTACGCCGACGCGCACCGCGCCCGGCTCGGCGTCAACTACAAGCAGATCCCGGTCAATCGACCACAGGCGCCCGTCCACAGCTACAGCAAAGACGGGGCCATGCGCACCGAGAACGTCACCGACCCTGTGTACGCGCCCAACTCATACGGCGGCCCGAAGGCCGACCCGACACGCACCGATGAGGCTGGCCTGTGGCACGCTGACGGCGAGATGGTGCGCAAGGCCTATACACTGCGACGCGATGACGACGACTTCGGCCAAGCAGGGACTCTGGTTCGCGACGTGATGGACGCGGCTGCGCGCGACCGATTGGTGGGCAATGTAGTTGGCCACCTCTCGGCCGGCGTTTCCGCACCCGTGCTCGAGCGGGCCCTCGCATACTGGCGCAACGTGGACAAGGATTTGGGAGATCGAATTGCCAAGGGGGTGCAACGCTAGTGGCTAAGCCGTGCGCAACAGCGTAGAGACGAGTCATGGCAACGCCCAAAGTAAATCGTGAAGTAGATGTTGTCGTTATTGGAGCGGGCACGGCCGGCCTCAATGCGGTTGCTGAGGTGCGCAAATCTGGGCGTAGCTGGGTGCTGGTGGAGTCGGGCCCATACGGCACCACCTGTGCCCGAGTGGGTTGTATGCCGTCCAAGCTGCTAGTTGCCGCGGCAGACCGGGCCCACCAGGTTGCAACCGCAGGCGTCTTCGGCATTTCCACCGGGCCCATGTCAGTAGACCCACGAGTCCTGTTCGGCCGGGTGCGCGCTGAGCGCGATCGGTTCGTTGCGGGCGCTGCGAGGAGCACGACAAAGCTTCCGGACGACCAGCGATTGCAGGGTAGGGCGCGACTGACCGGCCCCACCACTGTGTTGGTTGAGCGTGACGGTCAGGACAATATCGAGCTTAAAACCAATGCCATCGTGGCTGCGGTGGGTTCACGCCCCAACATTCCTCCGCCTTTTCGCGACATCATGGAGCGAGTTTGGATCAGTGATGAGGTGTTCGAACTCAATGAACTACCAGAATCACTGGCCGTCATCGGCACCGGTGCCATTGGATTGGAATTGGGCCAGGCCCTCAGTCGACTGGGCGTAAAAGTCAGCTTCTTTTCCCTTGGCAGCGCCATTGGACCGCTGAGTGATCCTGCGATGCAGCAATGCGTGCAGCAGGTATTCCAGGACAGCAAGGCCGAGGTTGCGATGGCCTGGCATCTAGAAGTGGACATCAAGCAAGCACAAATCAGCGAGAGCAACGCCATCGAGCTGCAATGGCGGGATGCCACTGGTGAGACGCATCAGCAGTCGTTTTCCAATGTTCTGCTGGCCGCAGGCCGAACGCCACAACTGGCTGAGCTGGGGCTGGAAAAAGCGGGTGTGATCCTGAACGAGCGCGGACTGCCGGCCAACTGGCACTCGCGCACCACACGCTGTGGTGACACGGCTGTGTTTGTTGCGGGCGACGCCAGCCATTACCGACCCGTACTCCACGAAGCGGCGGATGAAGGCCGCGTCGCTGGCCAGAACGCAGCACAGTATCCACAGGTTTCAGCGTTGGTTCGGCGCACTCCGCTGGCCATTGTTTTCAGTCATCCGCAAATGGCCACGGTTGGGACGCGGTTTACGGATCTGAATGAAGCTGAAATTGAAATCGGTACCGTGTCTTACGGCAATCAGGGGCGTGCGCGCGTGCAAAACGAGCACGCTGGCCGGGTGAACCTCTATGCGCAGCGCAGCAGCTGCATTCTGGTCGGCGCAGAGTTGTTTTGTCCTGGGGCTGAACATCTGGCCCATCTGTTGGCCTGGGCGGTGCAGCAGCAGCTCCGTGTGGACGAGCTGCTGAGCATGCCCTTCTACCACCCGGTACTGGAAGAAGGCTTGCGCACCGCTCTGCGGGATCTTTCAAAGGCACTGCAGATAGAGGGCAACTGTCGCAGTGTGGACTTCGCAGAATCCGCTGGCGCTTGAAATGGGTCCAACGGATCCGGTCCCAACCGTGCAGGCCTGCCGCAGGCATACTTGCCACTGACGGATCGTGCCTTAGGTGTTGTGAACTCGTCATTAAGGCGTCAAGACGGAGGGACTACCCTGCTTCGGTTGGATGGACGGACAGCGCTTATCACTGGTGGCACCCGTGGCATAGGCGCCGCAATCGCGGACCTGTTCACTGAAGCAGGCGCAAACGTGGTGGTGGCCGGTCGGCGATCCGGTGAGGGCCGCCACCGTGGCGTTTCCTTTGATGTTGCCGATGACAACGCG
The DNA here is from genome assembly GCA_937872925.1 of uncultured Myxococcales bacterium. GTDB lineage: Bacteria > Myxococcota_A > Polyangia > Polyangiales > Polyangiaceae > JACKEA01. The sequence goes on along the minus strand of CALMUT010000054.1, from coordinate 7,419 downwards.
GTGGCAACCGGAGTCGCTGAGGCACGCGACCTGCTGGGTGGTCGAATCGACATTCTGGTCAACAGCGCAGGAGTTCTGAGCGAAGCCCCTGTCGTCGAGATGACGCCGAAGATGTGGAATCAAACCTTGGCGGTGGACCTAACGGGAGTGTTTTTCGTCTGCCGCCATGTCGTTGCGGAAATGATTGAACGGCGCTGGGGGCGGATCATCAACATCGCTTCGCAACTGGGCATCAAAGGTGCGCCCTCGATGTCGCACTATGTCGCGGCAAAGGCCGGTGTGATCGGCTTCACCAAATCCCTCGCGCTCGAGGTTGCCGAACACAATGTTCTCGCCAATGTGATTGCGCCTGGTCCAATCGAGACAGCGATGGTGGCCGGCGTCTCGGAAGAATGGAAGAAGGCCAAGATGCGCGAGCTCCCCCTCGGTCGGTTTGGCGTCGTGGAAGAAGTCGCGCCGAGCGCGCTTTTGCTGGCGAGTGATCCCGGCGGTAATCTTTTCGTTGGCCAAACCCTCGGCCCGAACAGCGGCGATGTCATGCCGTGAGACGCCGGCAAGTTCTCGCAGAAGTTCGAGGTAGAGCACGGTAGCTGCCCAGGCGTACCGGGTGGCCACGTTGCCTCTGGCCCTTGAGCGGGTCCTCGTTGATCGACCCTGGTGGGCCAAAGCGCCCCCGAACGTTGAGGAAGTACACAATGTGCTCCAACAGTGTCAGCGGGCATCCAAGAACTAGTCGCGACGACGGGAAGCAAGATGTCCACAACCTCCACATCGAATGAAAAACTGACCTTTTCATGGTTTGTCTTCGGCCTGATGGCCAGTGTCACCTTTGTGGGCATTCTGTCGGAGCTGGTGCCGTCGGGCATTTTGCCGCAGATGACCGAGGGGCTGGGCGTCGAGGAAAGCGAGGTCGGTTTTCTGGTCGGTGTCTATGCGTTGGCTTCCGCCATTGCCGCCATCCCACTGGTCAGCGCTACGTTGGCGCTCAACCGCAAGACGCTGCTGATGGCGCTTCTGGCCGGGTTCGCGGTCGCCAATATCGTCGTCGGTCTGTCTTCGTCCTATGCGGTCATCATCGCCGCTCGCATCGTCGGCGGCATTTGCGCGGGTGTGATGTGGCCGATGATCGCAGCCTACGGCACACGGCTGGCCCCCGAAAAAAACATGCATGGCAAGGCCATCACAGTCATCATGTCGGGCAACACCCTCGGCATCAGCATCGGCCTGCCGGCGATGACGGCGATCGGCCTCACATTCGGCTGGCGGAGCGTCTTCATGGTCCTGGGCGCGATTGTCGCAGTCATTGCCGTGCTGTCGCACTTCTACTTGCCTGAGGTGAAAGGGGAGAAGCTCAGCAAGAGCAATTCACCCCTGGCGGTTCTGAAAATGCCGTCGATCCAGATCGTGTTGCTGTTGACCTTTCTAGGGGTCGCGGCGCACTACGGCATCTACACCTACATCACCCTGCTGGTGGAATTGCTCGGCTTCGCGGGGGGCATCGGCGTGGCGCTGCTGATCTTCGGAATCGGCTCGGTGATTTCGGTGATTGTTTCTGCGAAGTACATCGACGCCTATTTGCGCCCCATGATCGTACTCATGCTGGGCGTTGGCGGCATTTCCATGGCCATGTTCTTGGCTTTCAACGGGACTATCGGCATTTCGCATGTCGCATTTTTCCTTTGGGGTCTGGCCTTTGGTCCGCTCGTGACGATGTTTCAGACCGCCGTGAGCAAGCAGGTTGAAAACGCCAAGGACATCGCGACTTCGGTGCAATCCAGCGTCTTCAACTTGTCGATCATGATCGCCACATGGGTCGGCGGATTGCTGTTGAGCCAATTCCCGACGACCGGCGTCAGGCACATCGTTTACCTGTCGCTGGGCTGCTTCATTTTGGCGATCATCATTGCGTTTCTCTCCAAACGCACCTTGCAGCCTTCCTCAATGTTGTCCCCTCACTCATGAAAGAAAAACCATGAAGAAATTCACAAATGCTCTGATCTACCGACAGCACGATGAAGCCAGCGAGATCCTAGTCGACAAAGGCGTGATCAAACAGGTCGGCAAGAAGTTACCCAAGGCTGATGAGGAAATTGACCTGCAGGGTCGTCTAGTCGTCCCGCCCTACGTAGATGCCCACCTGCACCTGGACTACGTCTACACCGCTCGCAGTAAGGGCGCCACGAACACCAGCGGCACGCTGTTCGAAGGCATCGCTCGCTGGCACGACGTCAAGAAGACCCAGACGCTCGAGGACGCCAAGGAGCGCGCGCTGAAGGGCATCCAGGAAGAGGTGTCCAAAGGCGTCCAGTTCATCCGCACTCACATCGATGTGGATGATCCCACGCTGACCGGGCTGAAGGCGATGCTGGAAGTCCGCGAACAGCTTAAGGACAACGTCACCATTCAGATCGTCGCATTCCCGCAGGAGGGCATGTACGCTTACAAGGGTGGGGACGAGATGGTCGAGGAGGCGCTGAAGATGGGCGCGGACTGCGTCGGCGCCATCCCGCACTTCGAGTGGGCACGCGAGATAGGCGAGAAATCCATCCATCGCACCGTTGAGCTGGCCGTCAAATACGACAAGCTGATCGACGTGCATTGCGACGAGACCGACGACGTGATGAGCCGTTTCGTCGAACTGCTCAACGCCCTGGTGCTGACCGAAGGAATCGGTACGCGCACGGCGGCAAGCCACACCTGCTCTTTCGGCTCAGCGGACAATGCCTACGCTTTCCGCATGATGAGTCTGTTCCAGCGCTCGGGTCTGAACTTCATCTCGCTGCCAACGGAGAATGCATACCTGCAGGGACGGCAGGATACCTATCCCAAGCGCCGTGGCCTGACCCGGGTGAAGGAGCTCTGGGAAAGCGGCATCAATGTCTGTTTCGGCCAGGATTCGATCAACGACCCATGGTACCCGGCCGGCAACGGCAACCTGATGAACATTCTGGACAACGGCATACACCTGGCGCAGACCATGTCGTTCGACGAGCTGGATAGGTGCCTGGACCTGATTACGTACAACGGCGCCAAGACTCTGAACGTGGAAAATCAGTACGGCATCGAAGCGGGCAAGCCGGCCAACTTCCTCGTGCTGGACGCCCGCTCGCCCTTCGAAGCCGTGCGCCAACGCGCCGACGCGCTGGCATCGATCCGCCATGGCGAGTACCTGTTCAAGCGCCCCGACCCGAGCTACGAGATCGCGGTCGATGTTTTTAGGAAGATGAAGTGAGAAGGAGGGGAAAGAGCTTTGGAATCATCGGTCCGTAAACAAAGCGAGTAGTCAATCTGCGCATGATGTAGGCCGCTCGGATAGACGGCGGACTGGTGCGCCGATAGTCCGATTGCAGCACGTCAATTCATTCAGGAGATACATATGAACCAATACCCCATCGCTGTCGTGATCGGCAGCCTTCGCAGTGATTCGTTCAATCGCAAGCTTGCCACTGCGATGGCGAAACTTGCGCCGCCAGAGTTCTCATTCACCCAAGTCGGGATCGGCGACCTGCCGCTCTATAACCAAGACGACGATGCAAACCAAGCCGAGTCCGTCAAGCGGTTGAAAGGTGAAATCAAGACTGCCCGCGGGCTACTATTCGTCACAGCCGAATACAATCGTTCCATTCCGGGCGTGCTCAAGAACGCGATCGACCATGCCTCGCGCCCTTATGGCGAAAGCGTCTGGGCGGGCAAACCGGCCGGCGTGCTGGGTGTCTCGATCGGCGCCATCGGCACAGCGGTGGCGCAGCAGCATTTGCGTACCATTCTCGCGTATCTGGACGTGCCGACGCTGGGGCAGCCCGAAGCATTCATTCAAGCCAAGGATGGCTTGTTCGATCCGTCCGGCAACATCGGAGCGGATAGCAGGAAGTTCTTGCAGGATTGGATGGACCGCTACGTTGCGTGGGTGAAAATGCACGCCACGTTGTGACAAATCGCCCCATGACTCTGCTTGCGATTGGAGTAGGCTTAGACCAACCGAAGGAGGCTCATGTGAAGCCAGAGACCCTAACTGACGACGAGATCGAAACGCTGACGGACGGCGAGCTCAATGCCGCTGACCCCGATGCCGCTGATCCCGATAACGATAGCGATGACGACGCGGCAGACTCCGATAGCGATGGCGACGCGGCAGACTCCGATAGCGATAGCGACGCGGCAGACTCCGATAGCGACGCGGCAGATGCCGACGCGGATAGCGCGGACGCGGATGCCGATGCAGCCGATGCGGATGCAGATGGTGCAGACGCAGACCAGAAGGACACCTGACGGGGACGTGCGCCGTGGCTAAGGGCCCTCCGAATGCCTGACGTCGACGGCATACCTCGAGCTGATGAGTCCGATTCGACGTCGGATCATTCTCTTGCCGATCCCCCGCGCGACCCCCTGGGCCGTTGCGTCGGGCGCGTTTCGCGCTTCTTTGACCAGGTCTGGGCGCGCACACCTCATCACTATCGGGATGTCGACTCGACTCATTTCGCGGACGTGCTCTCGCTTGACGCGATCGACGCGCTTCTTGCACCCGGCGGCCTCCGGGCTCCGGCGCTTCGCTTGGTGCGCGGCGGCAAAGCCATCCCGAGCTCCAGCTACACGGTGTCTCAGACCACGGCGGGGACCCGGGTTGATGACGCGATCGACTCAGATGCGGTGTTGCGGGCGTTCGCGGGCGGGGCGACGGTCGTGCTGCAGGGTATCCATCGGTTTCTGCCGTCGGTTCAGCGCTTTTGCGCAGGCATTGAGCGTTCGATTGGCCACCCCGTGCAGGCCAACGCGTACCTCACTCCGGCCGGAGGTGAGCGGGGTCTTGGAGTACACCACGACACGCACGATGTGTTCGTGCTCCAACTGTTCGGAACGAAACGTTGGCGGCTCTACGCCGTGGAGACGGAGCACCCGGTCGCAAGCTATCCCGCGTCTCGACGGCACCCCCAACCCGGGGATCCCACCTCTACTCATGAGCTTTCGGCCGGTGACTGCTTGTATCTTCCGCGCGGGGTTCCCCATGACGCAGAGAGTCTCGAGACGGGAGCGCTCCATTTGACGCTCGGAGTACGAAGCCCGACCTGGCTTGACGTGATGCAACGAGTGTTCGCGACGGCCCACGAGCATCCAGAACTTCGCGCGCCGCTTCCTGTGGCCTACGCTGATGATTCTTCCGCATTTGAGGCAGCCACGGCTCAAATGCTGGCCTGCGTGAGCAAGTGGCTGACATCCCGTGATCCAGGGGAGATCGCACGGCGAGAGATTGCCCGCCGAGTCGCGCCTGCGGTTGATCGACGCGGTCGGCTGACGCGTCTCGCGCACGCGAGCCCGATTGCGCCAACGACTCCCCTTGAACGGATTGGGCCCCGGTGGACGCTCAGTCTCGACCAGGCACAGGCGACTCTTTCGGCTCCGCACAGGCGAATGCGACTGCGCTTTCCCGCCCGCGTCGCACCCGCGCTGCGCGTGTTGGTCGACGCTTCGCTATTCTGTGCGGAGGACCTCCGCGAGTTCCTCGACTCATCGGGCGCCCTGGTGTTGGTTCGCCGGCTTCACCGGGAAGGTCTCGTACATCGAACCGATGTCGAATAGGCCGCCACTCTGCCGCGATGAGAGCCTCGCCGTCCGTGAGCCACAGTTCGGCACCGCATCGACGGTGCGTCGATGGATCTTGATCGAGCGGGACGGCCCATGGGGGCGGACTGCGGTCGAGGACAACCGGTTCCCCGCTGAAATCCGTGCTCGCATCGGGGCGCTTGGCAGGGCAACGGGGGCACGAGTGCTGATGATTCGGCGCTTCGGCCGGCGCGAGCAACGGGGAGTTCGCGTGATGTTCGCATACACCGCCCGAGACCGGGCCTGGCTCGAGGAGCTTCGGCTAGAGAATATCGACGCTCTTTTCTCCCGGGATCTCTCGCCGCTCTACCGTGGTGAATCGGTCGGTGGCGACCGGATCGACGATCTTCGCTGGTTCATCTGCACCCATGGCAAGCACGATCCATGTTGCGCAAAATACGGTCGGCCCGTGGCGCAGGCGCTCGATGCACGCTGGCCCGAGCAGACCTGGGAGACTTCCCACATCGGTGGCGATCGCTTCGCAGGAAACGTGCTGATCCTGCCTCTGGGCATCTACTACGGCCGCGTGGAGGGCGAGAATGCGGTGAATCTCATCGAGCGTCTACACGACGGCCAGCTCAGTCTCGATCACTTCCGCGGGAGAACCTGCTATCCATTCGAAGCTCAGGCCGCGGAGTGGTGGGTGCGTCAGCGCCATGCATTGCTCGGACTCGATGAGCTGACCTTCACTGGCCATCGACGTACGGACACCGCGCGATCGCTCACCACCTTCCGACTCGCGAACGGCCGAACTCTTGAGGTCGACATCCAAGAAAGTGCCGGCCCGCTCCGCCAGTTGACGTGCCGCGCGTCGGCCGACCATCGCGCGCCACGCTTTCGACTCGTCGCGATCACCGAACTCGATTCGTAAGCACTCTCGAAGGCGGCACAGCACGAATGGCGGGGATCCTATCGTAAAAACCGTCGATGTGGCCGCAACGCGGGTCACGGCGGAATCCCAAACGCGGGAGCAGGAATCGAATGAACAACGGAAATCGAGCATCATCGTTTCAGGAGACGCTCAATAGTATTCATGGTTCAGTCATCGGCGACGAATGCAAGGGGAAGGTCGCGAACTACATTCCGCAGTTGAGTTGTGTGGATGCGAACAAGTTCGGAATGCATTTGTCGACAATCGACGGCAAGGAATTCGGAGTTGGCGACAACGAGGAACGGTTCTCGATTCAGAGCATCACGAAAGTCTTGCTGCTCGCGCGAGCCAAGATCGAAATCGGCGCCGAGCTAAAAGAACGTGTCGGTGTTGAGCCGTCAGGCGATCCCTTCAACTCGCTTGTTCAACTAGAATACGAAAGAGGCATTCCCCGCAATCCGATGATCAATGCCGGAGCCATTGTCATCTGTGACATCTTGGTCGAGTTGCTTGAGAACCCTAAAACTGACTACCTGAGCTTCGTTCGCCAGCTGGCAGGCTGCAGCATCGACTACGACGAATCCGTCGCAGCTTCAGAGTTGTCGTGTGGGTATCGCAACCGCTCGATTGCCAACCTGATGAAGGGTTTCGGCAACATACGCTGCGACGTCGACGAAGTGCTGGACCTGTATTTTCACGCCTGTTCGATTGCGATGTCGTGCCGTGAGTTGGCCCGTACGTTTTCTACATTCGCAAACGCTGGGTCATTGGTCGAAACGGGTGAAAGGATATTGAGCCCCAGTCGTACGAAGCGAATCAACGCGGTGATGCAGACTTGCGGTCTGTACGACGAAGCGGGTGAGTTCGCGTTTCGCGTTGGACTACCCGCGAAAAGCGTATCCGTTCAGCGAATCACGTCCTGACGTAGCGGGTGTCGTTGTGGCCCGATC
>CALMUT010000053.1 GCA_937872925.1 uncultured Myxococcales bacterium | reverse complement strand
CGGAACCGGCGGCGCGAACACCGGCGGAACCGGTGGCGCCACCGGCGGAACCGGCGGAACCGGCGGCGCAGGCGTACGCAACATCAATCCTGTGGGTTGTCCGCAGACGGCGCCGTCCACAGGAACGGTTTGCACCAAGGCGGTGACGTGTTGCTACACCTCGCACCCGCTGCCGTTTGTGTGTGCCATCGGCGGGGTCAGCTTGGACGGCGGTATTCCGCTCGGAACCTGGAAGTCAGTGAACTCAAAAGTCTGCTGCCCCGAGTCGGCACCAACGCCCGGCCACCAATGCAACGTGCCGGGTGCTATCGGCTGCTGCTATGGCCCAGCCACGTCTGGTTTCTTCTGCAACACCGCGAAAGACCCGGACGCTTGGGACACGCGATCCTGCGTGTCCATTGATCCCAACTGAAACCCGACCCTAGTCTCTTGCGTGACCCTGCGCGCCGCTCTGCTTGCCCTGTGGGAAGCGCCACAGAACCTGCTCGGCGCAGCGCTCTACGCCGCAGAGCGCGCGGTCGGCTTTGCGGAAGGGGCGGACCGCGAAAACGGACGCCTGTTCATTAAGTCTCAGGTGAGCGCCGTCAGCCTCGGATACTTCGTGTTCTGGACCGAGGGCACGACGCGTTACTTCGTGCACGACGCAAGCACGCGCCTGCACGAATACGGGCACACCTTTCAATCACGTCTACTTGGCCCGCTGTACCTGCCCCTCGTGGGTGTGCCGAGCGTGCTGCGTGTCCTGTACGCACTGCTTTACCGCGAGGCGACGGGTCGTCGCTGGGGGGGCTACTTCGACGGCTATCCGGAGCGCTGGGCAGATAGGCTCGGTGGTGTGACTCGCAACTATCGGGACACGCTGGCGACGGTCAGCGACACATAGTCCGTCCGTGCGCGGCTAGTGGCACGCAACCGTTACGTTATCTAGTTTCTTGAAAGTGCACAGCGGTCCGCTACAGTCACCCCACTCTGCAGTAGTGCCGCGCACGGGGAGCGAGCCATTCCAACCCTGGCCGCTAGGGCACGCGGCAATCACACACTTGAGTGCAGCAGTGCGTTCGTGCTCCGTCATCTTGCTGCAATTGTAGTCGAAGTCTTGGGTCTTGCTGGGCTTGGTGAAGAACTTGGTCTGCCCGGTGAACACCTCCGGATCGTCGTCGTCACAATCCTTTCCCCCGCACGCGGTACTATCCGATTCGACTCCGTCGTTGTCACAGTCGCACGGTTTCGGGCAGCCACCCGTCCCGCCCGTGCCTCCGCTGGCGCCGCCCGTGCCTCCGCTGGCGCCGCCCGTGCCTCCGCTGGCGCCGCCCGTGCCTCCGCTGGCACCAGCCCCCGAGGCGCCGCTACTCCCTGAGATCCCTGCGCTATTTCCACTACCTGCCGCTCCGACGCCGGCGCTTCCGCCGCTTCCGCTATTGCCTCCGCTTGATCCGGGCTCTACGCCATCAGGAAGCTCGCCGATCACCAGACTACAGCCCGCAAGTGCGCAAAAAGCGATCCCTTGGAGTGCCCAGCGTTGCCATGAGCGCTTTCTTGAAGCCAGACTAGAAGGGCACTTCATGTTTCGATCAGTAGCAATCAAAGTCCTCGCGTGCACGTCGATCTTGGCGTTGGCGGCCTGGGCGCCGCGGCCGGCGTTTGCTCAAGCCGCGCCCCGAGACCTCGCAGCTGAAGCATTTGACGCCGGCGTGAAGCACTACGAGCGCGCTGAGTATGCGGAAGCGGCGCGGGCGTTTCTCCGCGCAAACGAGACGCTCCCAAGCAAAGACGCCATTGAAAATGCGCTCAAGTCTGCGTTGCGCGCAAACGACCAGTTGCTTGTCGTGGCCGCCGCGCGGCGCGCGCTTCGTCGCGAGGCCGACGCACCCGAGCTCGCCGCTCGCGCCCGGGACGCAATGGTCCAAGCGTCGGCGAAGCTCGCGATACTCGACCTGGCCTGCAGCGTGCCCGACTGCCAAATTCGGATCGATGGCAGCATCGTCGTCGAGCGTCCAGCGTACGTATTGCCTGGCGGAAGAAGCCTGGCGGCCATCGCGGGCAAGGCACGCGCCGAAGAACGCACACGCCTCGAAGCGGGGGTTCGCTACCAGATCACCCTGCACCCAGTGTTGCCAGGAAGCGCTGAAAAGCGGGCAGAGGTCGTGCCCAGGTCGGCGGCGAGCGAGGAAGCTTTGCCGAGAACAGGCGACCCAGCTGCACCAGCGATGGATTCGAAGGCCGACGCCGCCGGCTCACGGCCACTGTCACCCACCCTGTTCTATGTGGGCGTCGGTGCGTCCGTCGTCCTCGCTGGCATCACGACTTGGTCCGGTCTCGACACCTTGGCGGCCAAATCCGACCTGACGTCCCAGTCGTCGAAAACGCAAGTGGACGACGTCCGCGGGAAGGCTTTGCGGACGGACGTCCTGCTGGGCACAACCGTATTGTTTTCGGCGCTGACTACCTACGCGGGCGTTGCCCTGGTGGATTGGGGCGTGCGCCCCACCGCGTCCCTTTCTCCCGGTCACATCCTGATGGGTGCGGAGAGCGCTTTTTGAACGTCAACATCCGCCCTCCTCAGCCATCCGCCGTCGTCGGGAGCTATGAGCCCCTGCTCGAGCTCGGGCGTGGCGGCATGGGAACCGCATACCTGGCGCGCTCTGTTGGCGCGGGCGGCTTCGAGCGGTTGGTGGTCCTGAAGCGTCTGCACCCACATCTATTGTCTCGACCCGCTGCTGTTCAGCGCTTTCTGGATGAGGCGCGCCTAGCAGCTCACATCCGCCACGCGAACGTGATCGCGACCTATAGCGTTGGGGAAGACCACGAGAGTCACTTTCTGATTCTGGACTACGTGGAGGGTGCCGCCCTCGACGAACTCATTGACCGCGCCGCGCTCAAGGGTGACCGGATACCTGTTCCCATCGTGCTTCGGATCGCGTTGGATGTGCTGACGGGACTGCAAGCGGCCCACCTGGCGGAGGACGCCGCGGGGCGCAGCCTGCAGCTATTGCATCGGGACGTGTCGCCGCAGAACGTGCTGGTTGGGATCGATGGCGTTGGTCGCATTGCCGATTTCGGCATTGCCAAGAGCGCCCTAGGGTCCGTGGAAACGGATCAACGCTACCTGGTTGGCAAGATCCTCTACCTGGCACCGGAGTACCTGCAGCGCAAACCGGTCGGTCCCTCCTTGGACGTCTACGCGCTTGGGGTAACGCTCTGGGTAGCCCTTGCGGGAACGGAGCCCTTTTCGGACGCGGACGAGGTGACGCTCATCACGCGGATCATGGAGGAGGGAGTGCCACCCCTGTCTACGGTGGCGAAGGTCGCTCCGCGCCTGGGTGGCATCATCGAACGCGCGTGCGAGCGGGATCCAGATCGCCGCTATCAATCCGCCGCCAGCATGATCGCCGACCTGGAAGCGCTGGCGCGAGAGACGGGCTGGATTGCAAGTCAAAATGATGTGGGCCAGTACGTTCAGTCGCTCGTCGGTGTGGACCTTGAGCGTCGGCGTGAACTGGTCGCGACTCGACTCTCACTGCCGGTCGGCAACGTTGCACAGACTCAGGACGGTCTGCCCGCACTCGCCACCGCGGACGCCCTGGGAGACGGCCTCGACACCGCCGCCATCCCCTTGGTGACGCCGTCGGTATCGCCCCGCGGCAAAGACGAGTCAGAGTTTGAGATCCCGGTCACCGGACGCAGCCCCCTTTGGGTCGCGATCGCGTCAGCGGGGTTGCTCGCGGTAGCCGCCACGACAATTGGTTTCCTGTGGGTGCGCAACAACGCATCCGAAACCGAGACGCCCGGTCTGCCGAGCGCGGAGAAGTCACCAGCCGCGCCGGAACTGCAAGACCCAAAGCCATCGCTCAAGCAGGCGCCGACCGAAGCGCCCCCGCCTGCGCACTCCACTGTCTTGGCGTCAGATGCGGGAGCGAAACCCGTCATCTCCAAGCGCAAACGGAAGGCGCCGAACCTGTCCGCGGGGCCCGCGGCGTCGCCGACTCCTACAAAGCCGCCGCCACCGAACAGCGATCCGGGGATCTCAAAGAGCAATCCGTATCGCAAGTAGCTGCCCTTGACCGCGCGCGTTGGCTCGCCAAGTGTGCCGTTGAATGGGGATTTCTGAACGCCGAGCTCGTGAGCGCCAGCAGCGTAGCGACAAGATCTTGTCGGCGGCGTTCGTGGTTGCGGATCGCGACGGCTGGAGTGCCTTCAGCGTGGAGCGCGTGGCCGCCGAAGCAGAACTGGGGCGCGCGACGGTGTACGGCTACTTCGAGTCATTGGAAGCACTGGTCGCTGCGCTGGCTACCAAGGCACTTGGCGAACTCTCAGAGCGCCTCGCGGCAGCCCCCGGCCTAGCGGAATCCCTCGACGTTCCACTGCGGCTGTCCCAGGAAACTCCGGCGGCGTTTGACTTGCTCTTCGCACCAAGTCACGACCCTCGGCCCGCATTTTCCAGCGAGGAGGTTCAGAGTGCGCGGCGCCGTGCCGGCGAGATGCTGCGACGCTTGTCTCGTTCCGCGGAGCGAGCCGGGCCGACTCTGCCTGAAGACGCAAGCAGCGCGGAGGCGTTCCTCGCGGCGGTCTCCATGGCCGCGACCCTGGTGCCAGAGCTTTCACAAAGCACCACCCTCCGCCGGCGTTGGCAGGACTTCGCGCTGGGGCTCCATCAGAGGAAGAAGCGCTGAATCCGACAGGGGTGTCGGAAAACAACGCTAACGCCGTGTTCGGGTGAACCTCAGGCTAGGTTCAGGAGGCACCCTTGATGGCATTTCGATTCTTTGAACCTAGTGTAGTTCTTATCTTCTCAGCGGCTTGTGTGTGGGCCTGTGGTTCGAGCGACGATTTCTCGACCGTCGCGACCGGGGGCACTGCAGGAACAGACGCAGGAGGCGCTTCGGGGAGTGGTGGCGCGGCGGGCAACGGAGCCACTGCCGGCGTCGCCGGACAGGGCGGAAGCTCAGGAAGCTCAGGAAGCGCAGGAAGCTCAGGAAGCTCAGGAAGCGCAGGAAGCGCAGGGAGCGCAGGGAGCGCGGGAAGCGACGGCGGGGTCACGGACGGTGGCGACTCAGGCACGTGCACCGACCCCGAGTCCCCCAACGAATCCGAAACGGCAGCCACGAAGGCGACGGGCGTCGACGACTGCGATGCCAAGAAAAAGGTCAAAGGCGTTGCCAATGGCAAAGGCGACACCGACTGGTACAGGTACCTCGGCACCGACAACCTCGTCGGCTGTGTGCCCAACGCCGTGGCCAAGGTCGACGCCAAAGGGCTACGAACGTGTGTCTTCGCAGACTGCGTGACCGGCACTACTACCGTCACCTGCGCCAAAGGTAGCGCGGCAAACTCCCCCGATAACCGCCAAGGGTGCTGCGCCACGGACGGGGAAGCAGAAGCAAAGGTCCTTTGCTCGGGCATCGTGGGCAGCACAGCGAACGTCTACGTTCGCATCGACCAACCCGCAGGCGACGCTTGTGTACCCTACGAGCTGGAGTATTCCTTCTAGCCGACACGCCCGTTCGAGCACAAAACACTGCGGGCGCGCGACACCACGTCGCACGCCCGCGTATCGGACCAGAAGTTCTTCAGCTGAAGCGACGACGCGCCGCGGACAGCCCAAGGAAGCCCACGCCGAGCAACATCAAGATCGGCGTGTGCTCACCACCGCCTGAACCGCCGATGGTGCTGCAGGCGCAGCCATTGGTCTCTTGTTCCGGCCAGCCCGCTTTGAAGTTGTTGGCCACGACTTCGTTCTGCACCTTCTTGCGATTGTCCACCAATACGATGGGGTCGCCATCGAGGGGCACTTCTTCGATGGTTAGGGCGAAGGGCATCTTGGAGTCCCAGGTCGGCCAAGATCCATTCGGCGGGATCGCTACCTGCTCCCCGGAGGGCAGCTCAAAGACGTTGATGCCGCTGCAGAGCTGCCGCTGATTCGCCAGCCCGGGCAAGAGCACATTCGGCAAGTCGCCCCGTTTGTGGAACATCGGATCGACGGTCATCTCCGACGCCGACATCGTGGTGAGCATGCGCGTCAGGTAGGGGTACTTCGTCAGTAGCTCCGAGGCGCGCTTGCCCGGCCGCACGATGCGGTCGTTGAAGTCTTGGGAGAACAGCGCCGGATCCCACTTGCTCAGGTCTAGCTGGTCCGAGTAGCAGGAGATGCAGCTGTAGAACTGCTCATCCGTCACTCCGGCCGGGCGCGGCAGATACTCCTGCAGCAACGGCAGCAGCAGCGGGTGGCTGAAGCCGCAGAACGGACCGCTAGGTCCGCCGCCGCCGCCACACGAAACGAACCCTTGGATCTGGAGCTCCGCGTACAGTTCCGTCGGCTCGATGCTGACGAATTTCGCGGCGTCCCAGCTGGTGCTGTACACGCCTGCAGGGCTCACCACGTTGCTCGGACCTGCGTATTCCGTGACAAACGCCTGGCCATTGGCCACCGGGGAGTCCGCCGCGCGGGACACCACTTCCATGTAGTTTGCGCCCCGGGACTGCCAGTCGATGCGCACGGGGTTTAGCGTCATGTGTTTGTAGTTCGTCGGAACGACGCGCTCTTTGCCGAGAAAGAATGTGCGCACGCTCATATCCTCGGTGGCGGCCACCGCCGTCAGTTTGATCGGCACGCAGGGCTCATCGCCTTCGTAGCTGAACACCAGAGGATGGATCTCGTTGACGCCCGTGCCCGCCGTCAGCTTCACCGCCGCGAACAAGAAACCCTTCTGCACATATTCGTCCAAGATCGCCGGAGCCGCGTCGGAATCCTGGTAACCATTGTCGCCCAGCCACTTGCTGACCTCTGCCGCGGTGCCGCCTTCCAGCACCACGATCTCGAAAGCACCCGCTTGGGTGCGCTGTACGACCTGGGGCCCCTGCGAGCCGGCACCACCTCCGGCCCCACCGGAAGCAAATGCGCCGCCCCCAGCCGAGTCGTTGCTGCTGCGTGTCTCACACACATCGGCGCTGGTCGTGAACCCGTAGGCCGGCACGCTGCCGTTCAACATGGCTTGGAATAGAGGCTCCGAGCCCACCTCGAACTTCGGGTTCTTGGGAACGGGAATGACCCACGCGAAGCGCTCGGCTTCGCCCTGATACTGGATCTGCACATGGGCCTCGACGCGCCCGTCCTCGATCAAGAACAAGATGTTCTCTCCGGACTGATCCACCGGCATGGCGATGGGACCGCTGTCGCAGAACGTCCCGCCGCAGGCTTGAGCCGGCGTGGACTGCATGGCCACAACGGCGACGGCGCCAGTCAGGGCGAGTCGAAACAGAGTGCGTGCTCTCATCGGGTTCCTCCAGAAAACCGTCCAGGAAGGCGTTGGACGTAGGTTCCCAGTGTGCAACGGCTGTGCCGGTCAAGAATTGACAGAAATCAGCCAAATCCACGGGGGATTGCTGAAGTGTGCCGGCACAGCTCGGCACACAGGGGTGGCACGGCGATCCGGACGCTCGAGCGGGACGAGTGCGGGATGCGTGGGGGAGCGGGAGCCGCTTTGTTGCGACAAGAGCGCCCGAGGATCGCCCTGGGCAACCAACTGCCCTGGTGGGTGGGTCGCGGAAGCGTAGAAAGCAGTTTGTATACTTATTGTTTTTTTCCGGCCGATACCCCACCACCGCGGGGACCGCGGGTGTCGATACCGCGTGTCCCCCCCGTGCGGGTCTTGGTTCACGGCAGGTCGCATTTGCCAGGCACGTAGTTCGGACCACACAAACACTCGCAGTAGGCCTGTGCTGCCGGCGTCGCTTCGTTGCAAATCGGGGTCAGGCGCATACTTGCGGTGCCGGTGGTGAAGTCCGAGTACAGCTCCGTGGCCGTCAGCTCCAGAGACAGCTCCTGGTCCACGGCGCCGCCGGGTTGTTCGCTCGGGCAAAGCGTCAGGTGCACCACCTGGCTGATCGAGCGGCGGTCGGTGATGTACTTCGTTGGATGCCCCGGCAAGCGCTGCAGCTTTACGCTGCGAGATGACTCCACCACGAGCTCGCCTTTCACGTCGCGTAGCGACGCTTCCAAGTCCACGACATCGCTATCGCTGTGATCGATCTGCGCGCCCACAAGCACGACGAACCCACCTTGCGGTGGCAGGAACAAGTCGATGTTGCCGCCGTCCTCGAGCAGATGCACCGGCTGGTCTTCGGGCACGTACATCAGCGGTTCGATCACAAGTTCGGTCGGCGATGGCTCCGGCTTCGCGGCGGGATCACTGCAACCAAGCAAGGCCGCACCCGCACCGAATAGGAGGATCACATACCGCGCCAACACACCCGAAGGGGTAGCACGACGCGTGCCATCTCCAGGTGGAATTGGGTTTGGGTCGTGTCGCTGTCGCACCCGGAGAGACTAATCGCTCTCTGGCGCACGCTGTTCGGTCGTCAATAAGTAGCGCAGGCGCCGCCTGTCAGCTGCAAGTGCCCGATTGGCAGGTTTGCGTCCCCGAGCACGGCGGCCCGCTGCCGCAGCCCCGGCTACATACGCAGATCGCGGAGCCGAAAGTCGAGTTGGCACAGCCGATCTCGCTCCCACGACCGCAGGTTCCGGAGTTGTTGTAGGCGTTGATGCACACGCCGCCGCCGTCCGTACAAATCTTCGCGCAAGACGCGGTGGTCGCGTTGTAACGCAGATCGCAAGACACCGCCGTTTGCGCACACACCTGACCCACGCCGGGAATGCTGCCGTAGGTGTCCGCACAACTCGGGAGATTCGGCCCGCCGCCGGTCCCGCCCGTCGCGCCACCCGTGCCGCCCGTCGCGCCGCCGGTGCCGCCCGTCGCGCCGCCGGTGCCGCCCGTCG
>CALMUT010000052.1 GCA_937872925.1 uncultured Myxococcales bacterium | reverse complement strand
AGCGCTGGTACGTTGCAAACCCTGGGTTTCGTGGGGGCCGGAGTGGGCGTGGCCGCGGGGGTGGTGACCTTCTTGGTGTGGAAGCCGAAGACCCCGAGCGAAGCCCGCGCGTTGCCCCGCATCTACGCGGCACCGACGCGCGGCGGCGGATTCGTCGGCGTGGGCGCTGCGTTTTAGACAAACGGCGGCTTCGCACCCCGCGCGGATCTGAGGTGGAAATGCGGGCGCCGCCGCGGTAGAGCCATGCAAAGGAGGTCTCGCAGATGGAAGTACGCGCTGCAGTAGCACACGCCCCGGGCAAACCCCTCACGGTCGAGAAGGTCCAACTCGACGGTCCGCGCGCGGGTGAAGTGCTGGTCGAACTTAAAGCGACGGGCGTGTGCCATACAGACGAGTACACCCTCTCAGGCAAGGACTCCGAAGGCATCTTCCCGTCGATCCTTGGGCACGAGGGTGCCGGCATTGTCGTAGACGTGGGCGCGGGCGTAACCAGCGTGCAAAAGGGCGACCATGTCATCCCGCTCTACACACCGGAATGCCGGGAGTGCGAGTTCTGTCTGAACCCCAAAACGAACTTGTGTCAGAAGGTGCGCGCGACTCAGGGCAAAGGTCTGATGCCCGATGGCAGTAGCCGCTTTTCCATCGGCAAAGAGCCGATCTATCACTACATGGGCACCAGCACGTTCGCGAACTACACCGTGCTGCCAGAGATCGCGGTGGCCAAGATCCGCAAGGACGCGCCCTTCGACAAGGTTTGTTACATCGGCTGCGGTGTGACCACGGGCGTCGGTGCGGTGATCAACACGGCCAAGGCAGAGCCGGGCAGCAAGATCGTCGTATTCGGGCTCGGCGGCATCGGGCTCAATGTGATCCAGGGCGCGCGCTTGGTTGGCGCGGATCAAATTGTGGGCGTCGACATCAATCCGGCGCGCAAAGCCATCGCCGAGAAGTTCGGCATGACCCACTTCGTCAATCCCAAGGAGATTGGCGAAGACCTAGTTGCGCATCTAGTGAACCTGACGGGCGGCGGCGCGGACTATAGCTTCGAGTGCGTTGGGGACGTGACGCTCATGCGCCAAGCTCTCGAGTGCTGTCACAAAGGCTGGAGCGAGTCGATCATCATCGGCGTGGCGCCGGCGGGTGCGGAGATCGCCACGCGCCCGTTCCAGCTGGTTACGGGGCGCGTTTGGCGTGGCACTGCTTTCGGTGGCGCGCGCGGTCGCACGGACGTGCCGAAGATCGTCGACTGGTACATGGACGGAAAGATCAACATCGACGACTTGATCACGCACACCCTGCCCTTGGAGAAGATCAACGACGCCTTCGATCTGATGCACGCCGGCACGTCGATCCGAACGGTTGTGACCTACTAGGGCAACAAACGGACCGCGCCGTCGCCGTCTCGGTCGCGATCGCCGTCGCCTGTCTCGGTCTCGGTCGCCGTCTCGGTCGCCTGTCGCGGTCCGGTCGCAGTCGCGGTCGCCTGTCGCGGTCGCGGTCGCCGAGACGCAGGGGGGCGGGTGCGTGGAAAATTAATATGTATGCTTACCGTTCTTGCGCGCCTCCCACCCCCGTGCCGGAGCGGCACCAGGAGTCGTTGCCCCGCAGGAGTCGTTGGCCCGAGTTCGGGAGCTTAGGGTTCGGTGGGTTGGGTCGCGGCAGGGGGGCTCGCGGTGGCACGCTTCTCGCGGAGCGCGGAGCGGTCCGCCGCTTACTTGTTCGGCTGGAGGCGTGCCAGCATGGCGTTCAATTCGGCATCGTCCGGCTTGAGCGCAAGCGCGCGCATGGCTTCGGCAATGGCGCTCGCGGTCATGCCGCAGACTTCGTACACTTTGGCGAGTGCAAAGCGGTTCTTGACGGAATTTGGCGTGAGTAGCACGGCCGCACGCCCAGGGGCGATGCCGCGTCTTGGCGCGCTGGTATTGGCGTAACACTCTGCGGCGCGGCGCAAAGGTTTGTCGTCTTCTTTGCGTGCGTTGGCCACGCGTTCCCAGGACTGTGCGGCTGAGTCGTGGTCGCCACTCTTCTCTTCGTAGCGGGCCCGGGATTCGTAGCTGTCCGCGAGCTTCGCAGCGGCCTTTTCGTCGGCTTCTTCGTATAGCGCGCGGATTTCGTCGTCGTCCGGCGCCATGGTCAGCGCGATGCGCAGGGCGTTGACGGCGGAGACCCATGCAGACTCGGCCAGGGCATCTTTACCGGCCTGCACGAACTTCGTGACCTGCGGGCTGCGGCGCGACTGCACCATGCGTTTTAGCTGCTCGGCAACAGCGGCTTCGTCGAGGGGTGCCGCGGCAGGTGCCTCCTTGGACTTGCCGATGGCCTTGCCCGCGGCCAGACGACGAGCCAGCGCCTGACTTCGTTCTTCGGGGGTGGCTTCGGAGCGTGGTGAGTCGGTGCTCGGGTCTGCGCCACTCGTTGCTTCCTCTGCGCTCAGCGGAGGCAGGTCCATGTCGATCACTGGAGCTCGAGGTGGCGGGGGCGCCACGCTGCGTGGCGGAGGCGGGGGGATCGACGTCATGACGGCGTCCATGGCGCGGGTGCGCTGTCGCGCTTCGAGATACTGATCGTACTCTGCGCGCGGGCCTTTGCGAGTGAGCACCTCGTTGGCTTCGGTCAGGCGTTGAAAGATCTGCTCGAGCTTGCGCTTGTAATCGCCGAGCTCTTTTCGAAAGAACTTGTCGGGATGGAAAAACGCGATCAGCTCAAAATATGCGGCCTTGATGTCTTTCTTGACGGCGTCGGGGGCGACGCCTAGCAGCGCGTAGTGCGTCGACCCCTCGAGCTGTTCGAACATGATGTCGATGCGCTGCTGCTGCTCTTCAGTGAGGGCGATTTCAACAGACTCGGTCCGTGTTGCCTCCGTTGTCCGCTGGTTGCCCGGGGCATCTTCCCTTGGAGTTGGCGCTGGGGCGCCCGCATCGGAGCGAGGCGCTGAGGTCGAGCTTCGATCGATGCCGTGAGGCCGCGCGCTTCGTGACTCGACAGAGGGCTCCACCGCGGGAACGGTTGCCTGCGCCCCGCTGAGAGCCGCGCGGAGCCCGGGCTTCACGGTGTCTTTGTCGGCTCCCGCGTTCTTCGCGCCGACATTGGGCTGCGCTGGCGCCGCAGGAGGCACGGTCTTGTCCCTTCTAGGATCGCGCTTCGAGCTGCGCACGCCCACGGTGCCCGTCGCGGTCGACATCTGCGCCGGGGGCGGCTCCGTTGGATCCCGTCGTGGGTCGCGTCGGCTCCGGGGCGCCGCGAGGGGGCTCACGGGCGGTGGCCGCTCGGTCTCGTCGCGCCGGGGATCCCGCCGCTGGATCCCTGAGTTGGCTTCGTCGCGTTCGTTGCGTTCGTCGCGCTTGGGGACACCGTAGTGGACGGCGCCCAGTTGTTCCAGGCGCGTCAGGGTGGCGCGGACGGCGCTTTCGTCCATTCCCGTCAGCTCCGAAACTTCGGTCGGTCGCGTACGACCGTCGAGCTGAGACCATATGAACGCGTCTTCTGGCGAGAGCGGCAGTTCAGCAATGCGTACGCCGGCCACTCGCTGCGGCACGCGCACCTGTTTCACGTCCTCGCCTGCCCGCACCACGATCTGGCTATCTTAGACCATTTCGACGCACGTCACGCTGCGAAGCGGTAGGGCGCACGGATGTTCAGAACATCCATCCGACGGAAAGCTCCGCGTAGGGCTCGAACTCCGCGAGCTGGTCTGCCTCGTCGTTGAGGTTGTTACGGAGTTCGGTGGCGCTGGCCGCCGGAAAGCCCGGGTCCGCCGTAATGTCGGGACCGGCCAGGTCGCTCAGGTGGAACAGCAGGCCCAGCATGATGGCGACTCGCAGACCGGGTTCCGGGCCATTGGGGCGGTACGCGTAGCCGAGGCCGGCGTGTGCGATGAAGGGAGTAGTGGTGTTTTCGTATTTGAAGTTGTTGCCGGCGCCGTCGTCGGCTTCGGAGGAGATGTTGTAGTGCGTGAAGCCAATGCCCAGGTCCAAGATGGGCGAGTGCACGCGAAAGGGATATACCCGCGCTCGGATCGGTACCGTAAGCGACCAGTAGCTGCCATCGGCGTCTCCGGCTTGGCTTTCAGCATCGAAGCTGCCCAGGCCCAAGCCAACGCCTAGCGACAGTTCCAGCCAGTCGAGGCACGGCTGCACCGCGCCGTTGATGTTCACCCAGGAGTTCGGACCCAGCACGCCCAGGCGTGGACCAAACAGCCAGCGACAACGTTCCTCCGCAGTCTTGGCGGGAGCCGGCTCTTCCGGCTTTGGGTCGGGCGTTGGTTCTGGGACTTCCTCAGGGATGCTTTCGCCGCCCTCAGTGACTTGGAACACTACGCGCCGGTTGCGCGCCCACGGGCCTTCGCACGTTGATGTATCCTCGGGGTCCTTGTCGTTGCACTCGTCGGGCTCGGGCACCTGCGGTTCGTCTTCGCCCTTGCCGACGGACGTCACGCGGTCTTCGGAGATGCCACTATCTAACAGCCACTTGCGCACGCTAGCAGCGCGCCGGTCCGAGAGCTTGCGGTTGTAAGCGTCGGAGCCGCGGGAGTCCGTGTGGCCTTCCACGGAGATCTTTACGCCCGGGTTTTTGTTTAAGAACTCTTGGAACTGCCCCAGCGTCTGTTTCGTTTCCGGGTCGCTGCGGATTTCGGCGCGGTTGTACTCGAAGTTGATCACGCCTTCGTAGTCCAGCTTGCCTTTCTCATAGCGAATGGCGGATTTGCGCGCGGTGTCGCTTTCCGCGGGGGGATCCGTCGTCAGGGAGGCGTCCCCTTCGAGTTTGGACTCCCCGCCCGTCTCGGCTTTGCCCGAGGCGCTTGCAGAAAACGAACAGCCGGCCGCGCCCAGCGCACAGAACGCCGTGGCCACACCCCAGATCCAGTTCTTCATGGCGCAGCATCATACGCACACTTGGTGCGTCAGTTCCCCGTGCACGCCGTTAACTAGCGATAAGTACTCACTATTCCGGAGCGGCGGACGCGCCCGGGGCTGCGCCCGGACCTGGAAAAGTGCCCCGGAGCCAATCGGCTTCGGTGGGGGGGGTACCGACTACCGCGCGTCGCGCAGCAGCATCACCGAGAAACTCCGGAGCATCTGTAGAACACGCCTCGAGGGTGATTGGTTTCAAACTTTCTGAAAAAAAGCACGTCTGCGCCCGCGAAAGCGTTGGGCCGCGCAGCGCTGGTTTGGCGCCATGACGAGCCGGACCGCGCCGCGCACTCCTTGCGCCGGAGGATGCCGAGTGCGCAGCTGTTTCACTGCCTCAGAACTGAACGGCCAATGCGCCACCGTAGTGGTCGCGGCGATTGTAGTACTTGAAGTCCTGCCAGCTGCGCTGCCACTCGGCGCGCAGGATGAAGCCGTCGTAGACGCGCACACTCACGCCGACGGGGATCCCGAAAGACAGATCACGACTCCAATTAAATAGACGGGGCGCGGTGTACACGTGGCTTTGGTCGATGATCCGCAGGGAAAGCGGCGTCGAAAGCCCCAGCCACAGATAGCCGAGTTCTCCCTCTACGCCTGCGTTGAAAGGGCCGACGTCGATGGCGTTGAAGCGTAGCGCGCCGCCAAAACCCGCAGCGTCGTCGTCAAAGGGAGCAATCGCAGTCAGCGCGATGCGGTCCCGGGCCACTTGACCGGAAACCCAGAGCTGACCGGCGCTCGCAGCGGTCTCATCCACATAGGGCCGCGGCGTCACTTGCGCAACCCCGGCGCCAACCTCCCACCCGCGGTCTGGCATCAGGCCGGAGGCCGGGCGAAAGCTCGCAATTGGGCCGCATGCACCGCATGTCAGACACAGAACTGCAGCAAGAGGCCAACGCGTCACACCTGAGAGTATTCAAGCAGCGTGCCGACTGGCATGCATGCTGCTTTTCCCGGTGGAGTGCGAACTAGCCCCCACCGACTGCGTCGGCCCATTGCCACGGCAAGTGCTCTACTGCTCGGCGTGGCCCTCGGCGTTGGCGCGCGCACCGCGTCGGCCCAGCCCAGGGCCGAGCTAAGGGCCGGGCACTATGTGGATGACAGCGGACAGCAAGTGGATCACGCGCGCGTCTACCACGATTGGTTTGGGGGGCAGCGCTACAAGCCGCGCTACCTCAGGGCCGCCGGCGAAAACGCCGGGCTTCTGCTGTTCGAACTGTTCCTGTACTGGTACGAGCCACACTCGAGTGTCGTCGATTGGCAGTTTCCCGACATCAGTACCAAGTTGACTTCGAACGAAGCATTTCGCTTCGACGACAACCTCACGCGCACCAACTTCATGCTGCACCCGACGGCGGGCGGCATGCACTACTTGCTCACGCGCACCAACGGTTTTGGCGTGCTGCCGTCATTCGCTGCCGCGGCCGGCTCGTCCGCCATCTATGAGTTCGTTCTCGAATGGCGTGAAGTTGTCAGCATCAACGACTTGATCGTGACTCCCCTCGGTGGGCTCGCCTCCGGTGAGTTCATGCACCAGCTTGGGAACTACCTGAACAGCGAGCAGCCGCAGATCCGTACCACGCCCTATGGAACACCAGGGTCTGTAGCGCGGGGCGGCGCGCGCTACTCGCTTGGACTGCCGCGTGCCCTGCACCAGGCCCTGGATGAACCCGAACATCCTCCGCCAATCGCGCGGGACAATCTTGGTCTGTCTTCAGCGTATGCCCACGAGTTCCGCGTGCGCATGGCCCAGCAGAGCTTGTTCGGCGAGGACGGAAAGCTCGGCGACGTCTTCGCGCTACGCTCAGAGCTCGAAATTGCCGCGATGCCTGGCTTCTTGAAGCGCGGTCGATTCCATCGCTGGTTCACCAGCGGGAACTTCGTCTCGTTTCAGCTCCGACTGGCCAACGGGGATTCCGGATACGCGACGGAGTTCTTATTCGACTCCCACTTGTTCGGCCACTACGGCCAGAACCTCCGATCGCCCACCCACGGCACTGCGAACGAGTTCGCGATCGCGAGCAAGCTGCGCTACGTCGACCGTCGCGAACTGGGCAATCGGCAGCATTTCGGAATTGTGCATCTGCCCCATCCGACGGAGACGGTTTGGGTCGGCCTTGGAGATCTCCGGCTCGAATTCGGCGCGCGGATTTCCCCAGACTTTGCATCCATCCGATCGACGGCGTTCGAGAAGTACGAGGCGCGCTTCAGCGACTTCGGAACGGAGTCGAGCCTGCAGCTACACGGCTACGCGCATGCATTTGGAGTCTCCGGAGACGTGTTTGCATCCCTGGATGCCGGGGCCGTGGAGGTTGGGGGGAAAGCAATGCACGGTCGCTACGACTCCATCGACGTACTGGGACGGGAACAGGAGAGCATTACTCGAAGAACCCATAGTGAAGAGACTATGACGGAGCTGAGTGCCTTCGTGAGCTTCGAGCCCGAAGCGACTCCGCTTTCGTCGCGACTCGAGCTTGCGGAGGTGCGCCACAGCAGCCATCTCGACTCACCCTTTGGGCCCTTTCAGAGTTCAGCGGTCGTGCGCCGGGTATCCGTGGAGCTGGGGCTGGTGTTCTGAGCGACGAGTACGCCGCCGGCTTAGCGTGGCAGCGCGTCGGGGCGCAGGTTGGCGCGGGCGTCCGGGAGCGGTTCAGACGCAAGGGGTTGCCAGGGGTAGGCGGCTTCGAGGTGCGCCATGACGGGTATGTGGTCGGAGTTGCCCAGGTTCTGGGTCCACGAGTTCAAGGGAGCGAAAGCGGAGTTGAATAGGATGTGATCCAGGGTTTGCGTGAACTGGTTCGCCACGGAAGTGTGCCGCCAGGTGAATTGGCCGGGGCGAAACAGCGGCAGCGCGTTGCGGAATCCGCGTGCTTCCAAGAACTCCACGCCGCCGCCGTCGACGTCCTCGTTGAAGTCGCCGACCACGAGGGTCGGCAGGTCATCACCGCACTGATCGTAAAACAGCGCCATCTGGTGGGAGTGGTCCGCATCTGTACTGAGGTACGAGTTAACGACGTTGCCGTTGCCAGTGTGCGCGGAGCGCAGGTGCACGTTCAGGACCTGCATTGTGCCGGTGGGCGTGTCGATCAATACGTGCCAACCGGGATACCATTCGTTCGCGGCGCCAGGGTGCCAGCCACTGTCACGGACCGGGAACTTCGAGATGATTGCAAGACCCGCAGCGCCAGGGTTAGGGATATCCTTAGCTCGATACAGCTGGTGCGGATAACGCTCCGAGTAGTGATCGCGGAGCAAATCCTCCCAAGCAGCGCTGACTTCTTGCAGCAAGATCACGTCGGGAGCCCCTGCTCCCACCGCTTTCAGGGTGGGCGCGTCCCCGGCCCTTTGAGATTCCACGTTGTACGACTTGAATACGTAATGCGGCACGCCGGGCGTGGGATCCCGTGGTTCGAGTGGGCGCTCGCCACACGCGACGAGGGTCAGGGCGGCGCACGCCAAACTAAGCCGAAGCATCAACACAAAGTATGACATCCGAGCGCTTGCTGGCCACCTAGCGCCGTCACACTGCGGTCATGGAATACGTCTAGGATCCCGGATCAGAAGCGGCAGTTTTTGCGCCGCAACAATGAGTCGGCCCTAGCGAAGCTTGGTCCCGCCGCGTCAGATCTGCGTCAGATTTGGCCGCGCCACCCGCGACGCAGTTCGTTGCTGAAGGCATCGTCGCGATCGTTTTCCCAGAACCCGACGCCGATGCCGACCGTCAGCTGCTCGAAGCCGCCGATGATCTGACGGTAGGCGTATGCGTCGAGGGTCAACGAATGCCCAATGGGAACGAGGGCGCCGAAGCGTGGCCCAACACCGAAGCTGAACGCCGTGAAGGCGTTGGTTCCGACGTGGCCGTGAGGCGCCGCGTACGTGTCAATTTGGGCTTGGAGCACGGACAGTGACAGCCGGCCATCGATGTATGGGTACACGGGGCCTTGCTTGATCTCGTAGCCCACAAATAGCTCCGACGAGGTCGCCCAAAGCGAAGACAGCTCTGCAGACAGGCCCCAGGGCAGTGCGTCCGTTCGCAGGCCGACGCCGTCCACGCCGTACCAGGTGGAGCCAACGCCCAGTCGCCAACTGTCGACTAGCAGGTCGCCCCGAACGCTCACGCCTTGAAAGGTGCCCATGCCGCGCAGACGTGGTGTTGCTTGCGTGAGTAGCGCTGGTCCCTCGAGTGCTGCGGGCGTTGTGAGCTCGACTCCCTCGAAGGCGCCGTTGCCGATCACGTAGTGGATCTGCCCGCCGAAGGTGTCCGCCGCCGCGGGAAGGGTGAGCGCGAACCCCGCCGTGACCAGTGCCGCGACCCGCGTATGAGAAAGCGCGCTATGCATCGTCCCAAGCTGCTACGCCCCAGCGGCGCTAGCCGATCCCTGACACCCGACGCGCAGGGCACCTTGGGCCGGAAAGGGCGAGATTAGTGCGGCAGGGCGAATAGGGCCCCGACTCCCAATAAAAAGAGCTGCGAATGAGAGATGGGCTTTCCTTTGGGCGAACGGCGCGAAGGTCGGAGCGATGTGCTACGAGCCGAGCATGAACGGGGCGGCCCGAATCATTGCGATCGCGTTGTTATGGGCCTCGGGTGCTTTGGCCGACGCGCCGGCTGCGTCCGAGGCGTCGAGGGGTGACGCCGGTGGGAGCGGGGCAAAGACCGAAGCGCCATGGTGCACTGAGGATGTGGAAGCGCTCAGTGAGGGCATGTGTCACTACGTGCCGGATGGCGTGGATCCGCCGGATACGCTGGTGATCTTCTTGCACGGAGTGATCAAGGTCGGCACGACTTGGCAGTACGCGCAGGAGCAGGCGATGAAGCGCATGGCCAAAGCGAATGGCTTCGAAGTGCTGATGCCGCGCGGGCGGATCGGAGCGGGCAGCAAGCGCTTCTTCGATCACTATACGTGGCCAAACGCGTCGGCGGCGCAGACCGACCTGGAGAAGGAAGTGATTCAGGAGTGGATGGACGCCAAGGCGTTGCTCGAAGCGCGCAACGGGCGCGCCTTCGCCAAGGTGTTCGTCATGGGGTTTTCGGCGGGCGCGTACTATTCGGCATCGCTGCTCCTGCGCGGGCGCTTGCCGGTGCAGGGCTACGGGATCTTTGCCGGTGGGGGTGCTCCCAAGAACGTGGAACGCTGGGCTCGGGGCACGCACCCCAAAGTGCCCGCGTACGTGGGTTGGGGCGAGAAGGACCGCGCGAGGAAGGACCCGGTGCGTCTGGCCAAGGCGCTACGTGCGATGAAATGGAAGCACCGCGCCGTTGGCAGACGCAAAGTGGGCCACAGCATGACCGACGCGCAAGTCCGCGAGGCCGTGACGTTCTTGCGAAAAGCCAACTGAGCCACACTACTTCGTTGGTTTCGCTGGAGCGGTTTCCGGGAACACGAGCACGTAGCTATTGGGCGCAACCCGGAAGAGCACTGCGCTGCCTCCGAGCTTCTTGCGGTCGTAGTGTGGGTACCAAGGCAGGGCGCGCCAGGTTTCGGAATCCTTGATGAACTCTGGCACGATCAAGTCGAGCTCTACGTAGCGGCCACCGGTGCGTTCAGTGAGTGCTGGGCCAAAGGTCCATGCTTCGCGGCCTTCGCGAGCGGCAATGTCGTTGTGCAAGGCGCCGCCGTAGGCGACGACCATGGATTTGCGGCCATCCTTTTCGTTCAGCGTCAGCAAGTGCTCGACCTTTTCACGTGCCAGCCGCGCGATGGTCTCCAGCATCACGCCAACATCGCCACTGCCGGCCTCGGTGATGCGTGTGAGGTCTTCGCAAGTGGGTCGTAAGATATCGGGTGCGATGCCGTGTTTGCGCGCGGTTTGACCGAGCACCAGGTACTGATTCTGATTGGATTCGGCTTGGGGTTTGGTGACGGCTTCCTGACGCTTCGCGACTTCCTGCTTCTTGGCTTCGCAGCCGGCGTTGGGCAGCATCAACTCCACGATCAAGTCGCTGGTCTTGCCTTTCAGGACCGGAAGGAAGTCGTCCGTGAAGCGCTTCGTGGTCGACGGAATGTGCTCCATGCCTTTGAGCGCGTGGGCTTCGCCGACCCCGAGCACGACAGGCTTCTCTGCGAGTACTTCAGAGAGCGCCGCGACGGCGGAGGGAAAAGTGCGGCAATCGAGGGCGCCGCAGCGGTTGCTGCTCTGAACGGCGGGTTGGCCGGATGCGGCGGGCGGCGCTGGTGAAGCAGCGGCTTGGGTCGGGACTGCAGGCGTCGGCGGGGCTTCGGTCGTCTGCGGCGCGCCGCAGCTGAGGGCGACGAGGGCGAGTGTGCATGGGAAGCCGGGGGGCCGGTGGAGGCGGGTCTTGGCGCGGCGGGGGCGGTGCATGACTGAAACCGAGCGTATCACCGTCGAATAGACAGTCGGCCACGGAGAAAGTTTTGCTTTTTCTAAAAACTGGAATCGAAACACGAGCGTGCTAACGCTGGGGCCGAAAGTGCGCGTAAGTATTCGAAAGAGCGCCAGCTTGGCGCGGAGCGGGCTGGCCACGGTGGTCGGGCTGGGTGCTGCCATGTCGCTATTTCCGCCCCAGGCCGAGGCGGCGCGCGGGGGCTGCCCTGCGGGCATGGTCAGCGTGCACGGGAAGTTCTGCATCGATGCCTACGAAGCCAGCGTGGACGTCGTCAATGCGCGGGGCGCGACCCTTCGGCGCCAGTCGCCCTATCACATACCCAAACCCGACGATCGGTTACGCGCGCGCACGCGTCGCGGCGTCGTGCCCCAGGCGCACATCAGCCAAGAAGAGGCGGCGCGCGCGTGTGAAGCTGCGGGCAAGCGCTTGTGCACGGATGAAGAATGGGTGGAAGCCTGCAAGGGCAGACAGCCGACTACATACCCCTATGGTGACGAACACCAGCCTGGGCGCTGTAACGACAAGGGTGTGTCGCCTTTGCGCAGCATCCACGGCAACAAGGACGGCACGGAGGTCTTTGGGATCGAAGCCATGAACGACCCGCGACTGAATCAAGTGCCAGGATCCCTGGCGCGCAGTGGGAAGTTCTCGCGCTGCCGCAACAGTTTCGGCGCTTACGACATGGTGGGGAATCTGCACGAATGGACGGCCAATCCGAGTGGTGTTTTCCGCGGCGGGTACTACCTGGACAACGAACTGCACGGTGCGGGTTGCAACTACAAGACCACTGGGCACAACACGAAATACCGCGACTACTCCATCGGCTTCCGGTGTTGCCGCGGCGGCGCGGGGGATGCAGTTGTGAAGAAGCAGCGCGCCGCAGCCAAGAAGAAGAAACGCGGCGCCCCCAAGAGTTATGTCGTGGCCAAGGGAGATAGCCTGTGGGGCATCGCGAAGAAGCACGACGTGTCCGTCACCGAGCTGTGCGAAAAGAACCAGATATCGCCGAAAGACGCCATCGTGCCGGGACAGGAACTACACATCCCGTGAGCGGAAAGCGGACTGGTATTTGTCCCAAGGTGGGGTATGACATCGGGGCATTGCTTAGGACTTTGAAGGCATTTGGGAGATTTGGGGGACGTCGCCTGCTCAGCGGGATTTGCCTGGTCGCACTGGTCGCACTGGCGGCTTGCAGCAGCGACGACCGCCCGGAGTGCGCCCTGCGTCCCGCGTTTGAACTGACCGTTCGGGCCGCGACTGGTTCGGTGCCGAGCGATCTGCGACTGAAGATCAAATACGGCGGCGGCGTGGAAGAATATGCCGTGTCCGATACGGTGCAGACGCAGGAAGTGCTGTTCTGTCAGCGACGCGACGTTGACGGCGGCGTACCCGAAGCAGGCGCGGAGGTTGGCGAGGTATTCTGCAAGCTGTGGACTCAAGGCGCTACGGCGCTGACGGTGGAGACGGCGCAGTATCCCAAAGTGGAACGCACCCTCGAGGCGAAAGCAGACGGCGAATGCATCTTGACCGTAGAAGAGACGGTCGTGCTCGCTGTGCCCGAAGCCGGGCTCTGATAGCGGCGAGCGCCCCGGGCCGCTCCGGCGCGCCGATCTGTTCGCCAAGCCGCTCCGGTGCGCGGGGGGTGGAGTGGCTCGAAAAATCGGTTTGTATGCTTGTATGCTCTCATGGTTGATCACTGTTTGGCTGTAATTTTCCAGCTAGCCATCCAGCGGTG